>DYKY01000205.1 GCA_020722365.1 Thermoflexus sp.
ATTCGCTGATTCGCTCATTCGCTGATTCGCTGATTCGCTGATTCGCTCATTCGCTCATTCGCTGATTCGCTGATTCGCTCATTCGCTGATTCGCTGATTCGCTGATTCGCTCATTCGCTCATTCGCTGATTCGCTGATTCGCTGATTCGCTCATTCGCTGATTCGCTCATTCGCTGATTCGCTCATTCGCTGATTCGCTCATTCGCTGATTCGCTGATTCGCTGATTCGCTCATTCGCTGATTCGTAATTTACCACAGGAGAAGGTTATGCACAAAAGACGAAACTGGTATTGGATGGTGGTATTAGGACTGGGGCTACTCTTCGTCCTCACGGCCTGCGGCGGTGCGCCGAAAGTGGAGTGGACGCTGGAGGTCAGCGGCGCGGTGGATACACCGGTAACGCTGGACTACGGCACGCTCGTCCAGATGCCGCAAGTCGATTTAACAGATATTCTGATGCAGAAGTCGCTCGGTGAAGACGAAGTCGCTTCATGGAGCGGCCCGGCAATCGAAGAGATCTTCAAAGAGGCAGGCGTCGGGGAGTACAGTTCGGTGACGGCCACGGCTGCCGATGGATACGCCGTCGAGATCAGCCGCGACGAGTTGCAAGGCGCGATTATCGCCCTCAAGAAAGACAACACGTGGATCACCAAGGCCGAGCCGGCCAAAGGCCCTATCCGCCTCGTCTGTCCAGAAACGCCGGCAAACCGGTGGGTGTTCCAGATTCAGAAGATTCAGGTCAATCCATAGAATCATGAATCAAGAATCATGATTCATGATTCATGATTCATAATTTATTCCCTCAGGAGGATAAGTCACATGAAGAAGTATCTTGTCGTATTGGCATTGGTGTTGGCGATGGTCTTGGTGGCGTGCGGTGGCCAGGGCACGACCGGCGGTATCCCCGCGGACGCGGCGCTGAAGATCACGGGCAATGTGAACAGCGAGATTGGCTGGAGCGAGAAGGATATCCGCGCGATGGACACTACACAGACCGATTTCACCAACAGAGGCGGCGAAACCAACACCTACACGGGCGTGCTCCTCAACGACCTGCTCGACAAGGCCGGGGTCAAGAGCGAGGCGACGGCCCTCGTCTTCGTCGCCGATGACGGTTTTACGTCTGAGGTGGACCTGGCCGAAGTCAAAGCTTGCGCGGACTGCATCGTGGGCTTCCGCGATGAGGGCGGGTTTGTGATGGTGATGCCCGGCTTCAGCAACAAAGCGCAGGTTAAGGGCGTGATCGAAATTCAGGTAAAATAAGTCCTGTCGGCCACGAATGGAGACACGAATAAACGAATGGGCCGGGCGCCCATTCGTTTATTCGTTTCGGATTCAGGATCGGCCTATTCCAGCGCCAGCCAGCAATAGCCGTAAGGCGCTATCGTAAAAGTGTACGGCGTCCCGCCAATCGAGTTCCACACAACATCGGTCAACAAGTCGCGCGGGACTTTGCCCGTGTAGGCGCGTAAATCGACGGTGATGCGTTGCGATTCGGCGGACAGGTTGTTGAAGACCAGGATCGTCTGCGCGCCATCGCTGCGAACGTAGGCCAGGATTGTCGAATTGTACGGTTCCAGAAAGCGCAGCGCCCCCCGCCCAAAAACCGGATATTGCTTGCGGATGCGCAACGCGCGCTGCATCCAATGCCACAATGAACCTTCATCCGCCCGCTGCGCGGCGACGTTGACCTGCCGATAGCCATACACGGCATCGTCGATAACCGGCGCGTAGAGCTGCTCGGCGGGCGCGTCCGAGAAACCGGCGTTCGGACCGGCGTCCCACTGCATCGGCGTGCGCACGCCATCGCGGTCATTCAGCCAGATGGTGTCGCCCATGCCGATCTCGTCCCCATAGTAGATGAAAGGCGAGCCGATCAGCGTGAGCAGCATCGAGGTGGCGACTTCGATGCGGCGGCGATCGTTATCGAGCAAGGGCGCGAGACGCCGCCGGATGCCCAGGTTCAGCCGCATACGCGGCTCTGGCGCGTAGAAATCCCACATAAACGCGCGCTCCTCCGGTGTGACCATCTCCAACGTCAGTTCATCGTGGCAGCGCAGGAACGTCCCCCACTGGCACGAGGCGGGCAATTCCGGCGTGCGCGCCATAATCGACAGAATCGGCGCACGGTTGGCCTTAGCCAGCGCCATAAAGATGCGCGGCATCAGCGGGAAGTGGTAGTTCATGTGCATCTCGTCGCCGTCGCCGAAATACTGAATCACGTCTTCAGGCCACATATTGGCTTCGGAGAGCAGGAACGTGCCCGGCGCGTAGGCGTCCACGAAGGCGCGCAGGCGCTTGAGATAGGCGTGCGTTTCCGGCAGGTTCTCGCAGTTTGTACCCTCGCGCTCGTACAGGTACGGCGGCGCGTCGATGCGAAAACCGTCTACCCCCAAATCGATCCAATACTGCACGACGCGCATCATCGCCTTTTGCACTTCGGGATTGTCGTAGTTCAAATCCGGCTGGTGGCTGAAGAAGCGGTGCCAGAAGTACTGCCCGCGCACCGGATCGAAGGACCAGTTGGACGGCTCGGTGTCGAGAAAGATAATGCGCGTTTCGGCGTAAGGTCGATCGGTGTCGCTCCAAACGTACCAGTCGCGGTAACGCGCGTGGTCGGGATGTTGCGGATCGCGCGACGCCTGGAACCAGGGATGCTGGTCCGATGTATGATTGACCACCAACTCAACGAGGACGCGCAAATCGCGCCTGTGCGCCTCAACCAGCAGCGCCTTGAAATCATCCAGCGTCCCAAAATCGGGGTGGATGCTTGTGTAATCGGCTACGTCGTAGCCGTCATCGCACAGCGGCGAGGGGAAAATCGGCAGCATCCAGATCGCGTCCACCCCCAGGTCGCGCAGATAATCCAGCTTGCCGATCAGCCCACGCAAGTCGCCGATGCCGTTGCCGTCGCTGTCGGCGAAGGCTTTTACCGAAACTTCGTAGAAAATCGCGTCTTTGTACCAATCTAACATAGTCAACCTCCGGGAGTCTTTAGTCGGCAGTCGTTAGTCTTTAGTCGGGTAGTCTTCAGTCAGGCGGGCGTAGATGGCGGCGCGATTCAAACCTGCGGGCAGCGGGCCGATGCGGACGAGCTTCATCCCCACCACCTCGCGGGCAAAGCGGGCACACCGTTCCAGGGGATGACCATCCAGCAATGCGGCGAGGAATCCCGCCCAGAACGCATCTCCGGCGCCGGTCGCATCGACCACCGTCACAGGCTGCGCAGGGATGGCGGTGATCCGCCCGGCTTCGGAGAGCAATATGCCTTCGCGCCCCATCGTGAACACCACCACTTCTGGACCGAATTCGTGATAGCGTGCGATGTAGGCTTCCGGCGTCACATCATCCGCGAAGAAACGGCGCGCGTCATCCAGCGAGGGCTTCACAATCGTGACCTTGCGCAGCAGGCGAGGCAACACTTCACGGGCTTCGGCGTGATCGGGCCAGATGCGACGGCTGTAGTTGGGATCGAACGAGATGACATGTCCGGCCTCGCGCGCGATATCGAAAGCGCGCACCACCGCCGAGCGCGACGGCTCACGCGAGATCGGCCACGTAGAAGCGTGGACGACGCGCGCGCGGCGGATCACGTCCGCGTCGATCTCCTCCGGCTTCAGGCGAAAGTCGCCGTCGCGGAATGTCTCGAAATCAGGCGTCCCCGCCGTCTTGGTCACAAAGACCACACTGGTGCGCACAAGCGGATCTTGCACGATGTAGTCGGTGATGACGCCGGCCGCGCGCAGTTCCACCGCGATGAACGCGCCAAACGCGCCGCTGCCCGTCTTGCCGATGAACGCCGCGCGCCCGCCGAGCTTCGCCAGGTTGACACATAGATTGGCCGGGGAACCGCCCTGGTGCTTCTGGAACACGTCGGCGTCGAACAGCGAACCCGCCGGCTCTACAGAAATGAAGTCAATCAGCGCCTCGCCGAGCGCGATCAGGTCAATGTCGCCTGTGGGGATATGCACGATAGCCTCCTCGGAAATGGTCTGGTAGTCCTTAGTCGATAGTCAGATAGTCCGGCTCACAATCGTTATCGTCATCCGTCAAAAACGGGCAGAAGAGGACGAAACCTGACAGGTCTCGGAAGACCTGTCAGGTTTAGAGATAGAGCGTCGCCAATTCATCAACAGAGATAGCATCCTCAGCCCGCCCGCTCTGAAAATAGGGGGGCAACGGCAGTTCGGCGACACCGGCGCGTCCGTGGTTCGGATCGCGCAACACGCGCTCGATTTGCGCAAGGTAGCCCTGCGCGGTGCGCTCCCAGGTGTAGCGGTCCAGCACGCGCTGCCGCCCGCGCCGGGCGTACTCGGCCACCGTCTCCGGCGAGGCCAGAACGCGGCTCAATCCGCGCGCGATGTCGACGGGATCACCGGGATCGACCAGCACGCCATACTCGGTCTGCCCGTCCCACAGGCTCTCGCTCGGGCCGCCGTTCCGCGTCACCACCAGGGCAAGGCCGGCGGCAGCCGCTTCGAGCGGCGCCAAGCCAAAGGGTTCGTAGAGTGCGGTAAGCGCGAACACCGATCCGCGTTGCGCCAGGAAGCGATAGGCCGCCGCCAGCGCCGGTTGCCCGCCCACGGCGAAGGCGCTCACTTTGCCCCACAAGCCGGCCTGTTCCACCACGGCGCGCAAGTCCGCGAGCACTGCGCGCTCGGCGTCGCCCGCGCGACCATCGTCGCGCAATGGATCGTCCAACGCGCCGGTGAAAAACACAAGGTTGGCTTTGGCCTGCAATTCCGGAGACTGCGCGAACGCTTGCAGAAGGCCGAGGTGGTTCTTCTTCGGATCCAGGCGGCTGGAGGCGATGATGGCCGGAAGTTCGCGCCGCCCCTCGGCGATGTCGCGGGCCAGCATCGCGCGGACGTGGGCTTGGGTCGCGGCCTCGTTCTCCGCGCGCGCGTCTACGCCGAAGATCGCCAGGTTCACGCCCGGCGGGATGACGGCAAAACGGCGCTCATCATAAACGTCCACCGCGCCGCGATAGGCAGGATGCGCGTACTGCTCCATCCGCTCCTGGACGGTGCTGGTGATGTTGACGGCGGATCGGTTCATGCTCAGACGCTCGGCAAAGAGACGTTCGGCGAAATGGTATTGGTCGTTCAGCGCAGGCAGGTTCTCCGGCGTGGGATGGAACTTATCCAGCTTCTGCGCGCCCAGGGAATGAGCGGTAAAGGTGAATGGGACACGCGGACCTTCGCGCCCGGTCTGCGCCGAAAGCAAGACAGCCGCCAGGCCGCCATCGCCATAATGGGCAGTCAACGCATCCGGGAAACGGCCTTCAGCGCGATAGAAAGCCAGAATGTTGGGCGCCCAATCGCGCACGAGGTGCGGCCAGAGCAACTCTTTGCGCAGAAATTCCGGCGGCCCGGCGGGCAGGCGCACGATGCGCACGTTGGGCGCGCCGGGGTAGGCGTCGAAGGTTGCGGCAAACTCCGGCCAGGCCGGATCGACAATCTGCCGCGTCAGAATATCCACGCGGCAGCCCA
>DYKY01000206.1:0-1917 GCA_020722365.1 Thermoflexus sp.
CTGGATGTCTCCCGCGCAAATAGAAGAGGCACAGCGTCTTGCAAGTGAATTCAAGGCGGTGGAAAGATGACCTGATCTTGTGAATCGATCAAGCATAGTTATTGAAGGTATCCGCTGGGAATGATGACCTTATGTTGTTGATTATATTCAGGAGTAATATTCATGGGCACACGAAGAAAACAAGTCGTCCTATCGGAAGGAAAAAATAGTTTGAGACGTTGCGGCGCCCCTCTGGTTTTGCTTGTTGTCGTGATATGGTTGATCGTGGGTGTTTTCGGATGTACGAAGAAAAAACCCGCCGATACGAAAGCCCCCACAGTGCCGATCGGGGTTTCGATCACGGCGGTTTCTTCCTCGGAAGTCAGGGTTTCCTGGAAACCTTCGATCGACGATTCAGGGAAGATAAAGGAATACAAGGTGTACCGAAACGGGCAGCCCTTTGGGAAAACGGATCAGTTGGCGGCGTCGGACAAGACGCTGACTCCGAAAGTGAAGTTTTGTTATCGGGTGTCGGCTCTCGATGAGGCGGGCAATGAGTCCGTCCAGAGCCCCGATGTCTGCGCCATGCTGCAGTGACGGGCATAATAAAATATGTTAGAATAGGATATTCAGGTTAAAGGAGACGGCGATGTGTGCAATATTCCCCATGCTGAAAAGGGTGATGGTTCTGGCACTGGTTTTATTCGTGATCGGTTGCGGCAGCGGAGGGTTGACAGATTCTGCTCCAACTCCAACTCCAACGCCCGGCCCGACTCCTCCCTCGACACTGACAACGGTAACGGGGAGCGTCGTTGATGGGTTCATTGCCGGGGCAACCGTGCGCGCCTACAAGATCGACGCTCTGGGAGGAAGAGGCGATCAGATCGGCGCAGCGACGACTACCGACGCCAACGGCAATTATTCGCTGACGCTGGATTACACGGGGCCGTTGATGATCGAATGTACCGGGGGAACCTATAAGGACTGGGCAACCGGCAATACCGTCTCTGTGACATCCCCGCTGACAGCCCTGATGCCCAACGCGACCGGCGCCGTCACCGTCAATGTGACGCCCCTTACGCACATGGCTGCGCTGCGCGCGCGTCAGGACATCCAGTCCAACAAGGGCGATGTCGCGGCAACGATCGATGCGGTCAACAAAAAGATTGCCGAATATTTCGGCATCGTGGATATCATCAAGGATACCCCGATCGATCCGACAATTGCCAATTCGGCGGACGGGATCGCCCAGACCCGGATAGACTATGCGCTGGTGCTCGGAGGCATTTCCCAGCGGGCCAAAGATGGGAATATGGATCCGTTTTCTCTTGTTTCGGCCATGGGGAAAGACGCCGAGGACGGTGTTTTTGATGGGAAGCAGAACGGTGTGCAGTTGAAGGTGACGAATGCGGGCGGAGCAGGGACAACCGATCTGACCGCAGCCGATGCAAAAGTCACCCTCGCGGCAAAGATCAGAACCTTCCAGGCTTCCGCCGCCAATCAATCCGGAGGGGAGATCAAATCCACTATACCCCTCGCCCTCGAAAATCCAGCAAACAGCGGCGTCATCGCCTCCAACCCGGACAAACCATCGAACTTCTCCGTGGCCGCCGTATCGGGAACCCAGATCGATCTTGCCTGGTCCGCCGTCACCGGGGCGGCAGGGTACAAAATCTATAAGGGCGGGGCGTATCTCAAATCGGTCACCAGCACCACTGCGTCCGATACGGGTCTGACGGCGGATACTGTGTACTGCTATGCCGTGCAGACCTACGATGCCTCCGGCAAGGAATCTTCGCAGACGGCTCAGCTTTGCGCCACCACCAACATCGTGGCCCCGCCGACTCCCTCCGGACTTACGGCGACGGCTGTTTCGCAGGCGCAGATCAACCTGTCCTGGACGGCCGCAGCGGGGGCCGTCAGCTACAAAATATACAG
>DYKY01000206.1:2017-5475 GCA_020722365.1 Thermoflexus sp.
GCGTTTGTCGAGACCACGACAAAGGTTGTCCTGAGCTGGAGCGCTGCGGAGGGCGCGGAGCAGTACCTCGTTTACCGTGATGGCGTACAGATAGGCGCAAGTTTGACGACGACCTGGACAGACACGACGGCGACGGCGAATACGAAGTACACGTATAAGGTGACGTCGGTCGGCGCCACGGGGAGCGCATCGTCGGGTGAGACAAGTTCCGTTGCGGCGGATACCGGATTGACCGTTCCGTCGGGGGTAACGGCCACGGTCGATTCCTCGACGCAGATTACGCTCTCCTGGGGACAGGCCCTTGGCGCCTCGGTCAAAGGCTACAAGGTGTACAAAAACGGCGCGTTTTTTGCCGCCATCGGCGACGTCGCGACTACGTCAATCGTCGATGGCGGCCTTGCGCCCAACGCCATGTATTGCTACGCTGTTTCGTCCACGGATATTTCGGGCGGCGAATCGGCGAAGAGTGCCACCGTCTGCGGGACGACGGAGGCGCCGCCCGTTCCCGATTCCGTCGATCTGCTTGTCAGCAGCCCCCAGCTCAATTCCGACGGGGCGTCCCCCGTGACGCTGACGGCGCTCGTGAAAGACGTCCACAACCGCGCCATGGCGGGGCAGGCGGTGACGTTTACGGCATCCTCGGGGATCCTGTCCGAGCTGTCCGCTACGACCGACGCAAACGGGACGGCGACGGCCAAACTGAACACGGGCGGCGACCCGAGTGCCCGCGCGATTGCGCTTACCGTCCAGGCGGGAAGCAAAACCGACGCGAACAGCGTATCGGTAACGGGAACCACGATCAGCATCGATCCCCCGTCCTTCTCGCTTCTGTTCAACGATGCAGACGGCAAGGAACTTACGGTAACGCTGAAGAATTCAGCGGGAGGAGCGATTCCAGGCAAGTCGGTGACTCTTGCGTCGCTGACAGGGAACAGCGCGTTCACGCCCGTCGGCCCTTACACGACCGACAACAGCGGCCAGGTGAAGGTCACCGTTAAAAACGCCACGGATACGGTCGGGGATACCATCACGGCAAGCTCCATTGGCGTAACCGCGCTATCCACGCTGACGATCAACAACGCCAAATTGACGGTGAATGCTCCTGTTGCGAACGCCGAGGTTCCCATTAACACGGCGCAGTCCTTTACCGTAACCTACACGGAAGGCGGGACGCCCAAGGCTTTAAAAACTGTCTATTTCACGGCGACGCGGGGGACGCTCAGCGCATCGAGTGCTTTGACCGATGCGGCGGGGCAGGCGACGGTCACGATTTCCTCGGTCAATTCAGGGCCTTCTGTTCTTACCGCCTACACAACGGGCGACCCGCAGGCCTCGGCGCAAGCCGCCATTACCTTTGTGGCTACTACTGCGGCCAAGATGGATCTCTCCGCCTTTCCGGCGATCATTAACACCAACGCCGCCGGACAAACCGGCGAGCAGAGTCTGATCAAGGCGATTGTCCGGGATGCCAACGACAACCTGGTCAAGGGAAAAACCGTGAATTTCCGGATTGTTCAGGATGCAAGCGCCGGTACGCTCTCCAAGTCCTCGGCGGTCACCGACATGTACGGGACGGCTACCGTCAATTACATTGCCGGTGGGGTTACCGGCGGTCTGAACAATGTCCAAATAGAGGCCAAAGTGCAGGATACGCCGTCCGTGTCGAAAACGACGACCTTAACCGTAGGCGGTCAGGCCCTGTTCATCTCGCTTGCCACCGGTCCGGAGATCACGGAGGTTGACCCGAACAAGTACCAGAAGGATTATGTGGCTCTCGTCACAGATGCAGCGGGAAGACCGGTGACGGGCGCCGTCGTCACCGCGTCGATTACGCCGATGCATTTCTGGAAAGGCTACTGGTCCAAAGATACCGGGTCTTGGGTGCAGGTCAACACAATCGCCCTTGCCAACGCGACAAACCCGACGCAACGGGCTTGCGCGAACGAGGACGGGATTACGCAGAATCCGCTCTACGACTACAACGGCGTTCTCGATGTCGGAGAAGACCAGAATGCCAACAGCCGCCTTGATCCCGGCAATGTCGCCTCCGTGACGGCGACGGTGACTGACAGCACCGGGCACAGCACGGTCAGCATCGTTTACGCGCGGGATTACGCCTACTGGGTCAATGTCCGGCTGGAGGTGCGCGCCAGTCTGTACGGCAGCACGGCAAGCGCTGTTCAGTATTTTACCCTTCCGGGGGCTGCTGCGGATTACTCGTATATCAATCCCGATCCACCGGGCAACCCCAGTCCTTTCGGCAGCAACACTACCTGCTATGCTGCCCTGACAGCTATCCGTCTTTCCGATACAAAGATCAGTCTGAACTGGGATCCCTCTGCGGATGCGCTAAGTTACAACATCTATCGGGATCCGAATGACGGGACTCCTGCGGTGAAGATCCAGAATGCCTACCCGAAGACGTCCTTCGAGGATACCGATGCGAACACGCCACCGGTCGTTTCGAAACAGGGGTACTGTTACGAGATCAAGGTCAATCCGGCGGGTGGTGGCGCCGAGGCGCCGCTGGCGCCACAGGGAAACAGGGTGTGCGTTGCCGGCGTACCCGTTGCGCCGACAGGTCTCGCGGCGACGGCTCTTGACGACACGCGGATCCAACTGACCTGGAATGATGCCGGCGCGTCGAGTTACCGGGTTTACAAGGATGACGTCAAACTGATCGATTCCGCGACGCGGAGCGTGGTCAGCGATCAGCTCGCATCCAATACGCGGTACTGCTACAAGGTTTCCTCCCTTGATGCGGCGGGCGGCGAATCGGCGGCGTCTGCTCCGGTGTGCGCGACAACGAAGCTCAGCGCACCCGATAACCTGACTGCTACAGGGGATGCCGGACCCGTAATGGTCCTGCGCTGGACGGCGCGGCCCGGAGCGACTGCGTACAACATTTACAAAAACGGCGCCCTTCTGGCATCTGTCGCCTCGACGGATGTACAGTACAACGATGCGGCCGTTGCGGCTGCAACATGGTACTGCTACTCGATTTCCGCCGTCGATGCATCGGGCAGGGAGTCAGCGCAGACCGATCAGGTCTGCGCCGCTACGCCTTAATTAGGAGGTTGTCGTACAGATTATTTTTTCACAGGAGCCTATTGCAAAAGTAAAAATCAGATGGAGCCGCTGAAATGTACGCGATCATGACGGAACAATTTTATATCAATCCCATGCAGTTGCGGCCCTGAAGACACAGTCTTGTGTTTCGTGTGTACAAAGACCAGCCTTTCTGTGCACCGGAAGTGGCGGGCGAATCGGCCCAATCCGAAATGATATGCGTGATTGATACAGGTTGATAGAGTTACACGACGGCCCTGTTTTTTTTGCGTATTGCACAGATCCCTTCGGGAAATGCTGTAGATAGAGGAATGGCGGCGGAATGCGGACGAAAGACGTTCCGCCGTCAGATTTTTTGGGAAGCCCTTTTAATCGCGGGCCTTCAGCAG
>DYKY01000207.1 GCA_020722365.1 Thermoflexus sp.
TATTATACCACAATCAGCAGCAGATTGAGCGGATTGAGAAGATAAGAATCTGTCAATTTCTCGCCGAATACAGCCGAAAAAGACGTTGGGCGTTGGTAGTCGTCGCGGCGGCGATGGTCTCTACCGCGAGGTCCTTCAATGCAGCGACGCGCTCGGCGACGTAGGCAACGTAGGCCGGTTCGTTGCGTTGCCCGCGATAGGGATGCGGTGTGAGGTAGGGCGCGTCCGTTTCCAGCAGCAAGCGTTCGAGCGGGGCTTGTCGGGCGACTTCGTGGAGTCCGGCGGCCTTTTCGAACGTCACCGGCCCGTCCATGCCGATGTAGAGGTTCAGCGCCAGCGCCTCCGGCAGCAGCGCCGGCCCGGCGGCATAGGCATGGAGTGTCCCGCTGCGCTCTGGGTGACCGTGCATCCAGTCGCGAAGCATGTCCAGAATGTCCGCGTGGGCATCCCGGTCGTGGAGGATGACCGGCAGCCCCAACTCGGCGGCGAGCGCCAACTGCGCTTCGAGGGCGACCCGCTGCTGCGACGGTTCGGCGCAGGGCCATCCGCGATTGGGGATGCGGGGCCAGTAATTGTCCAAGCCGATCTCGCCGATAGCGACGACGCACGGATGGTGCGCCAGCTCGCGCAACTCGGCCAGCGTCGCCGGTGTGAGGCTATCGGCTTCGGTCGGGTGGATGCCGACGGCGGCGTAGAGCGCGCAAGGTGTGTCGGCATAGCGATCCGCCAGGGCGACGGCGGCGCGACTGTCTTCGAGCGTGCTGCCGGGCACGATGACGGCGGTCACGCCACGTTCGGCGGCGCGCGCCAACGTCGCGTCCAGGTCATCCGCGAATCGGGCATGGTACAAGTGGGCGTGTGTGTCGATGAGCATAGCGGGATTATACACGCTAGCGCGCAGACTACAAAAAGGTAACGTTTGTGGGACATTTCTTGTGGTTTATCTATATCTCGCTTATGTATTTCTAACACGACTATGTTATAATCCCTAAAGCTAGAGCCATGCTTGATCCATGATCGCCGGATGGTGATCCGGCGCGGGCGTCCGAAAGTGGGTTTTTGACTTTGGACATTCGACTTTGGACTTATCTTAATTGGAGGGCTTATGTTACCCTGGTTTAACACACAAGAACAGAATATTGATGACTTGATCCGGCGTATCCCGGAGGAACTGCCGATTCTCCCGCTACGGAATACCGTAGCGTTTCCTTACATTGTGATGCCGCTTGCGGTGGGCATACCACGCTCGGTACGGTTGATCGAAGACGTGGATCGCGGCAATCGTGTGGTTGGCCTCGTGGCGATGAAGGACCCGGCCGTGGAGATTCCTTCAACGTCACAGGTGTATCAGGTGGGGACGGCGGCGATCATCCACCGCGTGATGCGCTCTGACGATGGCACCTTGACGGTCTTCATCCAAGGCCTGGAGCGGTTTCGCGTGGTCGAGTGGACGGTGGAAGATCCGTACCTCAAGGCGCGCATCCGCCTGACACCTGATATTGTCGAAGGTTCGGTGATCGAGGAGGCGCTGCGCCGCAGCTTGCTGGACGTCGCCACGCGCCTGGCCGAGTTGATCCCGCAGTTTCCCGATGAGGCTGTGCGCTTCATCCAACAGTTGGAAGATCCGCGCTTGCTTGTCTACCTTTTGGCGTCGAACATGCGCATCGAAATGGCCGAGGCGCAGCGCCTCCTGGAGGCAGATCGCCTGACGCATAAGATGGAGCACCTGGTCAAAGTGCTGACGCACGAGCTGGAAGTTCGCGAAATCGGCCAGCAAATCCAGGAGAAGGCGAAAGAGGAGATCGAGAAGACTCAACGTGAGTATTACCTGCGCCAGCAGATGGACGCGATCCGCAAGGAATTGGGCGAAGGTGATGACGGGCGGCGTGAGGTAGAGGAGTACCGGCAGAAGATCGAAGAATCCGGTATGACAGACGAGGCCAAAGAGGAGGCCGAACGCGAGTTGGCGCGCCTCGAAAAGATGCCGCCGCAGGCTGCCGAGTATTGGGTGATTAAAACATACCTGGATTGGCTGGTTGCGCTGCCATGGAAGACGCTGACTGAAGACCATCTCGACATTTCCGACGCGCGCGCCGTGCTCGATGAGGATCACTACGATCTCGAGGACGTCAAGGAACGCATCCTGGAATTCCTGGCGGTGCGCAAGTTGCGCCAGGAGCGCGGCCTTGACGAAGTCGACGAATCCGATCTGCAAGGCCGCAAGGTCGAAGGCTCCGGCGCGATTCTCTCGCTGGTGGGGCCGCCCGGCGTGGGCAAAACCTCGTTGGGGCAATCTATTGCGCGGGCGTTGGGCCGCAAATTCACGCGCATGAGTCTGGGCGGGATGCGGGATGAAGCAGAAATCCGCGGGCACCGCCGCACGTACATCGGCGCGATGCCGGGGCGCATCATGCAGGCGGTCAAACGCGCGGGTGTCAAGAACCCGGTCTTCATGCTGGATGAAGTGGACAAGATCGGTTCGGATTGGCGCGGGGACCCCTCGTCGGCGCTGCTTGAAGTGCTCGATCCGCAACAAAACCACGCCTTCCGCGATCACTATCTCGACGTGGACTTCGACCTGAGTCAGGTGCTCTTTATCTGCACCGGCAACACGGTCGCAACCATCCCGGCCCCCTTGCTGGACCGGATGGAGACAATCGAAATCGACGGCTACACGGAATACGACAAACTGCACATCGCCGAACAGTATCTCGTGCCGCGCCAGCTCAAGATGAACGGTTTGTTGCCGGATGAGATCATCTTCGGCGAGTCATCCATTCGCACGATCATCCGCGATTTCACGCGCGAGGCTGGCGTCCGCCAGTTGGAACGTGAGATCGGCAAAATCTGTCGCAAGGTCGCCACGCAGGTTGCCGAGACGAAAGAGCAGCAGCGGGCTGAGGCGGGCGAAGCGGCAGTCCAGGCTGGTGAAACGCTTGAAGCCGCCCCTGAAACCGCACTTCCGGAGGCCGGTGCGCCGGAGACTGGAGAAGCCGTTTCTGAGCCGGTCGCGCCAATCGAAATCACGCCCGAAAAGGTACGCGAATATCTTGGTAAGCCGCGCTATCGCTTCGAAGCGGCGCTGCGGACCGAGCGGCCCGGCGTGGCGACAGGGCTGGCGTGGACGCCCACCGGCGGCGAAGTGCTGTTTGTCGAAGCGGCGGCGATGCCCGGCGCGGACGGCAATCTCATCCTCACGGGGCATCTGGGCGACGTAATGCGTGAATCGGCGCGCATTGCGTTAAGCTACGTCGAATCGCATCTGAAAGACCTTGGTTTAGCCGAAGATCGCTGCAAGGGCCAGATTCATCTGCACGTCCCATCTGGCGCTGTTCCTAAAGATGGCCCTTCGGCCGGCATCACGATGGTGACGGCGCTGGTTTCACTGCTCACCGGGCGCACCGTCTATCCCGACCTGGGGATGACGGGTGAGGTGACGTTACAAGGTCAGGTGCTCCCTATCGGCGGTCTGAAGCTGAAGATTATGGCGGCACACCGCGCCGGGCT
This sequence comes from Thermoflexus sp., assembly GCA_020722365.1. Classification (GTDB taxonomy): domain Bacteria; phylum Chloroflexota; class Anaerolineae; order B4-G1; family SLSP01; genus DSWT01. The sequence continues at coordinate 3,508 of DYKY01000207.1, forward strand.
GAAGCGCGTCCTCGTTCCCAAGCTGAACGACGTAGACCTGGACGAGCTGCCGGACAAAATCCGCGACGAAGTGGAGTTCATCCTGGTGGAGGACGTGAACGAAGTGTTGCAGCACGCGCTGATACCCAAAGCGAAGGATCCGGAGGCGGAAGCCGCGCCTGAGGCAGCGGATGCGGCTGAGACGCCGCCGCTGTTAGAAGCAGCGTAATGGAGGTATAATAAGGATACGGATAAATCATGATGCCGACTGTGCTTGAGGATGGTCCCTATAGTTTCGTATTTTTCAGTTCTGATAAGGGTGAACCGCCTCATATTCACGTGAAACACGAACGGCGTGTCGTCAAAGTATGGCTTGACCCGGTTCAATTAGCCAAGAACTATGGCTTTCCGGCTCACGAGTTAACACGCATTTTGCAGCTTGTGATGAAGCATGAGGCGACGCTTTTGGAGGCTTGGCATGAATACTTTGGTGCTTGAAATTGAACCTCTCGCGATAGAAGTCATCGTTACCGAAGATGAATTGATGGTTATGCTTTCCGATGGCCGACGTATTAGTGTACCGTTGGTCTGGTATCCACGCCTGTTCTATGCAACAGAGAAGGAACGGCAGAACTGGACGTTATTGGGCGATGGGTACGCGATTGAGTGGCCTGACCTTGATGAACACATCGGGATTGAGGGCTTATTGGCGGGACGGTCCAGCGGGGAAAGTGCGCACTCGTTGCAACGTTGGTTGGCTTCGCGCCGGGTGGTTAGTTCTGAACCAAGCGCGTTACTCGTGTCCGGCGCGTTCGCTTGAGGGAAAACTATACTGATAGAGAATCCCGGTTTCAAAGAAACCGGGATTCTTTTTGTCACTGTTGAATACGGGCACTTTCACTTTCGTGCATCTGACGCTATAATCCCAGGCATGAAGCGAGAACACACCATTGACGTATTCGTCGACCATCTCATCCTCGGTGATGCCCTCGACGTGCTGCCACAGATTCCGTCAGCCAGTGTGAACCTTGTGTGTACCGATCCGCCCTACAACCTGGGCAAGGATTACGGCGCGGTGGTGGATCGCAAGGCGTGGGACGAGTACGAGCGGTTCACGCGCGCGTGGCTGGCGGAGTGCGTCCGTATCCTACGCGACGACGGCAGTCTCTACGTGTTTATGGGCGTGCGGTTCATCGCCCGGCTCTATACCATCCTGGAAGAAATGGGTCTGTTCTTCAACGGCTGGATCACCTGGCACTACACGCAGGGCACCGGGCGAACGATTGGCTTTTCCCCGCGCCACGAGGACATCCTCTACTTCACCAAGAGCGCCGACTACACCTTCAACCTCGACGCGGTGCGCATCCCGCAGAAGTACTACCGCGAGCGCAACAACATGCGTGGCGCCAATCCAGGCGACGTGTGGACGTTCTCGCACGTCCACTACAGCAACCCGGAGCGCGAAAATCATCCCACGCAGAAGCCGGAGGCCCTCATCGAGCGCATCGTGCGCGCCGGCTCGAACGAGAAGGACATCGTGCTTGATCCGTTCGTCGGCAGCGGGACGACGGCGCGTGTGGCGCAGGCGCTCAACCGGCGCTACATCGGCATTGACGTGACGCCAGCGTACATTGCTATGGCGGAACGCCGCCTGGCGCAACCTTTCGCGGGTTTCGATTCTGTTGACCCCCGCGCGCAGCGCCAACCGCAGGATGTGCCGAAGGGGTCGCGAAAATTCAATCACTAATCTTCACGAATCTACACTGATTTTTGCTTTTGTTTGTGAAAATTCGTGTAGATTCGTGGTTTATCTTTTTCCGCTACCTCGACACCTACACGCCCGACGTGGGCAACCTGGCGCATCTGTGGCAGCGGTTCTTGTTCCAAAGAAAGTAGGCGGTAGACAGTAGAAGGTAGACGGGGCCAGAATTCCTGTCTACCGTCTAC
>DYKY01000208.1 GCA_020722365.1 Thermoflexus sp.
AACGTCACAACCGGAAGGCCGACCGGGCGCTGGTAATCTCGCCGATGGTCGATGCACGCGCACGGGCGTTGGCGAACGAATTGGGCATCGAGGTCTATAGCGATGCCGAGGACGTGACGCTGTAAGGGGGTACAGACATGACAGACACATTGTCGAAGTTAGAAGTACTCAAGGATGTTTACGATCCCACAGAACTGGACTTGATGCTAGAGAAACTGTTAGGGATCACCTTGAGCCGCCAACGCGCGCGTCTGGCGAACTACGAGCGTGACCTGCGCGCTTTCGAAGAGCGCTATCACCTGGATTCCGCGACGTTTACCCAACAATTTGAAGCCGGCAAACTTGGCGATGCGATGGATTTCTTTGAGTGGATGGGCCTGTATACGCTGCACCAAGACCTTGTGCAGAAGATCCAACAATTGGAGTCGGTTGCGTGAAAGACGCGGCTGACTACCTGAACGCTATCAAAGCATTCATCGTACTGACGCCGGAAATCGCACGTTGGGAAATTATACGTGAGGAAGCGCAAGGGGACATCGGACTATTCCGCTACCGATTTACATGGAGCGATGGCAGTTTGTTAGAAATGTTCGAGCTATTTGCCGTTGTGGATCGCACGATCCGTGTACAGAAATATAGCTTCCAGTGGCAGACTCAGAATGGCAGTTTGATCAAGCGTTGGGATAATGCAGCGCATCACCCAGAAGTGAAGACACACCCGCACCATATTCACGATGGAACAGAGCTAAACATACTGCCGTGTCAGCCTATGGATGCTGAAGGCATCATCACTTTGATTGTGGATATAATCGGTACGGCATAGCGCTGTCGCTCGTTGGTATGCATTGGCGGAAGCGCTGCGGAAATGGCGGGAAATAGGAATAACATAAATGGTGGCCCGCTGCTGGAAATCGCGCGGCGGGAGGGGCTGGAAATTGCACCGGCGACACAGTGAGGCTGTGCGCGCTGGCAGGGCGCCGGGCGGCGGCAAGAACCTGGAAATGGCTGTACTGCTTAGATGTACGCCATAATAACCATAATGGAGGTGGCATATGGAATTGCAAGTAGCTCATGCGCTCTATCGAAATGGGCGGTTGATTTTTGCAGACCCACAATTGCGCCCCGAGGATGGGACGAAAGTGCTCGTTACCTATCTTGTCCAGCCCCGCATCCAGGCTGCGCCTGAGATAGATCCAATCCAGGCCTTAAGAGGTCGCGGTAAAGGCGAGAAACTGGTCGAGAAACTTTTACAATCCAGGCAAGAAGATCGAGAACGTGATGAACAAAACCTCAGCTACTTACGTGCTTGACACTTCTGCCTTATTGACCCTGATTGAGGATGAGGCGGGGGCTGATGTGGTACAAACGCTTTTAGAGCAGGCTCGGACGGGAGATATCGCAATCTTGCTCTCGTTTATGAGCTTTATGGAGGTGTCCTACATAACACTACAGGAACGTGGTTTGGAAGAGGCGTTGGCTCGTATCGATTTGATGACCGCATTGCCTGTACTGCGAGTCGAATCTACTGAATCGTTGAGTATCTTAGCGGCGGAAATAAAAGCAGCGCACCGGCTGTCGCTGGCGGATGCGTGGGTTGCCGCGCTGGCAAAAGAGCGTGGTGCGATATTGGTTCATAAGGACCCAGAGTTTGAGCAAATCGAAACGCTGATTGAGGTGCTCCGCTTACCCTACAAAGGGATGCGCGGCAAGTAGAAAGAGGACCGGAGACACTGACACTGATACTGATACGTTGGCGAACGAATTGGGCATCGAGGTCTATAGCTACGCGGAGGATGTGACGCTGTAACCGTGGCATTGAGAGCGCGCAGCGGGAAGAACATGCCAGCGCACGGGCGCCGTGGTGAGGCTGTGCGCGCTGCGAGACGCCGGGCGGCGGCAAGAACCTGGAAGTTGGCGGAGGTGCGGCCAGGCGCGCAGCCGGCTGTTGGGCTGGCAGGCGCAGACGACGCTGCGCGAGGGGATTGCGCAGACGTATGCGTGGGTGGAGGGGCAGGTGCGGCAATACGGGGGAGAGGGGCGGTATAGCGGTGGTATAATGGGGTTATAAGCTCTATGACTTGAGGGGTCAGGAGGCGCTATGGAAAACCAACAGTTGACGCAATTGATTCGCCGGGAACTGCCGGGCCTTTTGCGGCGCGACCGTGAGATGCGCGAGTGGGTCTTGAGTTTGACGCGGGAACGTTACGCGGACAAAGGGGAGACCGAAAGCCGCTTCGACCGCGTGTTGGACGAACTGCGCCGCTTGTGAGGGTGAAGATGGAGCAATGGGAAGTGCGCCATCAAGAATGGAAAAGGCAATGCGAGCAGAAGTTGAAGTTGCTAGATGCAATGATTGCTCGTGACCCAATAGGCGCACGTTGGGGATTATCGTCTGAGCAAACGTTTCACGATGCCTCTCAAAGTATTTTCGAGGAGCTTTCTGGCCTCAAACTGGTAAGTGTGATTGAGTTTGACGACGCGGGCGAAGTGTTCGGACGGCCCGATCAGGTGGAACTGGACGTGATCATCCAGAATGGGATGCTCCTCCTGTGTGAGATCAAATCTTCGATCAGTCGCTCCGATATGTACACGTTCGCGCGCAAAGTGGCGTTTTACGAAAAGCGCCATCAGCGCCAGGCCACTCGCAAGCTGGTGATTTCACCGATGGTCGAGGAGCGCGCGCGTTGTGGCGAGCAAGTTGGGAATTGAGGTCTACGGTTACGCCGAGGATGTGACGCCGTAGCGCCCGGGGCGGAAACAGGCGTGGCGGTGAGGGTGGCCAGCGGCTGTTGGGCTGGCGCGCACAGGTGGCGTATGACGAGGGGATTGGGTGATCGGTGGAAAGATAACAATGGTTGGATTGGTTAGAGTTTATCTGGATACTAACGTCTACAATAGGCCGTTTGATGATCAGACGCAGCCGAGAATTTGGTTAGAGACACTTGCTTTTTCAGTCATCTTGCAAATGATTGAGGAGAAGCGCGTGGCCTTGACAGCCTCCTCTGTGTTGGCTTACGAAAACAGTCGTAATCCATTTGAGTTGCGCCGGCAGTGGGTAGCGCGTTGTGCCAGTTTGGCCAATTTCTACCAAAAGGTGGATGGGACCATTGCGCAACGCGCGCAGGTTTTAGAACGACAAGGAGCAAAAGCGATGGATGCTTTACATGTTGCTTGTGCAGAGGCGGCGGGGTGTAACTATTTTCTGACGTGTGACGACCGCCTGATACGTCATTATCAGGGACAGCCCCTGTTGGTCATGAATCCGGTGGATTTTGTGGTTCTCATGGGAGGTCAAGTGCAATGACTGTGACTGTGTTGCGCGAACAAACTGTAGTCCGGGAAGCGTTTGATGTGTTGTGGCAGCATCTTAGTTTTGCTAAGGTGGTGCGCTTGTGGGCAACCTGGCAAATGGGAGAGGGGGATTATGTGGCATGGCGGGATCGTCTCTTTGAAGGTGAGACCGTGGCGACCTTGTTCGAGAAAATTCAAGCCTACCAGGTAGAAACCTTGCAGCAGGATCAGGCTTGAGACTTCTTTCGACTTTCTGCCTGTGAATACCCGGTGTTAACCCGCGACCTTGTTATGTCTCCGGGGGTGTGGCGCGCCTGGCGAAATGGAAATATAGGCTGCTTCATCCGGTGGCCGTATACGCGATGTGGGCGGATGTGAGCACGGCGGAACGGTGGTTGGGCTGGCGCGCGCAGGTGGTGTATGACGAGGGGATTGGACGGTTGGTGGCCTGGTATCGGGCGAATTTGGCGTGGGCCAGCCGGGTGGAAGTGTAAACAGGCGCCAGATAGCCGCTGGGTACAGCAGTTGAAGGAGGTTAGGATGACCACGCAAGGATATCACATTCAGGTGGACCTATCTGACGAACAGGGTCGGTTGGATGGGGTGATTCGGCGTCTGAATTTACATTCCCCCGCTGAGTTATGGCGGGAGTCATTGGCTACTTTTGTGTGGGTTATCCGGGAGCTTCTGTCCGAGCGGCGCGTTGTGAGTTTAGATGCCTAAACCTTGTCCCGCCTTGAGCGCTACCGGGAATTGAACTCGCCAGTTGTCCAGTCTATTGACTTTGAGGATTATCATTACCTGGTGGCGCGTCCCCATCCCTGGCGTCGGCAACTTTATCTCAAGGGGCGCAATATGACGGTGGGACAGGTCGTGACCACCATGCAGGCCAACGCCCTTTCGCCGGAGGAAGCCGCCGCAGATATGGACTTACCCCTGGCGCAGGTGCGTGAGGCATTGGTCTATTACGACCTCCACCGCGATCTGGTAGATTTGGAGTTACGCGAGGAGGTCAGCCGCGTGCGGGAGCGCAGGCCGGCTACAGCAGATGCGCATCTACCTGGATGATTGCGCCTACAGCAAGCGTCTGAAGCGTGAATTAGAAGCTGTCGGGCATCAGGTTCAGACGCCATTTGGAGCGGGTATCCCTGGTCAACCCGATGATGTCCATTTGCGTTACGTGGTAGGCTGCTCTCGCTGGGGCGAGGTTCGACGGGGTCAGGACGCCCGTTGCTTGTATTCGGGACGCTCTCAGTGGGGCGTGTGCCGACTGTGCCGGTTAGGGGAGATTGGCTTCGCTACGTGGCGGGCTTGATGAGGGGCCAGGCGCGGAGCAGACGGTTGGGCTGGCAGGCGCGGATGGTATATGCGAGGGGATTGCGCAGACGCATGCGTGGGTCGCGGAACAGGTGCGGCAATTTGCAGTGTGGTGCGGCGTTGCGGTCTACGGTTTGCCCAGGGTGTAACGCTAGACGTGTTATAACTGTTCAGGTGTAGGGCTTGCCGACCACGAATCAGGGAACGAATAAACGAATCTAGGCCGCGAACCAACCAAAAACGTGCGTTCACCAGGCGCCCATTCGTTTATTCGTTACACATTCATAGTTGGCCTATACGCCTGAATCGTTACTCGTGAACAAGGGGTGAACGCTTTAGTGAGTTTTGACCACGATTTTGACGAATTGGATTGGCTGGCGCGCATTGAGCAAGCTTCTCAGGTTGCACATTGCTCGCTTAGATTCGTTTGTAGTGACTTCATACGTTTGTGTGCGAGGCTGCCCGCAAACTGGTGATTTCGCTGAGGGTCGACGCGCGCGCGGGCGCTGGCGAACGAATTGGGGATTGAGGTCTACAGCTACGCTGAGCCTGAATCGGCAGATGCGTTTATCATTGCCGTGCCGACACCAATTAACGGAGACAAAACCGCCGATATGTGTTACGTTATCTCAGCGGCGGAATCCATTGTGGCACATTTGTCTCAGGGAAATCTGGTGATCTTGGAATCTACTTCTCCACCTCGCACGACGGTGGATTTAGTGCAGCCGATCCTGGAGCGTTCTGGTTTGGTGGTTCTTTGTCGAGGCCGCGCCGGATATTGCGCACTTGATCCACCAGGCGCGGCTGGTCAACGATGGGCAAC
>DYKY01000209.1 GCA_020722365.1 Thermoflexus sp.
GGCCGTTTACGTAACGAGCCAGCCGCGCCGTCCCGTGAGACGGAATCCCGCGCACATCTGCCGCCACTAATAAATGGAGAGAGTAAGGGACGACGCGTGACACTGAACGGAACAGACGGACTCGCGGCGGTAGCCTATAAAGTCCTGCCGGTCTCAGGCAGTCAAAATCGGGTAGAACAAACGAACGCGGGATCATACCAGACGCCGAGCCATGCAAATTTCCGGCTTTGCGGTATAGTGCGCTAGAATCATGGCCCGGCAATCCTGGATCCGGTGAGCCGGCAATACTTCTGGAGGGCCATTGACCACCATCGCAAACCACACACTCTTCCGCACCTTGCGCGAGCTTAAAGGCAACCCGCGCATCACCGTGCTCACCGAGCTGATGTTCGGTATTCCCTTCAATCTTTTCTCACCGTTCTTATCGGTGTATATGTTAGCCCTGGGCGTCACAGACCAGGGAATTGGCACCATCGCCAGCGTAGGATTGGCGTTCCAGATTCTCGGCGCGCTACTCAGCGGTGCAATTGTCGACAAGTATGGCCGTCGGCCGACCTTATTTGTGGCCGATCTGATTGCATGGGGTGTACCCTGCTTGATTTGGGCCATAGCGCAGGATATGCGCTTCTTTCTCGCCGCCGCGATGCTAAACGGCCTGTTCCGCATCTCACACACAGCCTGGACCTGCTTGATGATCGAGGACGCCGAGGAACGTCACCTGGTTCACATCTGGACCTGGATCACCATCTTCGGGATATGCTCATCATTCTTCACACCGTTAGGCGGCTGGATTGTGGGACGCATTGGCCTGATACCGGCCATGCGCGGGCTGCTCATCTTTGGCTGCGTGATGCTCACAGCAAAAGCGTCGGTGCTGTACCTCTTTTCGCACGAAACGGCCCGGGGAAAGCTACGCATCGAAGAAACCCGCCACAAGTCGCTATTTAGCCTGCTGGGCGAGTATCGCAGCGTCTTCGGCCAGATTTTGCGCTCCAAGCCGATTCTGGCAGCCCTATCCTTACTGGTGATCGCCAACATTTTCAGTACGGTCCATAACAGTTTTTGGGGTGTGCTGTTCACCACCAAACTCGGATTCGCCGAATCGCAACTCTCTCTCTACGTGATGCTGCGCTCAATCATTATCGCCCTGTGTTTCTTTTTGATCGGCCCGCGGCTCACGAACATGCGGAATTTTCGTCTGCCGTTGTGGATAGGATGCGCTGGATACTTCATCAGCCAGGCATTACTCGTCGTTATGCCGCCCCAGACCGTAGTTTTACTGGTGATCAGCGTAGCGCTCGAGGGAATCGGCGCGGCCTTGATCAACCCGATGCTTGAATCGTTGCTGGCCATGGCGCTGGAATCCCACGAGCGCGCGCGCCTCAGCGCCATGGTGTATGTGGTCTTGATCGTGGTCACCTCGCCCTTCGGCTGGATTGCCGGGCAGCTGTCCGCCATTGACCGATCCCTCCCCTTTGCCTTAAATATGGGCCTGTTCGTGATTGGCGCGGGACTGGTATGGGTAATTGGCCGCCGGCAATCGTTCGCCTCCCTGCAAAAGGAATAACTGCCACGCACTTCAAACGACACCCATAAAGCATCCGACTTGTTCGATGAATCCTGCGCCTTCTTCCCACCTGGCCCGCCGACTACGCGAAAAATCAAACCTGTTTCGATGACGGAGAAAAGCACACGAACCCGATGATCACACACTGCGGCAACGCGGATTGCGACGAATGTAACGCGAATGTACAGTTAGCATACGGAGGCTGAATGTCCACGAATAGAAAAGACTCGCAACAAAAATCGGCAGGGGCAGCCAGGAACTTCCGCTTTCGCGGAGAGTCGCAGGTCCTGGATGAAGCCGCGCGAACTTCGGCGCCTGGACAGTTCGTCCAACTCTCAGATGGCTTCGTCCATTACGAGCTTGCCGGCCCGCCAGACAAAGCCGTGATTGTGCTCATTCACGGCTTCTCCGTACCGCTTTTCCTCTGGGATCCGACGTTCGCCGGGCTGGTGGATGCCGGTTTTCGCGTCCTGCGCTACGACCTGTTTGGGCGCGGCTACTCTGACCGGCCAGACACGATCTACAACCAGGCCCTGTACGACCGCCAGTTACGCGAATTGTTGGACGCGCTCGGACGCACGGGACCGGTCAACCTTGTAGGGCTTTCGATGGGCGGGGCGATTGCGGTTAGGTTCACCGCGCAGCATCCTGAGCGCGTGCGCGCCCTGGCGCTTCTGGCTCCGGCAGGGTTCCCAATACCGGCATCGCGCATGTTCTGGATGATGCGCATACCAGGCTTGGGCGAGTGGCTCTTCGACCGGTTCGGCGAAAAGCTCATCGTCGGCGGGCTGGCGAAGGATTTCCGCGTGCGCGAAAAAGTGCAGGAACTCGAAGCACGCTATCGTGTGCAGATGCAATACCAGGGATTCAAGCGCGCGCTGCTCTCCACGCTCCGCCACGGCCCGATCAGCACGATGGTGGATGCCTACCGGGTGGTGGGCAAACAAGCCTGCCCCGTGCTGCTCATCTGGGGACGCGACGACCACACCGTGCCCTTTGCCCTCAGCGAAAAGGTTCGCGCCGCCATTCCCCGCGCCGAGTTCTACCCCATCGACAATGCTGGACACGCCGTGCACTACGAGAAGCCGGAAATCGTCAATCCGCTGCTGGCAAGTTTTTTTGATCAACGGATTTAACGGATTGAAACGGATTTTCATCCGTATCGACGATTCGCATTGTAACACGCCGCTTTTTGTGGCATAATAAGGTAGGTCAGATTTGCTTCGGGAAGAAATGACCAGGAGGTTAAGTTACCGCGATCTATCATTCGCGCTTCGAGGGGAACGCCAGTTTCCCGCCGGCCTTCACAAAACCCCTTGAGCGCGCGGATTTGACAATCCGCTCGAAGCAAAAAAGGACGTACAATGCCCAAAACCTTGCTAAAAACATCGCTTTTCCTGATCCTTGCCATCAGCCTGGCATATCTGACCGCGCCCGCCCACGCCCAAACGCCGACGCCGCCCACGCCCACATTCTGGGAGGAAAACAGCCAGGCCATCATCAGCGCGCTCATCGGGTTGGTCTTCGGCGGCATCCTCGCGTGGGTGCTCAAACCGGTGTTCGAGAAACTCGGCAATGCCCTCGCCGGCGCGCTGAGCAAGCTCGGCAGCGGGTGGGGCTTCAAGCGGCGCTATCTCACGCACCTCATCGAGGAATATCGCGGCTTGAACATTCGCGGCTTCAAGACCCGCGCTCCGGTGACGGTGGAACTGGAACAGGTCTACGTGTCGCTGCGCGCGCAAGTGCCCGACTACGCGCTGGGCCGCCAGGCGCCCCCGCGCTCAGTATCGGACAGGCACTGGCGCAGCACCAGCGATTGGCGATTGTGGGCGGCCCTGGCTGCGGCAAGACGACGCTGCTCGCCTATCTCACCCTCACCTACGCCCGCAACGACGCCAAAAAGCGCCTCGGTGTAGCCGAAAAACGCCTGCCCATTCTGATCCCCCTGCGACAGTTAAAACGCATCGTGGAGACTGAGCCCAATCCTTCCATGCCCGCTGTAGCGCCCACGCTCTCGTCCGCCGTGCGCGCCCGGCTGCGGGCCGCGCTGCTGGAGTGTCCTGCCTTCCAAAGCGACGCGGCGTTGCGCGCACTCTTCGGTGACGCGCGCCTGGCGCCCTGGCGACACGCCCGCCCTGCTGCTGACAGCCCCGCCGACCGCGCCCTCCGCGTCATCGAACTGCTGCAAGGACAGACGAACGACGCCGGTGAACCCGCGCTGGCCTTGTTACTCGCTGCCTTGCAAGACGACATCCACGCGGAATCTCTGGCAAGCTATCTGACCACGTATTACACCGAGTTGGCATTGCCCCCGCGCGCGGACTTCTTCGAGAAGCAGTTGCGCCACGGCCATTGCCTGGTGCTGCTGGACGGCCTGGATGAAGTGGCCGACGAAACCGAGCGCCGCCTCATGGCCGCCTGGGTCGATCGCCTGGTGACGCTCTACCCCAAGAACCGCTACATCGTCACCTCGCGCCCGCCGGGTTACGAGAGCGCGCCGCTGCAAAACGGCTTCGCGCGACTGGACGTGCGCGACTTCGACGAGACCGAAATCCGCCGCTTTGCCGAAAACTGGTGCCTGGCGGTGGAGCTGGCGACCGGCGGCCCGACCGAGGCCCGCTCCACCCGCGCCGCCCGCCAGCAGGCGCAGACCACCGCCCGCCGCCGCGCCGCCGCCGCCGCCCGCGATCTGGTGGGCGCGATCACGGCCAACCCCGCGATCCGCGCGCTGGCGGTGAACCCGCTGTTGCTCTCAATCATCGCGTTGGTGCATCGCTACCGCGCCACGCTGCCCAAGCGCCGCGTGGACCTCTACGCCGAGTGCGTGGACGTGCTGCTCGGCCATTGGGATACGGCCAAAGGCTTGCTCGGCAAGCTGGATGCCGGGCAAAAACGGGCCTGCTGCAGAGTCTGGCCCTGGAGCTGCAATGCGAAAAGCGCCGCGAACTTTCCCGGCGCGACCTGGCGCAGCGCGTGGCGGGCCTTTTGCCCGGCGTGGGCGCAGCGGCGGTGGAAGCGGATGACTTCCTCGACGAAGTGCGCGAGCGCAGCGGCCTGCTGGTGGAAACGGGACTGGACACTTACGCCTTCTCGCACCTGACCTTCCAGGAATACCTGGCCGCGCGCGCCCTGGTGGACGACGAAGCCGGGCGCGAGACGTTGCTAAAACGCCTGCGCGAACCGTGGTGGCAGGAAACTCTGCTGCTCTACGTGGGGATGACGGATGCGACACCGGTCATTAGAGACCTGACAGGTCTTGGGCAAACCGGAGGTTTGCACGACCTGTCAGGTCTGCTGCTCGCCGGCCGCTGCGTGGCGGAAGCCGTGCGCCTGGACGCGGACGCACGGAGCGACGTGCTCGCGCGCCTGGAGGCCGCCTTTGCGACGTGCCGCAACGACGACTTCGCGCAGATCGGGGAAGTGTTGGCCGAAATTGCCGGCGAGGACAGCGTCACCTTCTTCCTGAAGACCGCTCACGAGCAACCGGCCCGCCGTGATGCCGCATTGTGGGCGCTCGGCGCAATGGGCCGCCAGCCCGACGAGGTATTGCAGGAGCGGGTTATTGCACGGCTGTTGGAGCATTTCCAGGAAGGGGAATGGCAACAAGAAGCTAAACGGGTGCTTATGCAGTTGACAGAACAATTGTATGCGCAACAAGTCCCAATGCCTCTCATTGAGCTTGTGATGTTTCCTATGCTGCGTATACCAGCAGGAGAATTCCTTTATGGCGAGCAGAAAAAACGTATTGAACTACCCGAATTTTGGATTGACCGCGCGCCCGTGACGCACGCCGACTACAAACAGTTCATCGACGCCAACCCCGATCATCGCGTG
>DYKY01000210.1 GCA_020722365.1 Thermoflexus sp.
CACCGTAACACCTCAGCTTTGCAAACAGCAATTACCGAGACGATTAAGACTTTACTGGGATCTGCGACCAATGGTTAAGCAACGAGCAGATTTGACGTTCAAATACAACCTCAAACATGGGCGGCATAGTTGGCTCAGATTAACGCCGGCCTATTCGATAAAAATCGTCCAACAGATATTGGAACGTGACCCAACAATCACGTATGTCCTGGACCCATTTTCCGGCACAGGCACGACCGGTCTGGTATGTGCAGAAAACAATGTGCGCTGCGATCTTACCGACATCAACCCCTTTCTCGTATGGTTCGCGAAAGCCAAGACCGCCAACTATACAACCGACACACTCCAACAAGCTCAAAAATGTGTTCACGAAATTTGCAGGCACGTGCTCAATAACTGTGAAACAGAACCGCTTTGGTTTCCTCCTATTCACAACATCACTCGTTGGTGGCCGAAAAATAGGCTTGTTATACTTGCCAAGATTTATCAAGCACTCAACTACCATCTTCCCAAGCCATCACCAGCCAAAGATTTGCTCCTGATCGCTTTTTGTAACCTGGTGATCAATTGGTCAAATGCACAGTTTAACCATCAATCTATGTCTTTCAAAGATGAATCTGCCACACAACTGACGCTATTCGATGAAGATCGACAAATACTAAGACAATTTTCAGACCTGACTGAGAAAATCGTCGCTTCGGCCCACACATCCTTGAAAGGAAAAGTTGCCGTTTATCAGGAAGACGCTCGCACACTTTCACTGCCAGGTCAAGAGAAGTATAATTGTGTGATCACTTCCCCGCCTTATCCTAACCGGATGAGTTATATCCGAGAGCTCCGTCCTTATATGTACTGGCTAGGATATTTGACAGATGGGCGCGAAGCCGGGGAACTCGACTGGCAAGCTATCGGCGGCACTTGGGGCATCGCAACCAGCAGGCTGCAAGCCTGGGAGTCCAATGGCACACCAATTCCCTATCCGGGATTCGAGAAAATGATCGGCGATATCGCTACCCAGAACACAATCCTGGCAAACTATGTACACAGGTATTTTGCCGACATTGTCAAACATTTGCACAACCTTTACCCTATTTTGTCGCCGGGCGCGCGGGTATTCTATATCGTCGGCAACTCCAGGTTCTACAATACAATCGTTCCGGTAGAGCAGATTTACGCTGCGCTCCTTCGAGACTGCGGTTTCACAGACGCTCACGTTGAGGTGATCAGAAAACGCAACTCAAAAAAGGAGCTCTTTGAATACGCCGTTTCCGCGATTAAACCTGAATAGATCAAAGGAGCACTTTATGCACAACGATAACCGTTACTTCGATGTCTATCCCAAAATCGTCCGCGCCGGACATGAAACGACCATCACCATCCGGCCTCTATTCGATCACGTCCGCGCCATCACTGCGGATCCCATGGCAATCCTCTACGCAACGGGAGGCGGGGAAACGCAGACCACACAGGCGCCGCCAGTTACGCTCGAGCCTGTCGTGGTCGATGACGCCATTCAGGTGCGCTGCCCTTTCGAGCGCGAGCAGGAATACACCTTGCTGCTTGGCAACAGTGAGCGTCCCCTGGCCGAAGCCCGTCTTTATGCGCTGGACGACGACCTGTTCGCGCGTCGCCTGTTCAAGGGCGACCTCCACATGCACAGTTTCCGCTCGGACGGCAAGGAGTCGCCGGCCTACGTCGCCGGGGCTGGGCGGCGCATCGGCCTGGATTTTATGGCGATCACCGACCATCGCCGGTATGCACCGTCGCTGGAGGCCATCCACGCCTTCGACGGCGTTCCCATCGACCTGCGCCTCTATCCCGGCGAGGAAGTTCACCCGCCGGGCAACCCTGTCCACATCATCAACTTCGGCGGGAGCTTCAGCGTCAACGATCTGTTCGTGGAGGAGGCCTACCAGCGCGAGGTCCAGGCCATCGCCGATAGGCTCATCGAGTTCCCCCCCGACATGGATCGCTACACTTACGCCTCGTGCGTCTGGTGTTACGACAAAATTCGCGCGGGCGGGGGCCTGGGCCTCTTCTGCCACCCCTACTGGTACACACGCCACCGTTACGACGTGCCTGAGGCGCTGATGACACTCTTACTCGACCGCCAACCCTACGATGCGCTGGAACTCATCGGCGGGTATCATCCACACGAGATCGAATCGAACCTGCTGCAGGTGGCGCGCTACCACGAAGAACGCGCGCGCGGCAAGATCATCCCCATCGTCGGTGTGAGCGACGCGCACGGCTGTGAAACGGGCGAGCTGTTCGGCTGGTACTACACCCTCGTCTTCGCGCCATCGCCGGACTTGCCCGATCTCGTCGAGAGCGTGAAGGCGCTGTATTCCGTCGCGGTGGAGGCGCTGCCCGGCCAGACGCCGCGCGCGCACGGCCCGTTCCGCCTCGTCAAGTACGCCCAGTATCTGCTACGCGAAGTCCTCCCGCAGCACGACGCGCTCTGCGTCGAAGAGGGCCGGTTGATGCTCGCGCACATCGCAGGCGACCCCGCCGCTATTGACCTGCTGCGTACCTATCAGGGCCGCACGACTGCGCTATACGATCATCTCTGGGCTAGCGGGTGAGAGCCTTGCGAAGGTTTCTGAACCTTCGCAAGGCTTTGCGCATTTGCACTCGCCGCAAATTGTGCCACAATTCCTCTATTCGACTACAAGACTAACGACTATACGACTTTTTTTAGGAGGCCCCGATGAAATTCGAACACTTTGGCATTAACGTCCCTGACGCCGCGGCGATGGCTGCCTGGTACGTAGAACACCTGCACATGCAGATCGTCCGCGCCGTGCAAGGCGTCCCGCACACGCACTTCCTCGCCGATGCCACCGGGCGCGTCGTGATGGAAATCTATACCAACCCCAGCGCCCCCATCCCGGACTACGCGAATCAAGACCCGCTGTGTCTGCACGTCGCCTTTGCCGTGGAAGATGCCGCGGCCGAGCGGGACGCCCTCATCGCCAGCGGCGCGACGCTGGTCAGCAACCAAACCCTCGACGACGGTTCGTTGCTCGTGATGCTACGCGATCCCTGGGGAATCGCCCTGCAACTCTGCCAGCGCGCCGCGCCGATGCTACAACTATGACCAAGACCAAACTCGACCCCCAGGAACTACTCGAGCTGCAACCCGCGCACGCGCTGTGGCGGCTCTACGCCCCGGAGAAAGCGCCCTATCGCTTCCGCGCAAAGAACCGCGCAGAAGCCGAGGTCTGGCAGCAAACCACCCGCGCCGCGTTGAGCGAAACCCTGGGTTTCGCGAACGCAAGCCAACGCGATCCCTTCCCTTCCGCGCCGCTCAACCCGCGCAAGTTGGAGAGTGTGGACAAAGGCGACTACGTCCGCGAAAAGTGGCTGCTGCGCACCTCGGCGCACACACTGATGCCCGTCTACATTCTTATCCCCAAACAAGGTACAGCGCCCCACCCTGTTGTCGTCGCCTTCCACGGGCACGGCTACGGTGTAAAGGACATCGTCGGCCTGTGGGAAGACGGCGCCGAACGCGACACACCCGACGGGTATCACAAGGACTTTGCCGTGGCCCTATGCCGCCGCGGATTCGTCGTCGCTGCGCCGGAGATTTCGTGCTTCGGCGAACGCCAGACCGACTTCTCGTATCTCAACACGGTCATCGGCCAGGAAGCGCCGTCCACGTGCGACCACACGGCTAAACTCGCATTCCACCTGGGCGGCTCAGCGGCAGGATTACGCGTCCACGATGCCAGGAAACTCATCGACTACCTCGAAACCCGATCTGACGTAGACGCCAACCGCCTGGGGGCAATGGGTATCTCCGGCGGCGGGATGCACACGTTCTTCTCCACCTGCACCGACACCCGGATCAAGGCGTGCGTCATCAGCGGGTACTACAGCACGTTCAAAGACAGCATTCTGGCGATGCACCATTGCACCTGCAACTTCGTCCCCGGACTGTGGCAGTTCGGCGAGATGTACGATCTGGTCGGCCTGATCGCGCCGCGCCCGCTGCTCGTTGAGGCGGGGACCCGCGATCCGATCTTCCCCATCGCCGCCGTGCAGGAAAGCGTCGCCAAAGCGCGGGAGGTGTACGGCGTTTTTGGCGCGGCAGAGCAGGTGGAAACCGACTACTTCGAAGGCCGCCACCAAATCAGCGGACGGCGCGCGTATAATTTTCTGTGGGAGAAACTCTCGTCAGCAGATTAAGCGGATTTAGCAGATTTGGGGAGTATTTATCTGCTCAATCTGCTAAATCTGCTGACAACATATTGAGGAGAACAACTATGGCTTTCAAGGCGATAACGAATCTGTATCCTGAATGTTTTACAGAGCACGAGAAAACACTCGTCACTTACGGGGCACTGACGGCCTCGACCTTCCGCTTTCCGAGCGGGGTGTGTGGGTTGCGGCTCACCAGCGACGTGGGGGAACTGGTGATGCTGCCGTTCCAGGGCCAGCAGGTCTGGTCGGCGACATTCAACGGGCGCAACCTGACGATGAAGTCGATGTTCACGCAGCCCTACCCCAACCGCCCGTTCCTGGAGACGTTCGGCGGCTTCTTGCAGCACTGCGGCATCACCGGTGTCGGCGGGCCGTCGGCGCAGGACACCCACCCATTGCACGGCGAGCTGCCCAACGCGCCCTACGAAACCGCCTACATCACCACAGGCACAGACGAGAAAGGGTCATACATCGGGATGGGTGGACAGTACCGGCACACCGTCGCCTTCGCGCACAATTACCTGGCCGAGCCGCTGGTCAAGCTCTACGCCGGATCGGCGCTCTTCAACGTGACGATGACGATCACCAACCTCAAGAACTCCGGGCAGGAACTGCTCTACCTGGCGCACGTCAACTTCAAGCCGGTGAACAACGGGCGGTTGGTCTACAGCGCGCTCCCCACGCCGGAACACGTGCGCGTGCGGGCGAGTATCCCCAGCCACATCAAGCCGGGGCCGGGTTACGCTGAATTTCTGGCCGAACTGCGCGACAATCCCGCGAAGCACCACGTCCTCACGCCGGACCTGGCCTTTGACCCGGAGGGCGTCTTCTTCATCGACTACCTGGCCGACGCGGAGGGCTGGGCGCACTCGCTGCAGATCCACCCCGACGGCAACGCCGACGTGATCCGCCATCGCCCAGCGCAACTGCCGAAGGCCACGCGCTGGATCTCGCGCACGCCCGATCAGGACGCCATCGCCCTGGTGGAGGCCGGGACGTGCGAGCCGGAGGGCTACCTGGCGGAGAAGGCGAAGGGGTTCGTCAAAGTGCTGCCGCCCGGCGAGAAATTCGTAGCCGAGTTCGAGATTGGGGCGCTTACGCCGGAGGAGACACAACAGGCGGAGAAAACGGTCAAAGCACTGATTGCCGCATAGCTTAAACCTGGTG
>DYKY01000026.1:0-23261 GCA_020722365.1 Thermoflexus sp.
TCCAGGTAGCCTTCGATGATCAGATCGGAGTGATCATCGGCGTGCGCGCGGGCGCGGTTGTATTGCCGCTCGCTGCACTGGACGCTGTAGGGCACGGCCTTGAACAACGGCAAGCCTTTGGGGGCCGTGCTGGATGCCGGCCCGGTGACGATGCGAAACGAGACGATGCCGTTTTTGATGTGCAGGTTTTCGGGATGACCGGTCAGGGTGATCTTGGCGCTCATCGGTGGGTGACCTCGCTGGATAGGTTATTGGGCGCAGTGTAGCACAGATTGACGAAGCGACAAAACAAGTTCGCGGACGATGCGGTGCATATCACCTTTGTCGGGCGTCAAGGAATAACCAAATCGATCCCCGCCCCAAGACCCTCTAGCTGCAATCCGCCAGCATCTTCAGGCACGACAAAGACAAGCTGCACCACCGGCCACGCCCCGCCGGGAGCGTTGACCAGCGTGTTTCCCTCACTGGTCTCTGATCCCCACGCTCCGCTTTGCACAATCGTGAATTCGATGTCCAGCGCGGGTGGATCAAGGTTGAGCATATGGATGAGGCCACTGGTCTCACCAAGGGCAAAACCGTTGTCTGGCGACAAGGTCATTCCCATCACAGGATAGGCGTGCCCCTGGTTATCCGTCACTTGCATATCCTCCAGGTTGAGGCGTGCGCCCTTTTCTGAGCTACGCAACCCCAACTCAACCACCAGAAATACTGTCCCGGCTTCGGCCACGTGCGGGGCTTTGATATCGCTGGGCGTGGCAGTGTAGGCGCGCAAGGTAGACGCCGTACGCACGGCTTGCGCCTCGACTTGCCAGGATGAATCAGAAATCTGAGTGAGGGTCGCATCCGCACGGGATACGTCCAGTTGGTAAATCTGAATCGCGGCCCCGTGTAACTCGCGCCCCAATGCCCACAGCGTATTGTCACCCCACGCCAGCGCCAGAATCCCGTGAATCGGACTGGGAAAGGTCGCCCTTACTTTACCTGTTACATCGACTACCGCAAGGGTTGAGAGCGCCGGCCACCCTCCGTACGCCAGCCAAAGACGTTCTCCATCCCATTCCAGGCCGGTCACATTCTGCGCGAAGGCGAAGGTGCTGAGGATGGCGCCGGACGTATCCAACTGATAGACGTTGAACTGGTTAGCGTACCACAAATTCGTGCTATCCCAGGCCAGCTCCTGGCTGATGTCGCCGCCAAAGATGCGGGCCGGGGTCTCGAAGGAACCCAATGTGCGCGTCTCTGTACCCTCGATGTGGAACTGGTAAATGCGGCCATAGTTCGTGGTGAAGACCCAGAAACTTGTGCCATCCCAGACTAAGCCTTTCGGAGTTACTTCTGGTGCCGCGAAAGCGCCGAGTGTGCGCCCGGCAGTATCTATCTGGAAAATCGTCCCCGAATTATCCGCGACCCACAGGTGCGTACCATCCCAGGTGAGACCTTCGGCGTGGTACCCAGGGGCTGGCAGCTGCTGTATGACGGTGATCGGTGTCCCGGAGGTAGCGGTTGTCGCACTGGGTGTGGCCTGCGGGCGTGGTGTGGCGGTGGGAGTGGGAGGCAGGGTCGTCGTCGTGGAAGTTGCGGTGGGGATTGCGGTAGGGACAACGGCGGTGAACGTTACTGTCGCATCAGAGACAGCTATAGTCTGCCTCGCTGGTTGTTGCTTCTGGAAGAAGCGTGGCTGACCGGTGCGCCACGCCACAACGCCGTAAATGGTCATTGCCAACATTGCAACGGCGATGGCAGGAATGAGCCAGGCCGGGCGAGTTCGCGTCCGCCGGGGAGTCGGTAGGGGGAGCGTGGGCGTGGAAAGGCTGGCTTGCAGAGCCTGAGTCAAGCTTTGTCCGTCGGGATAGCGATCTGTCGGGTCTTTGGCCAGCGCCTTGAGGAGCACCCGTTCAGTGACTTCGGGCAACGTCGGCGCAAGGGTGCGCGGCAGTGGAATGGGGTCGTGCAGGTGTTTGTACAACACCGCCAGCGGTGTGTCAGCAGCAAAAGGTACGCGCCCGGTCAGCATCTCGTACAACACGATGCCAAGTGAATAGAGATCGCTGGTCGGGCCAAGCTGCTCCTTGTCGCCGCGAATTTGTTCCGGCGACATATACGCAGGTGTACCGATGGTGACCCCGGTCTGCGTCAGCGCCTGCGACGTACCGAGCATCTTGGCGATGCCAAAGTCATTGAGCAACGCGCGCCCGTCGGGGGTCAGCATGATGTTGGCCGGCTTCACGTCGCGGTGGATGATGCCTTGTCGGTGGGCATAGTCCAGCGCCGCAGCGATCTGGCCGATGATGCGGCAGGCCTCGTCCCAGTCCATCGTCTTCCCGGCAGCGCGCAACGCTTCGAGGCGTTCCTTGAGGGTTTGGCCGGGGACGTATTCCATCACCAGGTAATAGCGATTGCCTTCCTCGCCGAAGTCGTAAACGTGAACTACGTTGGGGTGGCTCAGGCGGGCTATTGCTTGCGCCTCGTGTTCGAAACGCCCCCGAAACTCCGCATCGGCGGCCAGTTCAGGGCGGATGAACTTGAGGGCGACCTCGCGTTCGAGGCGCGGCTGGTATGCCTTGTAGACTTCGGCCATCCCGCCTTCGCCTAACTTGGCGATAAGCCGGTATGCTCCAATGGTCTGACCCGTCAATTCTGTCATACCCTCACCTGTTCTATTGCGCCGGTATGGACTTTGCTGAATCGCGCCCGCTGCTATCATATCGCAAAATCGATGTTGATCAACTGAACAAGGAACACGCGATTGAATAACGATTGGACATTCGGTGGATCATTGCGCGCCTGGCAGTTTGCTGACGTGCCGCCAATCGGTTTAGCCGGAAGCGCCTCGTCCAGCGCCGGTGACTACACCGTAACCAGCACGGCCGATGCGGGACCAGGCTCAAAGCGCAGACCGAGGGCAAGTGACACCCACCCGCGCCACAAAAGCGCCCCCGCTTTACGCGAGGGCACTCGCATCTCACGCCGTTTCCCAAAAAGCGTTTCCCGGTGTTTCCCGATTTACATTTTGAACTCCTTGTCCGTTTTGTTCGCGGTTTTTTGACTCGACGACAGATGCATATGAGGCTTGTCGCCCTGTGGTTTTGGGGCTATCATGTTTCTGGAAAATACAAAAGCGCCTCGCAGTGTGACCGGCGCCTGGGGCTTCCTTTTGGGCCACAGCCCACCTTTGGGCGTAGCCCAAAGTGGGCGTAGCCCAAAGGCGATGACGCGCCGTAGTGAGCATAAGCATAGCCGGGCTGCTTCTCCAACCCAATTCAAGAGTTTGCTGGAGCGATTGTAGCCGACGCTGCCTTCGGCGGTGAGGACAGCTCGCGCGCTTAAGGAGGTATTCCATGGCGTTCAACATTAAAAAGCGTGGCAAGCTGACGTATTACTATCCTGGCGAGCATCCGGTGCTTTCCGCGCTTGTCACCGAGGAAATGCCCGACGGCGACCTCAAGATTTACTTCGCCGGGCTGACGGGCGGCTATTCCGCCAAAGGCGTGCTAAACTTGCCGGAGCTGGTCACGATGGATCCGGCGCAAGAAATCCCGCTGGTGCTCAAGAGTTGGGAATTCTGGCTGCAAGAAGCGGGCATCTGCGACTCCCTCAGGCAGATTGACTTCATCGAAGTTCACGCCTTCGGCTGCCAGCCCAAATCGCCCAACCCCCTGGTGGATCCGCTCGGCTATGCGGCGGAGCAAGACCGGTTGCGCAAAGCCTACGCCGAGGCGTACAGCGGTTTCTTCCGCGACTACCTGCCGGACAACGGCGTGCCGGCCCGCTTCACGGTGCATTTGGAAGGGACGTTCTATGTCTCGTGCGGCGCGGCGGCGGGGATGGTGCTCAGCACCCCGCGTGCATCGCCGGGACGGACCCGGAAAAGCGCGCGCAACTTCCCTACAGCGGCGGGATGAAGAACGAGGTCATCATCCACAAACGCGGACGCGTGGGCTACAGTTTTGCCATCCAATTTCAGAAACGTGAAACTGGTTTGGGAACAAGCGAAAGGAGCGTAGCATGAAACCATCAAACCGGGCATTACGATGGGGGGGCATGGCGCTGTTGGGCCTGTTCTGTTGGGCCGTTGCGCCAGCCAGGATAGGGAGCGCCCAAGGCGCGGGTGCTGAACGTTCCACGGGGCAAATCCGGGTAGAAACGGCGTCCACGAACGGCTCAACGACGTTCTACACCACCACGATCACCATCCCCACGTATCCCTACGCGGACTATCTCTACGACGCCTACAATGCCACGTACAACATGACCTATCCCGTACTGGATTGGACCGGCTATTACGTTGCCAATCCTACCCCCTTCCCGCAGGCGTACACGCTTTTGGTGATGGAGAACGATTATCTCACTGTCACGGTCTTGCCGGAATTAGGCGGGCGGGTCTACCAGCTCATCGACAAGACGACCGGCGAGAATCACCTCTACCAGAACCCCGTCATCAAGCCGACGCACTGGGGGCCGCCGGAACAGGGGTGGTGGATGGCGGTGGGCGGCATCGAGTGGTGCCTGCCCGTGGACGAGCACGGCTACGAGTCGGCCATCCCCTGGGACTGGACGGCGGTCGTCGCCGGCGATGGGGTGACGATCACCGTCAGTGATACGGACGCCACAGACCGACTGCGCGCGCGCATCGCTCTCTTCCTGCCGGCGGAGCGCGCCTATCTGGCGGTCACGCCGCACATCGAGAATCCCACCGGCGCCGCCGTCGACTACAAGTTTTGGAGCAACGCGCTGCTGGCCCCCGGCAACACGAACAAACCGGCGGCGGGGGTGGAATTCATCTTCAACGCGACGGAGATGACCGTGCACTCCACCGGCGACTCTCGGCTGCCTGGCGCGGGCTATCGCTTCACCTGGCCGGTCTACAACGGCGTGGATTATTCGCGGCTGGGCAACTGGCGTGAGTGGATCGGCTTCTTCGAGTATCCCCAGGCGGCTGCGGACTTCGTCGGCCTGTACAACCACGAGAACGAGGCCGGGGTCGCGCGGGTCTTCCCCAGCGAGGTGGTGCGGGGGGCGAAGGGCTTTGCCTACGGCTGGGCCGCTTCGCTCGACTGGCACATCTGGACGGATGTGGAATCCGCCGGCATCGAACTGCACGGCGGCGTCGCACCGACGTTCTGGGACACAGCGCACCTCGGCGCGGGTGAGACGCTCGCCTGGACGGAGATGTGGTATCCCGTCAACGCTACCGGTGGGGTGACGGCAGCCACGCACGAAGCGGCGTTGCATCTCGCCGAGACGGACGGCACACTCGCCATCGCCTTGCACACCACCGCGCCAC
Source organism: Thermoflexus sp. (assembly GCA_020722365.1). GTDB lineage: Bacteria > Chloroflexota > Anaerolineae > B4-G1 > SLSP01 > DSWT01. The sequence goes on from DYKY01000026.1 coordinate 5,285, forward strand.
GCGATGCAGATGTGAGCCATCTTGTGGCGTGGGAATGGAGCACGTGCCAGGTGTTGCTGGATCAACTATTGCCCGCGCTCACGCCCGCCACACCCTATCACACGACGGCGGCGGGGGGGACGTTGCTGCTCGATCAACTCGCCGTTGCTTACGTGGACAGGGAAGGCAACGTGTTGGTCTCCGCCGGGCCGGCGACGTGCCTGGATGCGAAGCCACGCCTGGCGTTGGAGACGACGCGACGCGTGCTGCTGGCGGAGGTCGGCGCGCCGCAGGTGATGACGACCTCGGTGCGCATCGACAACGCGGGCTACAAGATGCTCACGTGGACGGCGGAGGCTGCGCCGGGCGGGACGCTGGCGTTCACGCTGCCTGTTGCGTCCGGTGTGGAGGGAGAATCCCTGAGGATCGTCGTGGATACGACCGGCTACGCAACCGGCGTCTACACGGGCGTGATCACGGTGACGGCGCAACCGCCCGACACGCTGGATTCACCGCAGCGCATCGACGTGGCGTTGCGGGTGGTGCCGGAACTGCTGCGCGTGTATCTGCCCGCCGTGCTGCGCGCCTACAACCCGCCGCAGACGATCATTCTGCCTTGAAGGAAGGTGCTTTTTACCGCCGAGAGCGCAAAGTTCGCAAAGATCTTATGATATTTCTCTGCGATCTCTGCGCACTCTGCGGTGAATCATGTTCCCCAGGGGGTATACAGGTCGTTCGCGATGCCCAGACGGGCGAGCATCCGGCCTACGGTGTGCTCGACCATCGCTTCGAGCGTGGCGGGATGGGCGTAGAAGGCCGGGACCGGCGGGAAAATGATCGCGCCGATCTCCGCCGCTTGGGTCATCAGGCGCAGGTGGCCCAGGTGCAGCGGCGTCTCGCGCACCATTAGCAGCAACGGACGACCTTCCTTCAGCGTCACGTCGGCGGCGCGGGTGAGCAGGGTGTCGGCATGGCTGTGGGCGATGGCGGAGAGCGTCTTCATCGAGCAGGGCGCGACGAGCATCCCGCACGTGGTGAACGATCCGCTGGCGATGGGCGCAGCGAAGTTCTGCGGGTCGTAGATATGCGTGGCGAGGGCCTGGAGGTTGTTCAGATCGACGTGCAGCTCCTGCCGCAGCGTCGCGATCCCTGGCGGCGTCACCACCAGGTGCGTCTCGATGTTGAGCGTTTTGAGCGCGGTGAGCGCGCGCACGCCGTAGAGTGCACCGCTCGCGCCGGTGATCCCGACCACGAGGCGCTTCACGGGGGCGTTTTCGTATCCTGATGGTGTGTTGGCGCTCATAAAAACTCCTTCTATGGTTTCACCACCAATTTACACTAATCTTCACGAATGGGAAATTCGATTTGTGGGGGTATAAGACAAATTATTGGAAAAAGGAAGACATTCGTCTGAGAATTCTACCTGGCTTGCTGTGGCCGGTCTCTGACCGAGCCACCGCAGGCTCAGGCAATGGGTTACGCGGGCACGGTCTGAGACCGGCCCGAGCACTTCCCATTGATTTGCACTATGCCCGATTTGTGGTGCAGGGATGCGTTCTTGAATTTATGGTGTACACTTTGAGGAAACACCTATTGACCAGAGATTAGACAGAACACTGTTGGGTGAGTTTTCCAAAGCCTACTGGCGGGAGGATATATGATCAGTATGCTAAGACCGTCGAGCCTTGCTTTTCTCCTTTTGCTGTTGTTGTTGGCCGGTTGCGCAGGAGCGCCGACACCCACATCCGCGCCCATCACAGAAACGCCATCCCCCACTGCGACATCTACCCCCACCCCGGCTCCGCCCGAAAGATCGCCGCGCGTCTTGTTGATGGCGCACTACATGCCCTGGTATCAGACGCCCGATGTCAACGGGTATTGGGGCTGGCACTGGACGATGAACCACTTCAATCCGGCGCAGACGGATGAGAATGGGCGTCCTCAGATCGCGTCGCACACGATGCCGTTGACCGGGCCGTACGATTCGATGGATGACGCGCTGCTGGAATACCAGGTCGCGTTGATGAAGCTGAGCGGCATCGATGGGGTGATCGTGGATTGGTACGGGATTGAGGACTTCTGGGATTACGGCGTGCTGAATCAGGCCACCGGCAAGTTGTTCACGTATATCAAGGAAGCCGGATTGCAATTCGCCATCTGCTATGAGGACCAGACGATCAAGCACATGGTCGATAACAAACACCTGGCCACGGACGTCTACACCCACGGGCAGGCGGTGATGCGTTACATGCAGGACACGTGGTTCGGCGACGACGCCTACTTGAAGAGCGACGGGCGGCCTGTGTTGCTGACGTTCGGCCCGCAATATTACGTCAGCGGGTCGGATTGGGAGAAGCTGTTCTCCGTGTTGGAGGTTCAACCGGTTTTCATCACGCTCGACAAGCGCGTCGGGACCGTGTCAACGTCGAGTTTTCCCTGGCCGCCGATGTGGGCTTCCAAGGGCGGCGTGTTGACCCAGGCCGCCTTGGAAGAGTATTTGGAGAAATTCTACGCAAAAGTTGCCGGCGATTCTTATGTTGTGGGTGGAGCTTTCCCACAGTTCCATGACATCTACAAGGAGGCTGGCGTCAGCGAGGGGCACGGTTACCTGGATCCGCAGGACGGCGAGACATTCCGCTTCACCCTTGAACTGGCATTGAGCCACAACCCGGACATGGTCCAACTCATCACGTGGAACGACTATGGCGAAGGCACCATCATCGAGCCGACCGAGGAATTTGGCTACCGTTACCTGGAAATGGTCCAGGAGGCCCGGCGGGCGATGGCGGATGGGGATTTCACCTTCACCGCTGAGGACTTGCGCCTGCCGCTCCAGCTCTTCACCTTGCGGCGAGTGTATGACGGCGATGCCGCCGTCAACGCGCGCCTGGATGAAGCGTTCGCCGCGCTCATCGCTGGCGATGTTGCCACGGCGACGGCCATAATCGACAGTTATCGCTCGCAAGATTGACGCTTTTCATTAGTGTAGGCAAAAATGTTGGGCGTATAGGGGGCACGAGACCATAGACTCATTATCGAGAAAACAATCGTTCGTCTGGGGCGGTCTGTTGATCGTCTTCGGTGTGATGGGATTAGTGGAATCCATCATCGAACTGACGCCGTGGATTTGGGTCGCTATGGTGGTGCTCAGCGGGCTGGGAGTGTTCGCCGTCTCTCTCACCGACAGAATCGAGTGGGGGTTCCTCGTCACGACGTACTACTCACTGTGGGCTGTCGCTATTTTGATCGCACTGGCGGTTCTGGACATCGTACCGGGCACGTTCATCGCCATCTACGTGTTGGTTGCCATTGCGCTCCCCTTCCTGGTGGTCTACCTGCGCAACCGCGAACGCCGGTGGGCGCTCATCCCGACTTACATACTGCTGGCAATCGGCGCGATGCTCCTCTTGACCGAGTGGTACATTCTGCCGGATGCCTTCGTCGCAACGTTTGTGCTGACCGCCATCGGGTTGCCGTTCCTGGTCGGGTTCCTGCGTGATCGTACGAACTGGGGGGCGTTGATTCATGCCTACGTTTTGTTGGTCGTCGGCATTATGATCCCGTTGCTTGATTACAACCTCCTCACCGATTTGTGGATTCCCGCCTATATCATGTTCGCCATCGCCATCCCGTTTTTCGTCGTTTACCTGTCGGATCCCAAAGAATGGTGGCCGCTTATCCCCGGCGGGATCATGGCCGTCATCGGCATCGCTTTCATCCTCAGCTCAGGGGCGACGCGCTACCTCGCCGCGATCGTACTCATTGTCGTTGGCGTCTTGATCTTGGCACGCCAGTTCAGACATACCGAACCGCCGGACGAATTCCCAGAACAGGGGAATAGCCGACGTCGTTGCAAAAGCGAATAGCGTTGTGTTTTTCTTACAGTGGCCCGCGAGGGAATTGTGATGTCATATCTTCAAAAACTCTTAACCGCGCCGGTTTTTGAGGATGATGCCGACAAAACGCGCACAGCAAGCGTACTGCACAAGCTGTTGATTTCTGCAATTGTGTTCCTGATGGTGTTATAGATGTTCAGATAATGATTTTGAAGCCGCCTACCGGGTCACCGGGAAGCGGATGGACATCTTTAGGAAAGGTTTACGTCGACTAGCGGTTTATTCTCAATGAGGAGGCAACGATGGCAGAACACGTAACAAAAGCAGCACACCTTGGCGGCGTCAAATTGAGTCTGAGTTACAAAGTCATCTGGGGGGTGGCCGCGTTGGGGACGTCTTTCGTCTCCGGGACGTATGGCGCGCTGCTGCCCATCTTTTACCAGGATTACCTGGGGTTGAGCGCGCGGTGGATCGCCATCGCGTCGGCGATCTACGCGATTTGGAACGCGATCAACGATCCGCTGTTCGGCTACATCACCGACAGCACCAAGTCGAAGCTGGGACGGCGCATCCCCTACATGCGCTACACCGCCCCATTCCTGGCGCTGACGTTCATCCTCGTGTGGTTCGCCCCGCGCGGCGCCGGATCGAGCACGCTCTTCGCCTGGATGCTGGGGACGATGCTGCTCTACGACACCGCCTACACGATTATCGGCCTGGTCTACTCCGCGCTGCTGCCCGAAGTGACCGAGTCGGACGGGGAGCGCAACGGGTTGCAGATTTCAGCGTCGCTGTTCGGCCTCTTGGGGATGATCCTGGGGTTTGTGATCCCGGACTTCTTCCGCCCGAAGGCCGGCACGTCGCCTTCCTTCGCGCCATTGCAGATTTCGATGATTGTCGTGGGCATCTTCAGCGCGGCGATGATCATCATCACCACGCTCAGAGTGCGCGAGCGGCCCGAATTCCACCGGGTAGATCAGCCACTCAAATTGGGACCGGCGCTCAAATACACGTTCACCAGCCGCGCGTTCCTCATCCTGGTGGCGCAGAACTTTATGTCCATCCTGATGCAGTCGCTGCTCCTGGGGGCGCTGTTCTACGTCGCCGACTATGTGCTCCAGACCAGTTCGATGCTGCTCATTGCCTGCCTGTTCATTCCGCTCATCATCGGCGTGCCGCTGACGGCGGTGCTGCGCCGCAAGCTGGGCGTCGTCGGCGCGCAGCAGACGCTTTTGGTGATTGCCGGGGTCGCGCTGGTGTCGATTATGATTGTGCCGACGGCGCTGATCCCCGTCTGCCTGGTCCTTGCCGGGTTTGGCCTGGCAGGGCCGCAAACGCTGACCAACGTGCTCTTCGCCGAGGTTGCCGACGAGGACGAACTGCGCTCCGGCGTGCGGCGCGAGGGCGCCTTCTTCGGCGTCAATGCGCTGTTGACCAAACCCGCGCAGTCGGTGGCGCTTGCCCTCCTGCCGTTCATTCTTCAGGTGACGAACTTCGTCACACGCGAAGCGAATCAAGGGCAGATTTTCCTGGATCAACCCGGCAGCGCCATCTGGGGGATCAAGGCGCTCGTCGGACTGATTCCCGGCTGCGCGATGCTGCTCGGCGCGCTGATCCTCACCCGGTTCCCCCTGCGCGGCGAATACCTGCGGAAAGTCCAGGCCGATGTGCTGGCCCTGCACGCGCAAAAGCACGCGCAGCTGCCTAACGACTGATTTTTCTCAACGGATTGAACGGATTTTAACGGCTTCGACTACCTGACTAGAGACTACCAGACTACAAGGAGCTTTCTATGACGACATCACGCGAGCGAGTGTTGCAAGCCCTGAATTTCCAGACGCCCGACCGGATGCCCAAAGACCTGGGCGGGATGCGCTCCACGTCCATCAGCGCCTTTGCGTATCCCAAACTGGTGGCGGCGCTGGGCCTGCCGCCGCGTCTGCCCCGCGTCGAGGATACCGGGCAGATGCTGGCCTTGCCTGACCTGGACGTGCTCGACGCCCTCGGTATCGACGTGGTCGCCATCCTCGACGGCGCGACCAACGCCTTCGACCAGCCGGAATTGTGGCACGCCTACGACTTCAACGGGCGGCTTCCGGCGCTCGTGCGCTACCCGGAGAACTTCCACACCTTGCCGGATGGGACGATTCGGCAAGGACGCAATCAGCGTATGCCGCCGTCTTCCTACGTTTTCGACGAAGAGCACGGCGGGCAGCCGCTCGACCTTTCCGCCGACCTGCCCAAACTCGACCTCAAGCAATTGCGTAAGACCATGCAATCTCGTGTTCTGGAAGATGAACGTATTGTCTCCATCCGTGGTTTGTGCCGCCGCGTGCGCGAAGCCACCGACCGGGCCGTGTTCTTCAACGACGGCGCATTGCAGGCAAATATCGGCATCGGCGCGTACAGCGGCCTGGCGATCTTCCCCATGCTTTGCCTCACCGAGCCGGATTACGTGACCGAGCTGCACGAGATTGTCACGGAGCATACCCTGGCGAACGTCCGCGCGCTGCTGCCCGAAATCCACCAGGACATCGACATCATCATGATCACCGCCGACGACTGGGGCACGCAGCGCAACCTCATTGCCTCGCCCACAGTCTACCGCGAGCTGTTCCTCCCCTACTACCGCCGCATCACCGACGAGTGCCACCGCATCGCCCCGCAGGTCAAGCTGTTCATCCACTCCTGCGGTGCGGTCTACGACCTGATCGACCTGGTGATCGAGACCGGGTTTGACATCCTCAACCCTGTGCAGTGGTGCGCCGGGAAGCACTCGTACCGCGAGTGGAAAGACAGAGCACGCGGGCGGATTGCGCTGTGGGGCGGCGGGGTCAATTCCCAGGTCACGCTGCCGCTCGGCTCGGTGGATGACGTGCGCCGTGAGGTCGCCGAGGTCACGGCGTACATGAACCAGGACGGCGGCTACGTCTTCTGCAACATCCACAACATCCTCGCCGAAATCGCGCCGGAGAAGGTGATCGCGATGTATAGCTGAGTCACAGCATCATCCCGCTGTCATATGCCTCAATCTGCCCTACATCCTGTCCCTTGCCTGCTCTTCCCTTCTACCGTCAGCCGTCAATACCGCCGCATCACCAACGGCATATACACCTTGTACAGCCGCTCCACAATGCGGACACTCACCGGCAGCGCAAACGGACTTTGCGGGACTTGCGCCGTCGACGCAGTGACGGTCAGCGTGCCGGTGTACACCCCTACGGGCAGCCCGCGCGGGTCGACGAAGACCTTGAACATGCCAGGAATGAAGGTAGTTCCCGTCTGCGTGGAGCTAGAGGGGATAACGGTCAGCGGGAATGTCGCACTTGCCTTCGTCACCATCCAGTCGAACTCAAAATCGCCGGTGTTCTCCACCGCCACGGTCGCCGAGACGGGGTATGTATCCGAAACCGCCATCATCCAGCTCAGGCTGGCGGGACGGACGTTCATCCCCCACGCAGCCCAGATGTCAAGTCCCAAGGGGATCGTGATGTTGTGAGGTGTAACCAGCGCATCCGTCGAGGTAACGGTGATGACACCGGTATACGTCCCGGTCAGCAGTTCCCGCGCGTCCACAGTGACCTGGAACGGCTCGCCCGTGAAGCCGGTTGTGGGCGTGATCGTGAACGGCAAGCCTAGCGTCGTGGTGACGGCGTTCCAGCCGAAAGGCATATCCGTGCTCGACACCGTGACCGTCTCGGTGAAGAGCGCACGCTCGCGCAGCCGCACCGACCAATCGAACGCTGCCGGCTCGACGACCATCCCCGATGCAACCCAGGAGCGCGGGCGTTTATCCATTTCTTGTAAGGTGATATGGGCCGGGCGCGATGAACCGTCGGGTCGGAGGATGGAGAACCAGTTCAGCGGATCACACGGCGCATACCAGCCCGTCATGCTGAAATCCAGGTTGGAGACGATCATCACGCCCATCCACGGCCAATTGGCGTCGGCATAGGCAAACGAGCGTTGCAGGTAGTCGGCCTGGTTTTCCGCCGAGACCTTCTGCCAGGCAAAGCCGATGCTCTCCCAGTAGCTCACACACTCTGGGTGGTTTTCTTCGGCAGCGTCCAGCAGCCAGCCAAACTCCGTGCCCCACACCGATTTGTCTCCGTCACCATGAGCGACCATCACGGCGTAGATGTCCTCGGCGCGGCGGAAGTTGACGATGCCTTCTCCCCAGTCCTTGTCCTCCGGTTGACCGCCGAAGCCGTAGTTGTGGATGCTGATGGCGTCGAAGTGGCCTGATAATCCATTGTTGTACATCGCTTCGAGATAGTCCACATCGTTCATCGCCTGACCGTCGGGCCATCCTCCTGTTGGAGCAAGGCTCCCTGCAACGATAGGAATCGTGGGATCGCCGGCTTCCGCGCCGAGGTAGGCGCGTTTGACCATCTCGGTGTAGCGCACAGGGTCCACATCCTCGTAATTCCATTGAAAATCGAGGTTCGGCTCGTTCCAGATTTCCAGCGCCACACGGTAGGGCGTGGCGCAACCGGCGCGTCTCTGTGCAATGTGCGACGCAAGCGCCTGAAAGAACGCCTGCCAAGCGGCCATCTCGCTATCCTGAATTGGCTGCCAATTACCGGCGTCACGTTCGACACGCAAAAGCAGGTTCAGGCCAGAGCTACAGGCCTCGTCCAACCGCCAGTCCACAGTACGCCAGTCATAATCGCCATTTTGTTGAGGATCGATACTGTGCCAATGGATGAAATACTTGTACCAGTCGAAGCCTTCCGCCTTTACCTGCGCCACACCGGTCGGTGGATAAGCCACCATCATCCCGTAACCGATGTGCGGTGGGGGCAATGCCTCAACAGCAGCGGCGGGCAACGCCGGAAATCCCAGCAGCAACATTGCAATTACCATCATCCGCCAACCCTTCTTCGCCATGCCTCACCCCCTAAAAACCGTTAGCACGTTATCGTCAGCCTTCGCCGATTCTCACATTCGCCGATTCTTACATTCGCTCATTGGGATAGACAAACTCCACCAATGAAAGACTACAAAAGTCTCACGAGGCGCTTGATTGAGCACATATCTGCGCTAACCAATAGTTACGTGCTGAGACTTTTGTAGCCTGATTGTGTGAACATTATACTTTTGTATGGGATAAAATCCAAGGCCGATTGCAAATCGAACAACGATGGGTGGGTTTGGCTCGGGATAAAAGAATGACTGAGGTTCACTGTGACAGATCGCCGGCACAGATGCCAGACACTCATCTGGCAATAACGCCAATCTGTGGTAAGGTATAGAGAAGTAAGCCAGCTTAAGTTGGCGCTGCATCCTCGGGAAATCCCTTGACTCGATAGGGACCCGACAAAACTTATGGAGGTTAGCAAGTGATGGAGAGTAGTTCGGTTGGTAGTGAGGAGGTGGGGCGTAGTATCAGTGTTGACGACATATGGGCACGGCGCGCCTTGATTCGTCTGAAGCAGCGACCGCAACGGTTTTTCAGACCGGTTCAGGAATGGCTTCAGCGCTGGCGTGAGTATTCTGAGCTTTCTGGCGCTGCCAGCATTGCGCGGCGGGCCTTCGCCAACAACTCCTTCGACGGTGTATTGACGATGGTCGGCGTGGTGATGGGAAGTTTCGTGGTCGGGATTCGGGATGCCACGATTGTCCTGATCACCGGTCTGTCCACAGCAATGGCTATCGGCATCTCCGGCGGATGGGGCGCCTATTTAGCAGAATCGGCCGAGCGTCGTCACGAAATCGCCGAACTCGAAAAAAGCACGCTGACCGATTTGAACAACAGCAGGATTGGTAAAGCTGCACGCTCAGCAGTCATCACCGTCGCCGCTGTCGATGGACTGTCGCCATTTTTAGCTGCATTCCTGGTTGTCATCCCATTCTTCTTTGCCCCTCTCTTGCCCTCAATCGACTATGCCTTCTACGCATCACTGGGTATGGCGCTGTTATCACTCTTTGGACTGGGTGTCTACCTGGGCAGCGTCTCTCAAGAGAACAGGATTGTCTACGGCGCCAAGACGGCGGTCGCCGGCGTGGCCTGCATGGGTCTTACATTGCTTATGGAGCGCTTTTCGGGTTAGTCAAAGACTACAAAAGTCTCACAACCAGCTTGATTTGGCGAGAATTTGCTTTGAACACGAAACGTGCACCAACAGACCTGGGCTGAGATTTTTGTAGTTTTTGGTTAAACGGTGATCCCTTGCATCCTAAGCGCCTGCGTCCGGTACAGGAGCGCCGCGCCTTCCATGATGCGCCGTCCGACGTCGGCGACATGCCGGTTCTCCGGCTGCTCCAGTTCCGTGCCGTGCGCCCAATCGTTGAACGCGCCCATCGCCGGTCCGCACCAGATTTGATAGTCCACCTCGCGCCCCGGTTCGCCGACGATGCCCCAGCGCGTCGCCAGCCCCAGATACCAGCGGAAGATCAGCGCCATCTTGCGTTTGGGATTCTGCTGCGCTTTCTCGATCTGCGCCGGATCGCGCCGGTTGAAGAAGTCAATGCAGTCGGCCCACACCGCATCGAGATCGCGCTTGAAGATCTGCTGCTCCAATTTCTGGCGTTCCGCTGCCGGGATCGCTTCGATGCTGTCGTAAGCCTGGTAAATCTCGTACAGCTTGCGCGCGCGTAAGGGGAACATCGTCCCACGCTTGAGCACTTGCAGGTTCACGCCCATCTCGAACATGTCGGCAGCGGGGGCCATCATCACGTCCGCCATCCCTGCCTGCGCCAGCAGCCGTTTGACGTGCGGCGACGTCCCCGCCTCCACGCAGCTATGGTTGACCGAGCCGGTGAGCACGTAAGCTGCGCCCATCATCAACGCGGCGAGCGCCGCCGCCGGCGTTCCGATCCCGCCGGCCGCGCCGATGCGCACCGGCGTCGGATAGCGATAGTGCGCCTGGAGTTCATCCCGCAGTGCCAGCAGCGAGGGCATAAGGCACACCAGCGGGCGATTGTCGGTGTGCCCGCCGGAATCGGCCTCGACGGTCACGTCGTCGGCCATGGGGACGCGCTCGGCCAGTCGCGCTTGTGTCTCGGTGATGAGACCCTGCTCGCGCAATTGCGCCAATAGTTTGGCGGGCGCGGGCTGCATAAACTGCGTCGCCACCTCGCGGCGTGAGATCTTGGCGATGATGCGGTTGCGGATGACCACGTCGCCGTCTGGCCCGGCTTCCAGCCCCGCCGCGCGGTACTGCACGACGTAGGGGGTGAGCGTGAGATACGCCGACGCTTCGATCACCCGCACGCCATGCCGCAGATACAGTTCCATCGCGCCGCGTTCGAGCGCGGGTTCGTTCGGGTTGTGGATGAGGTTGAAGGCATACGGTCCGCCGGGCAGCGCGGCCTGTATCTGCCGGATCGCCGCTTCCAGCCGCTCCGGCAGCAGCCCGCCCGCGCCGAACGCGCCGAGCATCCCGGCCTTGCCAAGCGCGATCACCATCGCCTCGCTGGAAATCGCGTTCGCCATGGAGCCGCCCATGTAGGCGTACTGCAAGCCGTAAGCCGCACGGAAGCCGGGATCACCCAACTGCTGCGCGGGCGTCGGCGGGACGATGGCGAGCACGTCCGCGCCGTCGGCGCCCATCTGCACGCCGCCTTCGTTCGTCAGGCCGACGCCGCGCCCGTTGCGCACGGCGTAGCACGGCGCATCCAGGGCGCGCACTCGCGCCGCCATCCCCTCCGCATCATAAGCCACGGACGCCGCCGGGCCAATCCAGGTATAGTTCTGCATAACCATCGCTCCTATGGAAGGGAGTATGGAGTACGGAGTACGGAGTATGGGGTAACTCCGCACCCATACTCCCTACTCCATACTTCTTACTCCTATCCCCTGCACCTCATAAATCCGCACATCGCCGCGCCATAGGCTGCCGTCGCCGATCAGGGTCACGCCTGCCGGGGTGCGCCGGCTGTCTTTGATGTGGACCTCCAGTCGCAGGCGTTGCGGCTCGGGCGGGACCTGCCCGCGATATTTCCACGTTATCCGGCCCGGCGCCAGGATGCGCGCACTTTGCCCAAGCCCCTGCGATTGCGCGTAGACGTGCATCGCCTGCGCCATCGCTTCCACGCCGAGCGAGCCGGGCATCACCGGGTCTTGATAGAAATGGCAGCCGAAGAACCAATCGTCAGGCGCAACGGGGATTTCGGCGTAGACGTACCCGCGCCCGTCGTTGCCGCCATCACGGACGCATGACACGCTGTCAAGAAAGTCTAGTTGCCCTATTCGTTTTCTCTCAACGGATTCAACGGATTTTAACGGATTCTGTTCCGTTGCATCCGTTAAATCCGTTGAGAATAGCCACGGTTGACGAGATGCCCCATTGTCCAGCCCGGTTTGCCGCTGCAATGCTTCCGGCGTGAAGTAGCCGAAGGCCGCCGCGCCGCGATAGAACACGCGCCCGGCGCAGGCCAGCTCGAAGCTGAATTTTTGCAGGATAATGCCCGGCAGCGTGGTCGAACTGAGCAGCGTCACGCGGTTGGCGATGGTTTGCCCGCGCACGTCCACGACGCGCAGCAGTTCACCTTCGCCGTCGAGGTTGCGGAAGTAGAAGTCGCTCTCCGGGTAGGGCAGCATCGAGCCGAGGTAGGTGGAAAGGACGCCGCACGGTTGCAAAGCCGTCTCCATCACGATCGAGAGCGGCAGTGTGGCGCGGTCGCGGAAGAACCAGGCGTCGGCGCGGACGTCGAACTCGCTCACCAGCGTCGCGCCGGGCGTGACCTTGCCGGGCGTGCCATCAATCGCCAGCACCCGACTGACGCAGAGCAAATCGCCGTTGGGCAAGCGCGGCACACGCCGCCCCCGATAGCGCGCGTAAGCCGGCCCGAACGCTTCGACCACATCGCCCGTCGCAAAGGCGTGGAGGTGATCTTCGGCGAAAAGCACAGAACTTAGGATTTTGGATTTTGGATTTTGGATTTTGGATCTGCTGGCTTGCTGATTCGCTGATTCGCTGATTCGCTGATTCGCCGATTCGCTGATTCGCTGGTTCGCTGGTTCGCTGATTCGCCGATTCGTTGATTCTTGATTCTTGCCTCCTGCCTCTTGCAGCATTTGCCCCGCCGCCGCGATCTGCATCGCCATCAACTCGCCGGTTTGCTGCATGGCAACTTGCCGCGCCTGCAAAAACGCAATGTGCCCTTCGGCGGCGTAATCCATAATCGGTAATGAGTAATGGGTAATGGGTAATGATTGATTGGGGATTGGGGATTGGTTGATTGGTTGATTTGCGATTTGCGGATTTGTTGATTCGCTGATTCGCTGATTCGCCGATTCCTGCTTCTTGCCCCTTGCCTCTTGCTTCATTTGCACCCGCTGCGTGACCAGCATCGCCAGCACGGGGAGCAGGCTGTCGTAGTCGGATTTGCCGCTTTTGTTGATGGGGATGGCGGCGTGCGGTTGGTCGCGCAAGATGCGATCAATCCAGCGGGAGCAGGCGCCGAGCGGGCCGAGCTCCACGAAGATGCGCGCCCCCGCGTCGTAGGCGGCGCGCACAAGGCGCGGAAAGTCTACCGGCGCGCACGTCATCTGCGCCAGCGCGTGGGCCAGCGCGTCGCGTTCCAACGTCAGCGGCGCGTACTTCGCCGCCGAGTAGAAGTCGATGCCGGGGACGGCGCGGGTGGGCAGTGTGTACAAATCCACAAACGCTGCGTACTCCGAGCGCACGGGCGGGGCGTGGATGGCAGCGTCGAAGGGCATCCGCAGCGTGTGGCAATCAAGCGCGGCGATGACGCGCGCGCAGGCGTCGGGATGCCCGGCAATCACAGCTTCTTTTTCTTCATTGATGATGGTGAGATATGCACGCGGCTCAACCGCCAACGCCTGTCTCACCTGCTCCACCGGCGCTTTGACGATGGTGTTGCACCACAGCGTCTCCCCGGCGTCTGCCTCCAGGTTCCAGTGTTCACGCACCGCGTTCTGCGGACCAAAAAGCCGTGTCTTGAAGAGCGGTGTGGTGTTCCAGGCGTCGCTGCCCGCGTCGCCGTCGGGCCAGACGCCGAGCGCCCATAGCATACTCACTTCGCCCAGACTGTAACCGAGGGCGGCGGAGGGCGTCACGCCGAACACGTCACGCAGAATGGCGGTGTAGAGGACGGCGAAACCTGCGCCGGATTCGATCATCGCGGTGGGATTGGCGCGCAGGCGGGCCTCATCGGCCTGCACGTCCGCGCCGGTTGGCGGGCGCAAGCGGCGGGGATAGAGCAACTTTTCGGCAGTGACACGGCTGGCATAGCGCGTGACCTCGCCCAGGCGGGCGTGGAGGTGCGGGAACAGTTGAAACAAGTCGCGTCCCATCCCTACATAGGAACTGAACGCGCCGGGGTAAACGAAGGCCACGCCGCCGGTTCGCCCTAACGGTCGCGCCGTAAAGCTGCTGCCGAGCGGCGATGTCCAATCTTTCCCCTCGGCGAAGGCCTTCTCCACGCCTTTGACGGCGAAATCCGCCTCACGGAGCAGTTCCTCCCGGTCGTGCGCGAGCAGCGCGAGCGCATAACGCGCGTCGGGGCGCGCCTGATACGCGATCCGCGCGCCTTCGGCCAGCGTCTCCAAGTCCGCCCCGCGCTCTGCTTGCCGGCGCAAATCGACTGTCATCGCCACTATCTCGTCCCGATCATCCGCCGCGAGCGGGAACATAAAGAACGGGCGGGCCGAAAGGTGCGCGTGAAGCACAGGAACAGTGTAGGTAGCGGGAAATTCAGAAAGAAGCAATCTCTGATTCTTGATTCTTGATTCTTGATTCTTGATTCGCAACTCGCAACTCGCAACTCGCTCACCCTCAGTCAACCAGGGTTGGGGCGCGGGGGCAACGTAAAACGGCGAATCGGTTTGGGGATCACGCGGGCCACGCCAGTCGGGCGTCGCGGGGATGACGCGATGATGGAGGCACAGGGCCGTCCGCGCCAGAGCCGCCAGCGCGGGCGCATCGTCGCCCAGATTCGTGCGCACGCTGCCCAAAGCGCATATCGGTTCGGGTGCGGGATCCGCCACGGGCAGGTCGCCGTCTGCCAAATCCGGCCATTCCCAATAGCCGGGAATGGATGAAAAGTCGTCAACGGATTGAACGGACTTTAACGGATTTTCAAGACAGGCGTAGACATGGTCGCCTACAGCTTCGGCGCAGGCCAGCACGAGGGCGACGCCGCCCGCCGGTGTCGTCTCGCCGACGAGCGCCGCGTCCACTGATCCATTGATCAACAATCGCTGCGCCTCAGACAATGCCGTAAAACTATCCGCCACATCCGCCGCCCGCCCCTTAAAGCCCCACAGGGTCGCAATCTCTGCCGAGACCGACGGCTCACCGGCCCACACCACTGCCGCGCGCGCGCCCCGCGCCACATCCGCATCGAACAGCGCGTTATTCGCCACACGCAGCGCCAACTCCACACCGCGCAACGCATCCGGCGCAGGGTCGCACCGCAGCCCGTGCACCACCGCTCGCGCAAACGCCTTGCGGTCGCGGCACGCGTCGAAGTAAGTATCGAGTCCGATGATTGCAATAGAGTTCATTATGACTCTTTGCTCTTTACTCTTCACTCTTTACTCCTAACTTGTTCTGCTCAAACAGCCCCAACAACCGCTCACTCAAGGTGATTTCCGCGCCGGTGACGCGGCTGCACAGGTCGCCATCCGCGTTGTGGACAACGACATCGGCGACAAGGCTGTGATCGCTGATGGCGCGCACGGTCAGCGTGGCGTAGGTCACTTCGCCAAAGTGAACCTGCCGGAATTGCTCGCCCTTCTGGATGCGCAGCGGCAGCCCTACGACGCCGCGCATCTTCTTCGCCCAAATCAGCAGGCTTTGCAGTTGCACGTCGGTCAGATACGGATTGAAGCTTTGTACGGGAAACTGTCCCTGCGCCTCCGGCGGCACCTCCGGCAAGCAGCAGCGCAGTGTCAACCCCTCCTCCGAAATCGCCAGCACTTCCTCCACCCCGCGAAAACTCGGCCCGTGGAAGAGCGTATGGTCGTGATACAGGGTTTCGCTAGGGATTGAAGGTTGTAGGTTGTGGGTTGTGGGTTGTGGGAGTTCGTAATCCGTAATTCGTAATTCGTGATTTGCCGATTCGCTGATTCGCTGATTCGCTGATTCTTGATTCTCGCTTCTTCGCAGCGCAACCTGCGCCTTATAGTGATAGCGGGATTTGCCGTTGGCTTCGCTGGAGATCAGGGCGTCGAAGTGCAGTTCTTCGGTGGATGTGGCAGTCTCGCGCAAATCGAGGATGTAGTCATCCGCCAGGGTTTCGTCGAAGACGATGCCTTTGAGGGCGCGGTAGTCGTCGACGCGGGCAAAGGTGTAACCGGGATAGAGGTTCTCGCAGGCGTTGATCATCCAACCGACGGCGCAGACGGTAGGGAGCACGGCCTTCCCGCCGATGACGTGATCGCGCAAGAAGGGGTTGGCGTCAAGGGTAAGCGCGCGGTGGATGCGGTAGCTGCGCAGGCCGGCGGACGGCTCGCGGGCGGGGGAGAGCAGCGCGCCGCCGATCACAATTTGCGCGGCGGGCGTTTCGCGCGCCAGCTCATCGGCCAGCATATCCGTGCCTACATCCACCGGAATCACGGCAACGTGACGTTCGGCGAACACCTGTTTGAGTTCCGGCGTGACCATGCCGCCATCCCACGGTCCCCAATCCACCGCAACGACGTGACAGGCCGGATACTCGCGTTGCAGGCGGTGCGCCAGCTTGTTGAGCGCCTCGTTCGCCAGCGCGTAATCCGCCTGCCCGGCGTTGCCGTAAAATCCGGCGACGGACGAAAACAGCACCAGATGGCGCAAGTGTTCCGGCGGGATGCACGCCAGCACGGCTTGCAGGCCGCGCACTTTCGTCCCGTAGACCCGGTCGAAGTCCGCCGCCGTTTTCTGCTCGATGCGTTTATCGGCCAGGACGCCCGCGCCGTGCAGAATGCCCGTCACGCGGTCGCGTACCGGGGCAAGCGCGACGCGCAGGGCGCCGACGTCGTTCACGTCGGCGCTGAGGTAGGTCGCTGCGCCGCCCGCCGCTTCGATGGCGCGCAGCGTCCCGACAATCTCGCGCTGCGCCAGGACACGGCCCACAGTGCGCTGCACATCCGCCGGTTTGAGACGCGCGCCATCGACCCGCAAGGCCGTAATTGCGCGCGACTTGAGCGCGGCTTCGTCGTCGCAGCCGGCGGCCCAGGCCGGTTCCGTCGCCTCCAACGGCGAGCGACCCACCAGGATGTACGTTCCGCCATACCGCTCCGCCAGCCGGATCGCGCATTGCGCCGTAATTCCCCGCCCCCCGCCGGTGACGAGGAAAACGTCGTTTTTGTCAGGATAAATCGTTTCCATAAACTCTATTTTCATCAGGACTTACGCACGAATAGCTCTTTTTCACCGCAGAGGACGCTGAGAACGCTGAGCAACTAAAAAATCTCTGCGCCCTCTGCGTGCTCTGCGGTAAATTCTGGTTTCACACTTCAATCGTTACCCGGCCCGCTGCGCTCCAGCCCACCTCGACCAGCCGCCGGTTGGGATCGTGGAGTTCGGCGAGGATACAGGCGACGGCGCGCTCCACGGACAGCTCGGGCGCGAGGTCTACGGCGCGGCAATGCACATCGGGCCATTCCAGAGCGAGCGTCTTCGTCAAGCCGAAGTAGCCGCCGGCCACCGGGCCGCCGCCGCCCGTCAAACCCAACGCACCGTCGAGCCGTGTCACGGTCAGCCACGCGGCCCAGCCGCGTTGTGCAGATTCGGTCAACGTCGTTTTGAGCCGTCCCGCCAACAGGAAGACCTGTTTGAGCCGCGCCTCGTCAGCAGCGGAAAACAGCGCATCATCGCCGGGTGGGTTCAGATGGATGAAGACGGCTACCGGCCCGTGCGTTTCGAGGATGGATGCAATCTGCGCCGGATCCGACGCCGGCGACCACGCCACCACACGCCAGCCGCGCGCGGTCAGCGCCTCAGCCACGGCAGCAACCAACGGTGTGCCGTCGTCGCCGATCAGGCAAATGTGACCTTCTGGCGGTGCGACTTCCAGGAAATCGGGAGCGGGCAACCCACGCAAACGCACCTCGCGGCGCGTAATCCCATGCGATGCCCGCGTTATGCTTTTTTTTGAGTTGCGAGTTGCGAGTTACGGGTTATGGGTTCAGAATCCGCCGCTTCACTGATTCGCTGATTCGCTGATTCCTGCTTCTTGCCTCCTGCCTCTTGCTTCTTGCCTCCTGCCTC
>DYKY01000026.1:23361-29109 GCA_020722365.1 Thermoflexus sp.
TGCATCCTCTCCACAATCTGCCGCAGCGTGCGCATGTCGGCCAGAACGTCGGTGGCGACTTCGGGCAGATCGGGATGGGCGTCTTGCAGCGCCCCCAGGATTTCGACGCGCTTGATGGAGTCAATACCCAGGTCGGCTTCCATATCCATGTCGAGTTCGAGCATATCGGCGGGATAGCCGGTTTTTTCACTGACGATGGCGAGGAGGGAGGGGACAAGCGTACCAGGTTGCGGGTTTTGAGTTGTGGGTTGTGAGGTGTAGGGCGTAGGAGGCTCAAGGCTGGATGCTGGATGCTGGATGCTGGATTGAGTTTCGAGTTTCAAATTTTCAGCTTCCAATTCAGAGCTTGTTGCCTCCTGTGGATGATGGCCGTTGCCGTTACCATCGCCATTTCCCCGTTTGACCATCTCGACGACTCGCTGATTCGCTGATTCGCCGATTTGTTGATTCGCTGATTCGCTGATTCGCTGATTCGCCAACAACTGAATCGTCGCGCGGGCGTAATCGGACTGTTGGGCCAGGAATTGCCGGTGAACGTCGAGCGTCTGCGCCTGCAAGTCGTGGAAACGCGCCATACTACTCGCCAGCGTCTCCAAGACCGCCGCCGTCATCTCCGCCTGCTGCGGGATGGCGGCCGCTTGCGCGAAGATCGTCCCTTGCTGCTGCATCAACTGCCCGAACAGCCGTGCATACTCCCCCTGGTTGTTGAGATACTGCTCGTGGATGCGCATCGTCAACGTCTGATGCTCGTAGGATTGCGCCAGCGCGTGGTCGAGCATTGCGAGTTGCGAGTTGCGAGTTAAGAGTTGCGAGGTATGCGTTGTGGGTTGTGGATTGTGGGCTGTGGGCTGATCCGCTGATTCGCCGATTCGCTGATTCTCGATTCTTGATTCTCGATTCTCGATTCTTGATTCTCGATTCTCGATGCTTGCCTCCTGCAACGCATGCTCAAACGCCCCTCGCGTTTTATCGCTTACATAATTGCTGCCGTTCAAAGAAATGTTTAATGCCATAATGTCCCCCCTCACGAATTACGTTTTACGCTTGATACGGATCTACATCCCCCAACGTCACGCCTGCTACCTGCAACTGTATAACTGCCTCGCGCAATTGACGGTCGCTGCACTTCTGGCGGCTGGAGTTGAGCGCAACGGTGACGTGGGGCCGGTCGCCCAGGATATCGTCCACCAACCCGGCGACGACGCGACGCGGGCCGATTTCAACAAAGATGCGCCCACCGGCGGCGTAGAGGTTCTCGATCTGCGTGGTGAAGAGGACGGGATGCAGAATATGCTGCGCGAGGACCTCCTTCGCGGCCTGCACGTCGGTGGGATAGGGCTGACCGGTGGTATTGGAGTAGACCGAGATGCGCGCCGGATGGAAGGTCGCCGCCGCCACCGCCGCCGCAAATGGCGCCGAAGCGTGGCTCACCAACGGTGTGTGAAATGCCGCTGCCACGGGCAGCAGCGTCGCGGTGAAGCCCCGCGCCTGCAAATCGGCCTGCGCCGCCTTGATCGCCGCCGTCGGCCCGGCCAAGACGCTCTGCGTGGGCGCGTTGAAGTTGGCGATGACCACCTCTGGATGCGCCGACAACACGGCCTGGATATCGCTCACCGCGCCTTTGACCGCCGCCATGCCGCCGGCGTCGCTGTGACCGTTTCCGCTGTCGGGTGGCGTCATCGCTTGCCCGCGCGCCTTGACCAGCGCGAAGAAGTCCGCGTCATCCAGCACGCCGGCCGCCCACAGCGCCGCAAGCTCGCCGAAGCTGTGCCCGGCGGCAAAGTCCGGTGCAAATCCGGCTTGCCGCAGGATCGTGTACAGCCCCGCGCTAAACACGCCAATCGCGGCCTGCGCGTAGGCGGTGCGGCGCAACGCGGCTTCCTGCGCCTGCACGTGCGCCTCGTCGAAAGCGGGGATGGGGAAGACCACGTCCGAAAGCGGCGTCATGCCGGATTGCGCAAATAGCGCGTCCATCTGCCCGTAGGCCTGGCGCAACGGCGGGAAGTTGAGCGCGATTTCACGTCCCATGTTGAGATATTGCGATCCCTGGCCGGGGAACAGCGCGACGATTCTGCCGTTTGGAACGGCTTGGCGTCGGTATGTAATGCCCTTCGGATGTTCCCATGTGTCGGCGTCGGGCTGGCGCTGCAATGTGACGAGGGCCGCCTGCAACATCTCGACGGCTTCGGTGGGTGACGCGGCGACGAAGCCAAGCCGGGCTGCGTCCGGCGGAATCTGCGGGGCGCGGCTGCGCGCGGCGAGATGGCCGTAAGCGGCGTCAGCAGCGTCCGCGAGGTCGCTCAACGCAGATTCGACGGCGGCGCGCAACTGCGTGGGCGTCTCCGCGTGGAGCAGCACGGGTTGCGCGACGCGGTGCAGGCGATACGCGCCGGTATGGTCGGTGGTGTGTTCTTCCAGGACGACGTGAAAGTTCGTGCCGCCAAAGCCGAACGCGCTCACGCCCGCCCGGCGCGGCGTTCCGTTGGCGCGGATCCACGGACGGCTTTCGGTGTTAAGGTAGAGGGGCGTCGTCTCCATATTGAACTGCGGATTGGGTCGCGTCACGTTCAACGTGGGCGGGAGCGTTTTGTGGTGCAGCGCCAGCGCAGCCTTGATCAAACTGGCAGCGCCGGCGGCGGCTTTCGTGTGGCCGATCTGCGATTTCACGCTGCCCAACGCGATGTGCTGCCCGCGCCCGTCGCTCTCGAACACAGCCCTCAACCCCTCGAATTCCGCCGGGTCGCCGGCGAGGGTGCCGGTGCCGTGCGCCTCGATGAGGCCGACGTCGGTGGGCGCGCAACCGGCGTCCGCGTAGGCGCGGCGCAGCGCCACGGCCTGTCCCTCCGGGCGCGGCGCATAGATGCTCTTGAATTTTCCATCGCTCGACGCGCCGATGCCCTTGATGACGGCGTAGATTTTATCGCCGTCGCGCTCTGCATCCGCCAGCCGCTTGAGCAGCACCATGCCGACGCCCTCGCCCACCAACATCCCGTCGGCGTCCACATCAAAGGGACGGCTCTCACCACGGTGGGAAAGGGCGGGCGTTTTGCTGAAGCACAGGTACATAAACGGCGAGTTATCGGTGTCCACGCCGCCGGTGATCATCATATCGGCGCGGCCCTCGGTTAGCTCGCTGAGCGCCATCTTGAGCGCGCTGAGGCTGCTGGCGCAGGCCGCGTCCACTGTACAATTCATCCCCCCCAGGTCGAGCCGGTTTGCCACGCGCCCGGCGATGACGTTACCGAGCAGGCCGGGGAACGAGTTTTCGTTCCAGGGGACGTAGGCCAGCTTGATTTTCTCGATGATGCGTTCGGTTTCATCTTCGGGAATGCCGCTGCTCAGGAGGACCTTGCGCCACACAGGATATTGCAGGCGGCTTGCCAGCGGGGTGATGAGCTTCTGCCCGCCGGCCACGCCCAGGATCACGCCGACGCGCGAGCGGTCGAAGGCGCGCCCGTTGGCGTACCCGGCGTTGGCCATCAGATCGCGCGCCACCACCAGCGCCAGCAGTTGTGACACATCCGTCACTTCGAGGATGTTGGGCGGCAGGCCGAATTCCAGCGGATCGAAGGCGATGTCGGGGATGAACCCACCGCGTTTGGCGTAGGTTTTATCCGGCGCGTTGGGGTTGGGATCGTAGTAGTCATCCACGTTCCAGCGCGACGGCGGCACATCCGTAATACAGTCAACCTTGCGCAGGATGTTGTCCCAGTATTCCTGCACAGTGTGCGCCTGCGGGAAAATCCCGGCGATGCCGATGATGGCGATATCGTGTTCCACAGTCTTTCCTCCCGTTATTGGTTGTAAGGTTTAACACCGCTCAACGTGAAAAGTTGCGGGGAGTTTGTCGAAAATGTGAAAATGGGTTATGATGAAGGAGGCAACGATGGCGTGGAGCAAGCAAACACTATGCGTTTTGAATGGGACGAGTGCAAGAACCGCATCAATATCCGCAAGCACGGCTTTGATTTCGTGGATGCGGCGAAGATATTTGCCGGGCCTATGGTTGTTGCTTCAGATGACCGCGAAGACTATGGTGAAGAACGGCTGATTGGGATTGGGGTGCTCGAATCGTGCACAGTCGTCGTTGTGTATGTTGAGAGTGGAACAAACACTATCCGCATCATTTCATTACGAAAGGCATTGAGCCATGAAAAGAGATTATACGAAGAAGCCCTCCGAGACGGATTGGTCACGTATTGATGCGCTGACCGATGAGGCCATTGATACAACTGATATTCCGCCGCTGACGGAATCCTTTTTTGCCCGCGCCGTGATCCAACAGCCACGTCGTACCATCACCGTCACGCTGCCGGTTGATGCCGATATTTGGGAATGGTTTCAGGCGCAAGGGCAGGGATACGAGCGCCGCGTCAATGCCGCGTTGCGACTATACGCCGAGGCGCATCGTGTATATAGCCACTAAAGAGGCGCAGAGGTAGCTAAATTGCATTTTAAAACGACGCAGGTAATTATGAAATAGCAATATTTCAAAACTACCCCACATCAGTTGCGGGCGAAATGGCTGTGCTACTGGCTGGCGAAGGAGAAACGCGCGCGTACGAATCTGTTTTCAAAGACCCGTAGCTGCACTTGCCGTGTGTCTAACCCATATCGTTGGGCGGCGCAGAGGCGGGTATGATAACGTCCTGTCGTAGTGAAATGAAAGGACCAGACCTTGCACTATATATTTGATTGGGACCCACATAAGGAATCCATCAACATTCGCAAACACAAAGTCACTTTCCGGCAAGCGGCGACGGTTTTTCGTGACCCGCGCCATTTGACGATATTCGATGAGGAGCATAGCGAAGATGAAGATCGGTGGGTCACACTGGGGATTGGAGAGGCTGGTTTATTACTTGTTGTTGTACATACCTTCGAACAACTTGAAGAAGAAAAAGTCAGCATACGGATGATTTCTGCACGGAAAGCTAAGACTGCTGAGATAGCACAATATAAAGAGGATAACCAATGAAAGCGGAATATGATTTTTCAAAAGGGGAACGGGGCAAGTTTTACCATCCTGATGCGGTATTCAGTTTTCCAATCTACCTCGAACCTGATGTCAATGACTATCTGAATCGCATTGCTGAAGAAAAACACCTTGACTTGCAAGCTTTGGTCAATGAGTGGTTACGCAGCAATATCAAGATAGCTCAAATTGTGCAGAGTTAGCCGTCCACCTGGGCTAAGACCGCCCCCTTCTCCACCTGCGCGCCGATGACAGCGGCGACCCGCGCCACGCGCCCGGCGAACGGCGCTTTTAACTGCATCTGCATCTTCATTGATTCCAACACCACCAGCACTTGATCCTTCTCCACAGACTCCCCGGCTTTAACCAGCACGTTGACCACCATCCCCGGCATCGGCGCGATGACGTCACCGGCTTGCGCGATATCGGTGCGACGGGCGCGGCGGCCCGCCAAATCCACGCGGGCGAGGACGCGCTGTCCCTCCGCCAGCACCTCATACAACCCGTGTGTCTGCGGATTGAGGTAGAATTCCCGATTGCAGTTCCCCTGTCGCAGAACGTGCAGGCCGTTCCCGTTCAACGGCGCTAAATCCGCCTTGACCGGCTCGCCGTTCACCAGCACGAGCGTATCCGTGATTTGCACGTTGTATTCCCGCTCGCCGATAGAGACGCAGTAGATGGACATAGTTCCCCCCTTCTTATGATGCAAGATGCAGGATGCAGGATATGGCTTCTTGCCTCTTGCCTCTTGCTTCTTGCCTCTTGCTTCTTGC
>DYKY01000026.1:29209-30710 GCA_020722365.1 Thermoflexus sp.
TCTTGCCTCTTGCTTCTTGCCTCTTGCTTCTTGCTTCTTGCTTCTTTTACATCTGCTCGCGCCAGGCGGCGATACGCCAGGCGTTGGCGACCGTGGGTGCGCTGGGTGTGGCTCTTTTGCGATGCGCCAACAATGCGGCGGCCAGGGCGGCATCGCGCTCCAACGCCGCTTTGTTCGCCATTTCCGGCGGATTGAACTTGTCGAGATAGGTGGTGTCGAAGTTCCCGGCCTGGAACGGCGGGCTGTCCACGATCTGGAACAGGAATTCGAGATCGGTCGCGACGCCGCCCACCTGAAATTCCCGCAGCGCGCGGCGCAGGCGCAGGATGGCGCCGGCGCGATTTTCGCCCCAGGCGATGACCTTCGCCAACAGCGAGTCGTAGTCCGCCGTGACCGCCATCCCCGGATAGAGCGCGCTGTCGACGCGGATGCCCGGCCCGCCCGGCTCTTTGAGGTGCGCGACGACGCCGGTCGCCGGGAGGAAGCCCGCCGTCGGGTCTTCGGCCAGCACGCGCGCCTCGATGGCCGCGCCGCGTAGTTCGACAGCGTCTTGCGTGGAGCGCAGTGGTTTTCCGGCTGCCAGCCGCAATTGTTCCTTGACCAAATCCAGCCCCGTGACCATCTCCGTGACCGGGTGTTCCACCTGGATGCGCGGGTTGATCTCGATGAAGTGAAACGCGCCCCGGTCGTCGAGCAAAAATTCTACGGTGCCCAGGCTGCGATAGTTGAGCGCACGCCCCACCCGCGCCGCCGCGTCGTAGAGGTAGGCGCGCTGCGCGTCGCGCAGACCGTGCGCGGGCGCTTCCTCGATGAGTTTCTGCCGTCGCCGCTGGATGGAGCACTCCCGTTCGCCCAGGCAGAGGATGCGCCCTGCCCCGTCGCCCAGGATTTGCACTTCGATGTGGCGCGCGCGCTGCACCAGCGGTTCCAGGTAGACCGTATCGTCCCCAAAGGCCGCCTGCGCTTCCTTGCGCGCCGCCGTCACCATCGCGGCCAACTCGCCGGGGTTGCGCGCCAGGCGGATGCCGCGCCCGCCGCCGCCCGCCGTCGCTTTGACGAGCACCGGGTAATGCACCTGTGCGGCCACGTCGGCGGCGATGGCCTCCGTACACGGCACATCGGGGCCGGGTAGCACCGGCAGTCCCGCGTCGCGTGCGGCGCGGCGGGCCGCCAGTTTGTCACCGGTGAGCGCAATCGTCTCCGGGCGCGGGCCGATGAAGGCCAGGCCGGCCTCTTCGACGGCGCGGGCGAAGTCGGCGTTCTCCGAAAGGAAGCCGTAGCCCGGATGGATGGCGCGCGCGCCGTTGCGCTGCGCCGCCGCGATCACCGCCGGGATGTTGAGGTAGCTCTGCGCCGCCGCCGTTGGCCCCAGGTGGACGGCTTCATCGGCGTAGCGCGTGTGCAGCGCCTCGCGGTCGGCGTCGGAGTAGACGGCCACGCTCGGCAGCCCCAAATCGCGGCACGCTCTCAGGATGCGGATGGCGATTTCACCTCGGTTGGC
>DYKY01000027.1:0-10961 GCA_020722365.1 Thermoflexus sp.
TTCGTTTACCGTCCCCATACAGTGGGAAAACATCGCCCCGCTGGATACCTATTTCACAGTGCGTCCTTGTCCGCCACATTGGAGACCCACCTGCACGATCAGCAGTTCTACTGGGTGGGGGCCGACGCGAGTTTGGTTGATGCCGGCGACGAGGTCGGCGGCGGAGACATTGTGATGGCGGGTTCCAACCTCAGCAACGATGAAACAACGATCTGGCATTTCCTGCCGGTGAGCGAATATCGCACACTCCCTGACGTCGAGGCGTCTGCGCGTGTCGGGCGCTACAGGGCGCTCGTGCAAACGGGCCAGGGATTCAAAGCCGGGGCATTCATGGGCGTGGATCGGTTGGATTTTCCACGGGTCGCTTTCTGGCGCGCGGATTTTGCGCCGGCATCGTTGGGGGAGTTGATGAACCAGCTTGCCATCACCGAGAACGGTATCCTGCTCCCCCGCGACTTTATGGAGATGTATTTCCTCGACATTGGCGATACGGTCAACGTCACCGTGCTGGCCTATGAGACGTCGGCGGTGCTCCCGCTCAAGCTCGTCGGCAGTTTCGACTATTTCCCAACGTGGTATCCCGAGACCGGCCCGTTGGTGGTGGGCAACCTGGATTACTATTTCATGCAAGCTCAGAGCCAGCTTTCCTATAACGTGTGGCTGAACACAGAGCCTGATGTGAATTACGAGCAATTGGCCGATGATATGTGGGCGAAGAACCTGGGAGTACAAGACATCCTGGTCTCTTCCCGGCGCATCCTCAGAGCACAACAGCAACCGGAGCGCCAGGGGCTTTTCGGCCTCCTTTCGGTGGGCTTTGGCGCTGCCGCCGTGTTGACGGCGCTGGGCTTTATCTTGTACGCCCTCTCGTCGTTCCGCCGTCGCGCCGTCGAGTTGGGCGTGTTACGCGCCGTGGGCCTCTCCACGCGCCACATGACGGCCTTCATCGCCTGGGAACTGGTCTTTCTCCTCGTCATCGGCAGCGCTGCCGGAACAGTTCTGGGCATCTGGGCCAGCCACACCTTCATCCCCTACCTGCAAATGGGTGCGGACGCGACCGCCTACACGCCGCCCTTCGTCGTCGAAATCTCGTGGCCCGCTATCCTGCGTCTCTACGCCTTGTTCGCGGTCTTGTTCGTCGTCGCGCTAGGCGTGCTGGTCCGCTCACTCGTGAAGATGAAGCTGTTCCAGGCTATCAAGATAGGGGAGACAGTGTAGACTCACGCCAACTCACCCCCTAATCTTCCGCTGATCAAACAGCAAATATCATGATTCCAATGGAGGTATTATGAAAATCACCGATCTGAAATGTGCCATTATCGGCCAGAACCCCGTGGTGCGCATCACCACGGACGAGGGCATCGACGGCTACGGCGAAGCGGAATCCGCCAAGCCCTACCTGAAACCGCACGTCCTCTTCTACAAGCAGTGGCTCATCGGCGCAGACCCCACCAATGTCGAGAGCGTCATGCTGCGTATCCGGCGCATGGCGAGTTTTAAGCCGTGGGGCAGCGCCGTCAGCGCCATCGAGATGGCCCTGTGGGACATCGCCGGCAAGGCCGCCGGGGTGCCGGTCTACAAGCTGCTCGGCGGCAAGGTGCGCAATCACGTCCGCGTCTACAACGGCAACGTCCGCTTCAAGATGAACGGCTACACGCCGGAGGATTACGCCGAGAACATGGCGAAGATGAAGGCGTCGCCGGAAAACTTCAGCATCATCAAGCAGGGTATCGGCTTCCACAGCCCCATGCCGAGCCGCGTGCCCAATTTCTTCTACGGCGAAATACAGCCCGGCGCGCCACACTCCAACCGGGGATTGCTGACCGAACGCGGTCTCAAGCACGTCATCGCGTGCGTGGAAGCGATGAAGGACGTGCTCGGCGACGAAGTCGGCCTTGCGCTCGATTGTGGCCCCGGCTGGGTGCCCACCGACGTCATCCGCCTGGCGCGGGCACTGGAACCGCTGAACATTATGTGGCTCGAGGACACGATCAACGGCGACTACACCCCCTACGTGCTGGCCGACGTCTACCGCGACATCACAATGAGCACGTCCACCCCCATCCACACGGGCGAGCAGATTTACCTGCGCCACAACTTCAAGGAGCTGATCGAGAAGCAGGCCGTCAACATCGTTGGGCCGGACCCGGCAGACGTGGGCGGCATCGCCGAACTGAAATGGATCGCGGAGTACGCCGACCTGCACGGCATCCTGATGGCGCCACACGGCACGTTCGACGGCCTCATCGGATTGGCGGCGCTGGTCCACGCGGCGGCAGTCATGCCGCAGAACTACATCGCCTTCGAGTATCCCACCGGCAAGCCGGAGTGGTGGTACGACATCGTCGAAGGGCTGCCCAATCCCATCGTCAAAGACAGTCTTATCGAAGTGTGGGATCGCCCCGGTTTGGGCGTCACCTTCAAGGTGGATGTGGCGCAGCAGTACCTCTCCGAGGAAGATAAGGACTTCTTCGATTAAGTATAATTGCATCCTGGCAGGCATAGCGTATAATAGGATTATAATCAATGGGGAGGTGAACAATGCGCAAATTCATGGTCTTTCTTGCCGGTCTGATCGTCGGTCTGTGGACAGGGGGAGTGTTAGCGATGCTTTTCGCGCCGCAGTCTGGTACAGTGTTGCAGCAGCGCATCCGCGAGGGCATTGAACGTTTGGTGGAAGAAGGCAAATCAGCGGCTGAAGTTCGGCGGCAGGAACTAGAGGAACAGTTGGAATCGTTCAAGCAGGGACGTCCAATTGTCTTGCAAGCAGGCGAACCGCAAGCGGAATGACGGTTGTTTATGGTACGACAAACGGCGGGAAATTTCCCGCCGTTTTTTTGTCACGCGAACCGCTTTCAGCCGCCGGATGCCTGCACGAAAGCCTCGAACAGCGGCCACATCGTCGGCGACGCCTTCACCATCGCTTCCGGGTGCCACTGCACGCTGATACAGAATGGGTGCTCGGGTATCTCCAGCGCTTCAATCACACCGTCCGGCGCATAGCCCGTCACGACAAGCCGGTCGCCAATGGTTTTGACCGCCTGGTGATGCGCGCTGTTAACGTCAAACGTCATCCCGCCCAGGATTGTTGCCAGACGGCTCGCCGGATCCAGCGTGACACTGTGCGCGATGGTCTCCATCGGCTGCGTTGCCACATAAGCATGATCCAGGGTATTGGGGACATGCGCGGCGATGTCCTGATACAACGTGCCTCCCAAGGCCACATTAAGGAGTTGATGTCCCCGGCAAATCGCCATTAATGGGCGCTCCGTCGCCAACCAAGCCCGCGTCAATCCCAGTTCGGCGAAATCGCGCTCGGCGTCCACCTGGCCCATCCACGGCTCACTTTCTTCGCCGTAGAGCTTAGGATCAATATCCCCGCCCCCAGAGAGCAACAGACCGTCCAGATGGGCGAGCAGCGCCGCCCAATCTGCCTCCGTCGCCGTTGATGGGATCACGACCGGCGTCCCACCCACGTGTTGGATGGCGCGGATGTACGTTTCCCCAACCGCGCACATCGTAACATGCAACAAACGGGCGGAAGTGTCCTTCCGCCCGGTGATGCCGATCAGCGGCCTGCGTGCTGCCACGTTCGCCTACTTGCGCAGTTCCTTCAGACGGGCAGCCTTGCCGCGCCGACCACGCAGGAAGTAGAGTTGCGCACGGCGAACCTTGCCATGGCGCACCACTTCGACCTTGTCGATGCGCGGCGAGTAAAGCAGGAACGTGCGCTCCACACCGATACCGTGCGAAGCGACACGCCGCACGGTGAAATTGGTATTGACGCCGCCCTTGCGCAGGCGGATAATCGTCCCTTGGAAGACTTGGATGCGCTCGCGATCCCCTTCAACGATGCGCACGTGGACTTTGACAATATCCCCCGCTTGCAATTCTGGGATATTGGCGTTTGGCTTTGCCATCTGGCGTTCTAACGATTGTACCAGGTTCATTTCATCCTCTCCCCGAAAACAGCTTCTTCCCAAAAATCAGCCGCCAGAACTGGCGGCGAGGAAAGATTATACCATAGTCCGCTGTATTGGCAATCACTTATCGAAGACTACAAAAGTCTCAGCACGTACTTTGCCTTGCAGGCCGCGCGTTTTGCGCAGATACTTGCTTGATCAGAAGCCTCGTGAGACTTTTGTAGTCTGGTCTCACTTCACCCGAACCCGCCAACCCTCCTGGAGATAATCCGGGTCGCGTGGCAGACCTCGACTTTCCCACAGGTGTGCGTTCCACGTCCAGAACTGCTGCTTGGTCAATCCATGCCGCGTGATAATGCCCCATACCGTGTCACTGGTGGTAACGGTGATGTAGACCGGTTGTGGAATGTCCGGCATCCCGGCCATCGCCGGCTCAGGTGCGGCAGGTTGCGCTGACTCTTCCTGGCAGCGGATGTTGACCGATTGCAGCAACGGCCAGAGCGCC
The DNA here is from genome assembly GCA_020722365.1 of Thermoflexus sp. Taxonomy (GTDB): domain Bacteria; phylum Chloroflexota; class Anaerolineae; order B4-G1; family SLSP01; genus DSWT01. The sequence goes on from DYKY01000027.1 coordinate 4,429, forward strand.
TTTTCCGTGTTGGCCACGTGGTAAACGCTGAAGAACTCAAGTCCGTGCCGCGCCAGTTCCTCGATCCAGGGAATCAATTCCTCTGGCAAGAAGGCCGGTCCCGCGAGCCGATACAACGGTGACAGCACCGGATAAACCTCCGGCGTCTTGTCCCATATCAGACTGAGCGCATCCAAAGTCTGGTAAATATCCCGGTGAATAACCTGTTCGGGGTTGTTCCCCCAGGCGGCAAAAGCCAACGGCATCCAACCAGCCTGGCAGATTGGCGCCAGCACGTCCAAAACACGCGGATCAGGCAAATGAGCTGGCGGCGGGGTTGCCAGATAGAGCCGCTCGCGCGGAATCTCGACGTTGTCCAGCGCTTCGGCCAACGGGCGCATCTGTTCTCCGGTCACCATCGCCGCGCCCAGGAACAACACCGTGGCCTCGTAGCCGAACGTTTGCGCTTCGACGATGGCTTTTAGCGCATCCTGAGGGGCACGATCGGTGATCTGCACCCAGGCCAGTGGGTGAAAGCCAAGCGCGCGCACGCGCTTAACCATCGCGCGCGTCGTTTCAGGGAAGTAGTAGGGGCCGTGGCCTACTTTGACCAACAGATACGTCGCATTGACGCTGGCGGCCATCTCTGCCGCGCGTTGGAGGTCATAGGAATGGGCCAGCCACAGTCCTTTTCCGCAAAGTTTTGCCATCGCCTGCTCCACTGCAAAAGTGAATGTCATTATAAACGGGATCACGCGCTTGACAAGCCCTGACTGGTCTTTACAATGGGGGATATGGTGAAAGTACGCTGGTACCGAACACTGACGCGGCGTCAACGCCGGATACTGTTGGGAATGCTGGTCGGTCTCATCGCCGTCCTGGGATTGCTCGGTTGGAACGTGTGGCGCGCCATCAGCTTGCCGCAGGCGTCCTCTCCGCTTCCCACACCCACACTCCGGCCAACCTTCACCCCGTCGCTCACACCCACGCCTACCCTCACACTCACACCATCGCCCACCCCCACAGCGACGCCCTTGCCTCCCTTCGACATCGCGCAGGCCGGGATGATCGCCAGCGCCGTCTCCGATGCGCGCGGTCGGATTCCGCGCTGGAGCACACCGTTGACGTTGGTGAATGACAAACTGGGGATGTCGGTCATTCTCTATCGGCTGTATGACGCCTACCCACCGTTGGTATTGCAACTCCAGCCCTACCTGCAGGCGCTGCGGCTCTGGTTCTGGGAAGAGCTGCGTGTCGATCCGGTGGCGCAAGCCCCGGCGGTGGCGGCGCTCTACGCCTCCGATACCGAAGAGCTGTACCTGCGGCGCGACTGGCCCGGCGCGCGTGACGTGCTGGAATGGCAGATCGCTTACGGGTACGCGCGGGCGGTCCCCGATCAATACGGCGACCTGCCACGCCTGATTGCCAACGCGGATTCGCTGGATCATCGGCTGGCCCTAGCCGCAGTGGGCGACGGCGACGCGCTTTTCTCGCTGTGGCGCTATGCCGGCGCTCAGCCGGGCAGCGTGCGAGCGCAAGCCCTGACGGACGCCATTGCCGACGCCGTCACACCGCACTGGCGTCTCACCACCGATCCGCTGCTGGACGATCTCTCGCAGCTTTCGCTCAGGTTGGGCGATGCCTTTATGACCGATCTGTACGCCCAGGGCGGCGCGGATGCCGTTGATGCGGCTGTGCTGCGTCCGCCGCGCTCCACCACGCAACTGCTGCACGTCGAGCGTTATCTCGCCGATGACGTGCCGCAGATACTGACGCCCCTCCAGCCGCAGTTGGAGCGTGGGTGGGTGTTAAGCGCCACAGAGACCCTTGGCGAGGCGCTGATTCGCCTGGCGTTGCTGGAATGGAGCAACGGCGCTATCGCCGTGGATGAGATCGAAGAGCAGACCGCCCATTGGAGCGGCGATTTGTTGCAAGTGTGGGGCGGACCGGATGGCGCGACGGGAATACCAGCCGATGTCGTCGTCTGGAAGACGGTGTGGGATTCGAGCCGGAGCGCCGCGAGTTTCTACGGCACGCTAGTCGAAATGATGCCACAGCCGGTCCTCCCCGGCACAATCGACAGTACAACACCTCCCGCACAACTCCTCGGAGGTCGCTGGTGGGCCGGCCCACAGGGCGCGGTCTGCCTTTATCGCAATACCAACCGGGTCTGGCTTGTGTGGGGGACAGACGCCGCCATGGTGGAAACCCTGGCAGTCGCGGCGAGATTAGCGAAATGACGTGTAGAGGTGAATTGGTAATTCATCCTACACATGAGGAGAAGACCAAGATAAAAGCAAAGCAAGGAACAAAAACCAAAATACGGACGGTCGCCTGGGTCGTCCTGGTGGGCGGGACGCTGTGCGCAGCCTGGACGGCTTGGACGCTGACCGCGCGCTATAAGCGGTTGATGTACGTTCCAGAGGAAATCGAGGCCGTCCCGCAGAAGCCTGTCGCCATCGTCTTCGGCGCGGGCTACTGGCCGAGTGGGGCGCTGAGCGCGATCCTCAAAGACCGGCTGGACGCGGCCATCGAGCTGTACCGCGCTGAGCGCGTGGAAAAGCTGCTGTTCAGCGGCGACAACCGCTTCGTCGATTACAACGAGCCGGCGAAGATGCTGGACTATGCGCTCACGCAGGGCGTCCCCCGCGATGACATCGTCCTCGACTACGCCGGGCGGCGCACCTACGACACGTGCTACCGCGCCCGCGACATCTTCCAGGTCCGCAACGTGGTGTTGATCACGCAACGCTATCACCTGCCGCGCGCGCTCAACACCTGTGATGCGTTAGGCCTGGACGCCGTCGGCTACGTCGCCGACCGGCAACCCTATCCGCGCCGCGACCTCGCCTGGTACTGGGTGCGCGAAGCCGCCGCGCTCTGGCGCGGCTGGTGGGACATCTACATCGCCCGCACCACGCCGGTATTGGGAGAGCCATTGCCAATTCTCGTAGAGTGATGAGAAATGAGAAATGAGAAATGAGAAATGAGAAATGAGAAATGAGAAAAGAGTGAAGAGTAGAGAAGTGTTGCACTCGTTACTCGTTACTCGTTACCCATTACTCGTTACTCTTTACCCATTACTCGTTACCAACACCACAAGGAGTCACAATGACCATTAAACACGGATTTGAACTACTCGAAACGCGGGACATCCCCGAACTGAACACGCATGCAAAGCGGTACCGGCACGTTGCCACGGGCGCGGAACTGCTCTCGCTGGAAAACGCCGACGAAAACAAGGTCTTCACCGTTGCCTTCCGCACGCCGCCGCCGGACTCCACCGGCCTGCCGCACATTATGGAACACTCCGTGCTGTGCGGCTCGCGCAAGTATCCGGTCAAAGAGCCGTTCATCGAGTTGGCGAAAGGCTCACTGAACACTTTTCTGAACGCCTTTACCTTCAGCGATAAGACAGCGTATCCCATCGCCAGCCAAAACGTGCAGGACTTCTACAACCTGATCGACGTGTACATGGACGCCGTTTTCTACCCGCGCATCACGCCCGAAATCCTCCAACAGGAGGGCTGGCACTACGAACTGGAGCACCCGGACGACCCGCTCACCTACAAAGGCGTCGTCTTCAACGAGATGAAGGGCGCGTACTCGTCGCCGGACAGCCTCGTGGCGCGCTACAGCGAGCAATCGCTCTTCGATGATCACGTCTACGCCCTCGATTCCGGCGGCGATCCAGAAGTCATCCCGCAGCTCACCTACGCGCAATTCAAGCACTTCCACGAGACGTACTACCATCCGTCCAACGCGCGCTTCTTCTTTTATGGGGACGATGATCCCGAAAAGCGCTTGCAGCTCGTGCAGAACTACCTCAAGGACTTCACCGCGCGGCATGTCGAAAGCGCCATCCCGCTGCAAACCCGTTATCCCGCCCCGCGACGGCTCACCAAGCCCTACCCCGTCAGCGAGGACGCGGAGTCGCCCAAAGCCTACATCACCGTCAACTGGCTGCTGCCGGAGAACACCGATCCCGCACTCACGCTCGGTTTGGAAATCCTGGGCCACATCCTGGTCGGCATCCCGGCGTCGCCGCTGCGCAAGGCCCTCATCGACTCCGGCCTGGGCGAAGACGTCATCGGCGGCGGGCTGGACGACAGCCTGCGCCAGTTGACATTCTCCACGGGCCTCAAAGGCGTCCGCAAAGAGGACACGCCCAAAGTCGAGGCCCTCATCTTCGATACGCTGCGCGCGCTCGCCGCCGAGGGCATTGATCCCGACACCATCGCGGCGTCGGTCAACACCACCGAGTTCAGGCTGCGCGAGCAGAACTTCGGTTCGTTCCCGCGCGGGCTGGTCGTTCTGATCCGCGCGCTCACCACCTGGCTGCACGACGGCGACCCGTTCGCCCCCATCGCCTTCGAAGCGCCGCTCAACGCCGTCAAGGCCGGCCTGGCGGAAAACCCGCGCTACTTCGAGGGCCTCATCCAGACACACCTGCTCGACAACCCACATCACACCATCTTCGTGCTCGAACCCGACGTCACACTCGCGCAGCGGCAAGAAGCGACGGAGCGCGAAAAGCTGGCGCAGGCCCGCGCCGCGATGACGCCGGATGACCTGCGCGCCGTCGTCGAAAACACCGCGCGGCTCAAAGCCTTGCAGGAAGCCGCCGACTTGCCGGAAGCCCTGGCGACGATCCCCAGCCTGACGTTGGCCGATCTGGACAAAGCAGCGAAACCCGTTCCAACCACGATAAGCAATCTTGACGGCGCACAAGTCGTCTACCACGACCTGTTCACCAACGGCATCGTCTACGTGGACGTGGGCTTCGACCTGCACGCGCTCCCGCAAGACCTGCTGCCCTACGCGACGCTGTTCGGCGCGGCGCTGCTCGAGATCGGCACGGAGACCGAGGACTTCGTCAAGCTGACGCAGCGCATCGGGCAAAAGACCGGCGGCATCGCGCCGACCACGTTCCACGGGCTGGTGCGCGACACCGACGTCGCCGCCAGTTGGCTCTTCCTGCGCGGCAAGGCCACCGTCGCCCAGACCGACGATCTGCTGGCGATTCTGCGCGACGTGCTGTTGACCGTCAAGCTGGACAATCCGGAGCGCTTCACGCAGATGCTCCTGGAGAAGAAGGCGCGCGAGGAAGCCGTTTTGATTCCCGCCGGGCACCGCGTGGCCCTTTCGCGGCTGCGCGCCCGGTTTAACGAGGCGGACTGGGCCGCCGAAAAGACGAGCGGCGTGGACTACCTCTTCTTCCTGCGCCGCCTGATCGAACAGGCGCAGCAGGATTGGCCCGCCGTGCTGGCGCAGTTGGAGGAAGTGCGCCATATCCTCGTCAACCGCAACGCGCTGCTGTGCAACGTCACCGTGGACGGCGAGAGCTGGCAGACGGTGCAGCCGAAGCTCGCCGGCTTCCTGGCAGCGCTGCCCGCAACCGCGACCGCGCGCGCCACGTGGACGCCGGACGCGCCGACCGGGCCGGAGGGCCTCACCATCCCGGCGCAGGTCAACTACGTGGGCAAGGGCGCGAGCCTGTTCGATTTGGGCTACACGCGCCACGGTTCGCTGGACGTCGTCACCCACTATCTGCGCACCACCTACCTGTGGGAAAAAATCCGCATCCAGGGCGGCGCTTACGGCGCGATGTGCATCGCCGACGCGCACACGGGCGTCCTCGGCTACGTCTCCTACCGCGATCCCAACCTGTTGGGGACGTTGGAAAACTACAACGGAACCGGCGCCTTCCTGCACAACCTCGCCCTGTCTGACGACGAACTGGTCAAGAGCATCATCGGCGCGATCGGCGCCATCGACGCGTACCAGTTGCCCGACGCGAAAGGCTACAGCGCGCTGATGCGGCGCCTCATCGGCTACAGCGACGCCGCGCGCCAGCAATACCGGGACGAAGTGCTCAGCACCACCGCCGCCGACTTCCGCGCCTTTGCCGACGTGCTCGACCGCATGAACGAGAGTGGCGAAGTCGTCGTGGTTGGTCCGGCGGACGCCATCGCCAAAGCCCAGACCGAAGGCGGCATTGATTTCACAATCACGAAAGTTCTCTAGGTGAAACGCAATACTGAAAATCTTTATCACAAAGACACGAAGACACAAAGAAAATCCATAAAAACTTCGTGACTTGGTGTCTTGGTGGTTTATTTGTACAAGGAGGAAAACGATGTGGCCGACACGCGAAGAAGCATGGAACGTTTTGAACGAATACACCAAGAATCCGCACCTGATCGCGCACGCGCTGGCGGTGGAAGCGGGGATGAAAGCCTACGCCCGCCGCTTTGGCGAGGACGAGGAAAAGTGGGCCGTCGTGGGGTTAATCCACGACTTCGAGTACGAGCAGTACCCTGACCTGGGACCGGGCGGGCATCCCTTCAAGGGCGCAGAGATCATGCGCGAGATGGGCTGGGATGAGAGTCTCATCCGCGCCGTCGCCGCGCACGCGCCGGCACTCACCGGTGTGACGCCGGAGACGACGATGGAGAAAGCTGTCTATGCCGTGGACGAACTGACCGGCCTCATCACCGCCACGGCGCTCGTGCGACCGAGCAAATCCATCCTCGACGTGAAAGTGAGTTCGG
>DYKY01000027.1:11061-24079 GCA_020722365.1 Thermoflexus sp.
GCCACGGCGCTCGTGCGACCGAGCAAATCCATCCTCGACGTGAAAGTGAGTTCGGTGCGGAAAAAGTGGAAGGACAAGGCCTTCGCCGCGGGCGTGAAGCGCGAGGACATCGAGGACGGCGCGGCGAAGCTGGGCGTCGAGTTATCGGAACACATCGGCGTCGTCCTCGAAGCGATGAAGGCCATCGCCGCTGAGTTGGGATTAGAGGGTGTAACAGAATGAGGTATTGCCTTCACTCTTAATCTTTGCATTGTGTTATACACATAAAAATAGTATAATATACACATAGAAGCAGGAGGTGAGGCCATGAGTGAAGCTGTTCGCACCAATATTGTGTTGGATCAAGCCTTGATCGATGAAGCTTTGGCGCTAACCGGTCTCAAAACCAAGAAAGCGGTCATCGAGGAAGCATTGCGCACGCTCACGCGGCTGAAGCGACAGGAGAACATCCGCGCCCTACGGGGGCAATTGCACTGGGAGGGCGACCTCGATAGGCTACGGACGGACAGAACTGACGATGTGGCTGGTTGACACTTCGGTATGGATCGACTACTTCAACGGCGTCGCCACGCCGCAAACAAACTATCTGGACGCGGCTTTGGGACATGAAACACTATGCCTGGTAGACATCATCCTCTGTGAAGTGCTACAAGGCTTTCAACGCCAGAGTGAGTTTGAGCAAGCCAAAGCAGCGTTACTCACATTTCCTATCTACCCGCTTAGTGGGGTGGATTTGGCGCTACAAAGCGCCGAACACTACCGTACCTTGCGCCGGCGAGGCGTTACCGTGCGCAAAACGATAGATTGCCTCATCGCCACATTTGCCATCGCCAATGAAATGTGGCTGTTGCATAACGACCGTGATTTCGATCCCTTTGAAACCTATCTGGGTCTCAGAGTCGTATGCTAATAATTCGTGAGTAATATTCCAAAAAACAGGAAAACAATAACTGTGTCTACTTTCCCTCAGAAGGCCGGGAATTACAGTCAAAAAACCAAGGTCAGATCATTGATGAGCCGCGCGATTACCAATGGATCTATCGCTTCGACGACAGCGCCAAATGGAAAGGGTCACTGGAAAGTTTTCTGGTAGCAATGGACTACCGGGATTTGATGGCGCAGCGCGAAGGTCAAGCTGGCGACGAATTCTCGCGTTTCACGAAATTGATCAACAGCTTCTTGCAAGACAAAAAAATACGCGGGGTGGACGATAAATTTCGCGTGAGGATTGAAGCCACCAATGGGCAACAGTTCGGTTTGGAGGCGTTAAGCTCCGGCGAAAAACAAATCGTTCTATTGCTAGGCGAGATCCAGCGGCGATTGCGACCGGGCGGGCTGTTGTTGATTGACGAACCGGAGATTCACCTGCATCCACGCTGGCAACGACTGCTGGTGCGCGCACTTACCGATCTCTGCGTCGAATACGATGCACAGATGATTTTGACCACCCACTCCGAAGAAATCGCCAGCGCGGTTTACGAACACGAGCTGGTTTTGCTGGATGCCATTTTCGCACGGGAGACCACAGAATGACCACCGCGCTAACGTTACGTACGATCCACGTTGAGGGCGGTGCCGACTTTGCCGTACTATCGCGTTGGTTCCCGGCAGTCCAATTTAAAGGGGCTAGTGGCAAGGACAAAGTGCGGTCAAAGGTAGAGCACTCGACTTCGGACTGTGGCGTGCTGGACCGAGATTTCGCAACTGACGAACAAGTACAAGCCAGCAATGCCCCGGAGAGCCGAATAGCCATCCTGTCGCGCTACTGCATCGAGAATTACCTGCTAGAACCAGACATCATCGTCGCAGCACTCACAGAACTGAATCTGCCCAACGAACATCCTGCTGGACCAACGGTAAAATCCTCCTGGAAGAATACCTCTATCCGCAGGTATTTATGAGAACCGGCCTTTCACAAGCGCGCGTCCGTGACCTTCTGATAGAAGCCGGGCGCACGCGCATACCAGAGGAATTACAAACTCTATCGCGTCGCTGGTAAATCTTGTCACCGATCTCAGAACAAGGAGCATCTATGGACGAAACACTACGCCAAACCTACATCCGCAAAGCCGAAACCGAACTGCGGGAGAATATCCTCCCCTTCTGGATCAAGCACACGGTCGATAAGGAACGCGGGGGATTCTACGGGGAAATCTCCAACACGCTGGTCGTGGATAAGGACGCGCCGCGCGGGGCGCTCCTTACGTCACGCATCCTGTGGACCTATGCCGCCGCCTACAAACGCTATCGCGCGCCGGAATACCTGGAGATGGCGCGCTGGGCCTACGACGATCTCCTGAGCCGCTTCTGGGACAAGGCGCACGGCGGCCTGTACTGGATGGTCGGGGCAGATGGCGCATTGCTCCGGCCCCGCAAGCAAATTTACGGGCAGGCGTTCGGTATCTACGCGCTCGCCGAGTACTACAGCGCCACAGGCGAACAGGGCGCGCTCGACAAAGCCATCGCCATCTTCCGCCTGATGGAGCAGCACAGCCACGATCCCCAACACGGCGGCTACTTCGAGGCCTACACGCGCGAGTGGCAGCTCGAATCCGACCTGCGCCTCAGCGATGTCGACATGAACGAGATGAAGTCGATGAACACGCATTTGCACGTGATGGAAGCCTACACCAACCTGATGCGCGTCTGGGACAACGCGGAACTGCGCGCGCGCCAGGCGGAGAACATCGACATTATGATGCACCGCATCATCAGCCCGAAGACGTTTCACACGCTGTTGTTCTTCGACGAAGCCTGGAACTCGCGCGTCGATCATATCTCCTACGGGCACGACATCGAGACGAATTGGCTGCTGGTGGAATCTGCGGAGGTATTAGGGAACGAATCCCGCATCGCCGAGGCGCGAGCACTCGCGGTAAAGATGGCGCAGGCAATCTACAACGAGGGGCTGGACGCCGAGGGCGGGCTGGTCAACGACGGCGACGCGAGCGGCGTCACCGACCCCAATTTCGAGTGGTGGCCCCAGGCCGAAGCCGCCGTCGGTTTCCTCAATGCCTACCAACTCGCCGGGGAGGCGCACTTCTTGCAGGCCGCGTTGCGCAGTTGGGACTTCATCGAGACGTACTTCATCGACCGGGAGCACGGCGAGTGGTTCCGCCACGTCACCAAAAACCACGTAGTCGATCACGCCGCCGCCAAAGTGAGTTTCTGGAAATGCCCGTACCACAACGGGCGCGCGTGCATGGAGCTGATCGAACGGCTAGGAAAACTGGCGGGATAGCGCCATACTTGTGCATTGAACGCTCAATTTGGTCAGCAGATGAAGCAGATGAAGCAGAGTTCTTTCAGGGAAAGGGAAATCTGCTCAATCTGCTCAATCTGCTCAATCTGCTGACAAAAAACCAACTTACGGGCTGCTGATGACACCCCCGCACGCCTCGAAGTTTTGCAAATGCTCCGCCTCGGTCTGTGCAAAGAAGTGGCTGCCGTCGTTTTTGGTGCAATCGACCATAAAGAAGTAGAACTCCGTCTCGGCGGGACTCGCCGCTGCCTGGATGGAGCGCAGGCCGGGATTGGCAATGGGCGCAGGCGGCAAGCCCTGGATGCGGTAGGTGTTGTAAGGCGAATCGACTTCGAGATCGACGAAGTAGAGCTGCGGCTTCCACCAGGTTTCCTCGTCGGGACGATAGCCGAGCGCGTATTGCACAGTGGGGCACGAGGATAACGGCCAGCCATCGCGCAGCCGGTTGTAGAAGACGCCCGCGATGGTCGGGCGCTCCGCGTCGATGACGGCCTCGCGCTCCACGATGGAAGCCAGCGTGATGCCTTCGTAAAAGCTCAGCCCGTGATCGGCAAACTGCTGCCGGAGTTCCGGCGTCACCTGACGTTCGAAATTCTCCAGCATGCGGTCGATCAGATCGTAGGCCGTGGCATCCATCGCCAAACGGTACGTATCCGGGAAAAGCAAGCCCTCCAGCGTCCCCGTGATCGGGACCTCCGCAAGAAAGCTGTAAGTCTGCGGCAAATCCGTCCCCTGCCAGCCGGTCTGTGCCATCTGCAAGAACGTATCCGCCGGGATGGTCGTCTGTTCGGCAACCAGCGCCGCAACTTCCTCCAGGCGTTTGCCTTCGGGGATGGTCACTTGCTGCTCCTGCGCCCCGGCCTGTTGCAACGTCCGCGCGATCTCCGGGATGGTCATCGTCTTGTCGAGGGTGTACGTTCCGGCCTGGATGCCCGCATCCAGCGCCTTGTACTGCACGTAACGGCGGAACAGCTCAGTATCGTTGATCAAGCCCTGCGCCTTGAGGTCGCCCGCGACTTGCACCACGCTCTCCCCCTGTTCGACGGTAAAGACGATGGGCGTGTCATCGGTTCCGGCCGGCCGGGCCAGTTCCTCGGATTTACCGTCGATGTAGAATCCCAGGTAAAGTGTCTCCAGAGAACAGCCTAGCAAGACAAACGTTGTCAACAGGATACCAAACACTAGCAACCAACGTTTCATATGCAACTCCTTAAAGTATCAACGGATTGAACGGATTTTAACGGATTCGCTGTTGCTAATCCGTTTTATCCGTTGAATCCGTTGACAGAATAGCGGCTATCGAGATAGCTTTGCAGGATGACCGCCGCGGCGACGGCATCGAGTGTGCCTTTAGCGGTGGATTTGCCCTGCGCGCGCAGAATGTCTGCGGCTTCTTCCGACGTGAGCCGCTCGTCCCACAAATACACGGGGACGGTGAGCGTCTCGGCGAGGGCGGCGCTGTAATCCCGCACCCATGCCGCCTGACGACCTTCGCTGCCGTCCATATTGAACGGCAATCCCACAATGACGGCGTCGACCTGATGGGCCACAACCAATGCGCCGATGTGGGCAAAATCTGCCTTTCGGGAAGTGCGGGAGAAGATTTCGAGGGGGCGCGCCACCATACCGAGTGCGTCACTGACCGCGACGCCGATGCGCCGTTCTCCCAGGTCCAGGGCCAGAGCGCGAAAGTTCGCGGAGCGCATGCCTAACCTTGCCAATCCAGCGGCACAACCTCGATCTGCGTGCGGATGGGCAAGAAGGGGATGTTGGGGAACCATTCGGGCGTGACGGTGATCTCCGGCGGGCGGGCCAGAGGCAGCGACTCCATCAGTAACGCAGCGGCATCCTCTTTGGGCTTCCCCAGGACCAGCTCTGTCACATTCGCCGTGTCGATGGTGGCGGCGGCATACCCGTGTGTGGTGACGTAGAATGTGAAGAGGCCCGGGCCGACATCCTCTTCCGCGGCCTCGCCGTATTCGAACCGGGCGTCGAGCAACTCGTAGCCCTCTGGCAATTGGGTCGCCAGTTGGCGGTAGGCGACGGCTTGCACGTTGGAAACGTGAATCGCCTGTCCTGTGATCAGCAATCGCAGCGCCAGACCAAGCACAGGCGTCTGCTCGCCGACCAGGTGCGTGTAGGCTTGCTTGGGCGTTGCCTGAATGACGAGCGCCTGATTCGGCAGAAATTCGCCCGGCTCAAGATAGGCCGAGTCTTGCAGACCGTTGTAGGCTTCGGCCATCACTTTCTGCGCCGCCAGATTCCAGGCGCGCTCACGGTCGGCTTCGATGACGGTGGCGACGGCGGTGCTCTCAGCACCGGAAATTGGATCGGGATTGGTCACCCGCACCGCAAAGCCGACCACGCCCTCTACCAGGTTGATCTGGTAGGGGTCGATATTGCCGCGCGTGCCTTCGTCCAGCGCCTCGACCGGGGCCATCCCCTGCCCAAATGCCGGAAGGATGACCTCCTGCGTGGTGGCATAGCGCACCGGATACGAACCGGCAGTGGTGCGCACAACCGTCCCCGCTGGAACGCGATAATCCTGTCCCAGCAGATTGGTGAAGAGCACCTGTCCCCTGGCGCGCCCACTGAAAGTGAACCCGCGCCCGCTCGTCCCCACCTCAACATAGCTCTCAAATTCATCGCCGATGCGGCGAGACGGGATAATGCTGCGCTGCAAATCAACCTCGGTCAGCTCCGGGTCCACCGAAATGGCGACCACGCGCGAATACGTCAAACCCTGTGGGACCAGCACGATGCGCGCCGATGGCCACGAGAGCAACGCCGCACTGAACAGCGTCAACAACACAGCACCCACGACAATCAATTCCAGGGCGATGAGCCACACCGGTTGACGGCGAAACACAGGCGGGTTGGGTTTCTGAGGGTCTTCGGCCCACAGAGGACGCTTGGGGCGCACCGGTTTGTGCGGCGCGCGCAGGGGCGGGAAAGCCCCTTTCTGCGCGACGTGCGCCTGCGCCGCGGCCTCGCTTGAGAAGATTGGAAAGCCGGCCTTGCGCACCAACGGTCTTCGACCAGGATCGTCGACGACCCAGGCAACCTCCAACTCGCGTTCTTGCGCCGTGCGGAACAACAGCTCGTAATCTAGCGGATGTGACCAGCCTTTTTTGAGCGACGGCGTCGCCTCCCATGGTAAGACGAGCAGCACACACTGTTCAGCGGCATGCGTGAGCATCGCGCGCACGCTATGGCGATCATCGGCGGGCGTAATGCGTATGACTTCCACTATTTGAGCATCTCCCGTATCAGGGCCGGAACCTTGTCCAACGCCTCGGCCAGTTTGGCGGGATCGCGTCCGCCGGCCTGCGCCATATCGGGACGGCCCCCGCCGCCCCCACCCACCATGCGCGCCAAATCGCGGACGAGATTGCCCGCGTGGATGCCGCGTTCCTGCGCCAGCGCCTTCGTCGTCGCGGCGATGAGCAGCGGCTTGTCGTCGATCACCGCGCCCAGCACGATGACGCCGCCCTGCATCTTGTCGCGGAACCAGTCCGCCATCTCGCGCAGCGTGTCGGCGTCGGGGACATCAACCCTGGCGGCGAGCACCGGAATGTCGTCGATCTCTATGACGGTGTCCAGCAAGGACTGAAAGTCCGCGCGGGCCAGTTTGCGCGTGAGCGTTTCGATCTCCTTGTGCGCGGCGCGCAGATCGTCGTGCAATCGCTCGATGCGCTGCGGCAGTTCATCGACCGCGCCGCCGAGCAAAGCCCTCGCCTGTTCCTGGCGCGCGCGCAGCGCCTGGATGACCTGGAGCGCGCCCCGCCCGGTGACGGCCTCGATACGCCGCAGGCCCGCGCCAATGCCGCTCTCTTCGGTGATAAGGAACGGCCCAATGTCGCCGGTGCGAGTGACGTGCGTGCCGCCGCACAACTCCTGGCTGAACGGCGCATCCGCGCTGCCCACCCGCAGCACGCGCACCACGTCGCCGTACTTCTCGCCAAAGAGCGCGGTGACGCCCTGCGCGAGCGCGTCGCGGTAGGCCTCTTGCCGGGCGTTGACCTCGTAATTCGCCAACACCGCTTCGACGACGCGGCGTTCGATCTCTGCGCGCTGCTCGGCAGTAAGAGGCTTCTCGTAGTTGAAGTCGAAACGCAGGCGTTCAGGATTGACCAACGACCCGGCCTGCGCCACGTGGCTGCCCAAAACGTCGCGCAACGCGCGGTGCAGCAGATGGGTGGCGGTATGGTTGCGCATCGTGTCCCAGCGGCGCGCGGCATCCACTCGCGCGATCACCGGATCGCCCACGCGCGGATACCCGGAGAGGACACGCCCGATATGGACGACCATCCCCTCGATAGGACGGCGCGCATCTTCGACCACCACCTCCCAGCCGGGGCCAACGATGCGACCGGTATCGGCCACTTGCCCGCCAGACTCGACGTAGAAGCAGGTCTTGTCCAACACCAGTTCTACCGCCTCGCCGGGTGCGGCCTCGGTGTCGAGACCATCCTCGCGCACCATACCGGCCACGCACGTCTCAACCTCCATACTGCTGTACGGGTCGTGGCAAAGCTCGCGGCTACCTTCCTGCTCCGTAATCCAATCGCGAAGGGCGGGATAGAGCAGGTTATGCTGGTCGGTCTCCATCTGGAAATCGCCGGCAGCCCGCCCACGCGCACGCTGTTCTTCACGGGCGACGTGGTACCCCTCTTCGTCCACGGTCATGCCGTGTTCGGCGACGATATCGCGCGTGACCTCGAAGGGCAGACCAAGCGTATCGTGCAAAAAGAAGGCCGCGTTGCCAGGGATAACAGTCTCGCCGCGTGCCTTGACGTCGGCGATGACTGCGTCGAGCCGTGTCAGACCCTGATCGAGCGTGCGCAGGAAGCGTTCTTCCTCACCGGTGAGGGTCGCCTTGATGAAATCGGTGCGCGCGGGTAATTCCGGGAAAGCGTGACCCATCATCTGAATGACCAACTCGGCCAGTTCCGCCATAAAGGGCCGGGTGAAGCCAAGCCTGCGCCCATAGCGGATGGCACGGCGCAGCACCATACGCAACACATAGCCTTGTCCCTCATTGGATGGCAGCACCCCATCTCCGATGAGGAATGTGCCTGCACGGATGTGATCGGCGATGACGCGGTAGGGCACAATATTGGCATCGCGCTCGGCATCGGTGTGCCCCGCCAACGCCTGCGTCTTCTCGATAATGGGCCAGAACAAGTCGGTGTGATAGTTGGACGGCACACCTTGCAAAAGCGCGACGATGCGCTCGAAGCCCAGGCCCGTATCGACGTGCCTGGCAGGCAATGGTTCCAGCTTACCGCCGCCCAGGCTGTTGTACTGGATAAAGACCAGATTCCAGATCTCTGTAAAGCGGGCGCAATCGCCGTTGACGCGGCAGACGTGGCCCGGCACGCCCTGCTTATCGCAAGCTTCGGTGCCGCGGTCGTAGTTGATCTCGCTGTTGGGGCCGCAAGGGCCGGTGTCGGCCATCATCCAGAAGTTGTCCTTGCGTCCAAAAGGGAGGATGTGTTCAGGATTGATGTCGGTTTCGGTGCGCCAATACCCGGCAGCTTCATCGTCGCGCGGTAAATTGCCCTGATCGTCCTCGAAGATGGTGACCCAGAGCCGGTCTTTGTCCAGCCCGAAAACGCGCGTGAGGAGGTCCCAGGCCCAGGCGATGGCCTCTTTCTTGTAATAGTCGCCAAACGACCAGTTGCCCAACATCTCAAAGAACGTGTGGTGTGTGCCGTCGTGGCCGACTTCCTCCAAATCATTGTGTTTGCCGGAGACGCGCATACACTTCTGCGTGTCGGCAGCGCGGGTGTAGGGCCGGGTTCCCGTCCCCAGGAACACATCCTTGAACTGGTTCATCCCCGCGTTGGTGAACAGCAGCGTCGGGTCGCCCACCGGCACAAGGCTGGCGCTCGGCACAATCGTGTGTCCGCGCGCAGCGAAGTAATCCAGGAAGGCCTGGCGAATTTCGGCGCTGGTAAGTTTCTTTGTCATAGCCCCTCCGAAATACTCGGTCAGATAGTCGTTAGCTCGGTCTGTCGAAAGCAAATTGTAAATGGAAAGGGATGGATGTCAACCTCTTCTCGATAGCTTCAAAGTATGGTATGATATATAAAATATGGAAAAGCTAAAACAACTTCCTGAATTCGCAGGTGATCAAGATATTGCCGCCTTCATGGAGGCGCATGACGGCTTTGAGTTGGTAGACGATGACTTGGCAGAGATCGTAGAAACACCGGAGTTCCAGCGCAAGGGCTATGTAAAACTTGCTTCCGAAACCCTTACGCTACTGGATGATTTAGTTCAAGCCGGTATCTGCACGGATAGAGAGAGCGCGATCAATCGAGCTGTGCATAGTTACGCGATTGCCGTTCTTCCCCAAGCCTATCGACTTGTACACAAAAAATTAAGTTCGCCTGTAAACCTCTAAAACGTGGTACAATCACGCCAGCAGAATGAACTCTGACTTGACCCTAAGATGAAAACAACCCATGGCAAAAACGACGCAACTGATTGTAGATGATTTAGATGCTTTGATGCACGTGTTGCCGCGCACGATTCAGAGTGTGCTGGAGAAAGAGGGGCGGCGGGACGACCTGCTGGAGGTGATTCTCGACCTGGGCCGCGTGCCGACGGCGCGCTACACCGATGGGGAAGTGGTGCTGTTGGAGCGCGAAGTGACCCAGGAGGACATTGACGGCGTCGTTGAGCGCGTGGGCGATTTCGACGCGGACAATCGCGCCGGCATCGCACGGACACTGCACCGCATCTCCGCGATCCGCAACCGCAAGGGAACCGTGGTGGGCCTCACCTGCCGGGTGGGCCGCGCGGTCTTCGGGACGATTGCCATCATCGACGACCTGATCGCCTCCGGCAACAGCATCCTGCTGCTTGGCCGGCCCGGCGTGGGCAAGACGACGATGTTGCGTGAGGCCGCCCGTGTGCTCGCGGAGACGAAGCGCGTAGTCATCGTGGATACCTCCAACGAGATCGCGGGCGATGGCGACATTCCACACCCGGCGATTGGTCGCGCGCGGCGGATGCAGGTGGCATTACCGAGCTTGCAGCATGAGGTGATGATCGAGGCGGTGGAAAACCATAACCCGGAAGTCATCGTCATTGACGAGATCGGGCGCGAGTTGGAAGCGATGGCCGCGCGCACAATCGCCGAGCGCGGCGTGCAACTGATCGCCACGGCGCACGGGAACACGCTCGAGAACCTGCTGCTGAACCCCACCCTCTCCGACCTGGTCGGCGGCATCGAAAGCGTCACGCTCTCCGACGAGGAAGCGCGCCGTCGTGGCACGCAGAAGACGGTGCTCGAACGCCGCGCCCCGCCCACGTTCGACGTACTGGTCGAAATCCAGGACCGGCAGCGCGTGTTGGTGCGCGACGACGTGGCTCAGGCCGTCGATGCGCTGCTGCGCGGTCGCCCCCGGCCCGAGGTGCTGCGCTACCGGGACGAAGACGGCCAGGTGCGTATGGAGCAGATCGACTGGATGGAGGGACGAAATGGCGAGGAGAGCGAAAAAGCCCCGCCATCCTGGAACGTGGAAAAAACCAGGAACGTCGTCAGCCGCCGCAAGTTGAAGGAGAAGCGCATCTACGCCTTCGGCGTGGCCCGCAATCGACTGCTTCGCGCCGCGCAATTGCTCCACGTGCCGGTGCGCATCGTCGATAACCTGGGTGAGGCGCACGTGCTGGTCACGTCCAAGCAATATTACCGCAAGCGGCCCGGCATTGTCCTCGATGCCGAGAGCCGCAACGTGCCGGTCTACGCGCTGCGAGCCAGCACCGGCGCGCAGATGGAGTCTTTCTTGATCGATCTCTTCCAATTATCGGAGGAGGAAACCGACCCTTTCGCCCTGGCGATGCAGGAGACGGAGAGCGCAATCCAACGGGTGCTGAGTGGTGAGGAGCAAGCCGTTGACCTTGCGCCGCAAAATTCGTTCGTGCGTCGCTACCAACACGAGATGGCGGAAAAAGCCAACCTCACCTCCCGCTCGCACGGCGAGGAGCCGTATCGCAGCGTGCGCGTCTACCGCGACAGCTAAACCACGTACCTATGTGTTCATTTTTCATCAGCAGATTAAGCAGATTTAGCAGATTGTCATAAGCTGGTTGAAAAATCTGCTTAATCTGCTAAATCTGCTGACAGAAAAAGATGACAACAGGATTATTTATCACACTGGAGGGACCGGACGGCAGCGGCAAGACGACGCAGGCGCGCTTGCTGGCCGAGTGGTTGATCGCGCAGGGCTATCCACTGCTGACGACGCGGGAGCCGGGTGGCACGCGCATCGGCGAGGCCATCCGCGATGTCCTCCACGACTGCGCTCACACCGAAATGACGCCCCAGGCCGAAATCCTGCTTTACTCCGCGTCCCGCGCGCAACATGTGGCGGAAGTCATCCGCCCCGCGCTGGCTGCCGGAAAGCTCGTGCTGTGCGACCGCTACTTCGACAGCACCTACGCCTATCAAGGCTACGGGCGCGGGCTGCCGTTGGAGACCTTGCGCACGATCACAAACTTCGCCGTGCAGGGCCTCGTCCCCGATTTGACGCTATACCTGGACATCTCGCCGGAGGTGGGATTGCAACGCCGCGCGCGCAGCGGAGGAGAATTGAACCGTCTCGACCGCGAAGCGTTGACCTTCCATGAGCGCGTGCGAGCGGGCTACCTGGAACTGGTCGCCGCCGAACCGTCGCGCTGGCGCATCATCGACGCCGACCGTCCCCCGGAAGATGTGCAGCAGGCGTTACGTGCGACGTTAACCACGAATCTCCACGAATTTACACGAATGCAATCTGCCAAATCCGCTTAATCCGCGTGCAACCTATGGTTGCCCAACTGCTGACAAGGAAGAAACAGTGAGCGTAAAAGTAGCCGTCGCCCAGATGGATCCGAAACTTGGAGAGAACGCAGTGAACCTGGCGCGCATCCTGGCATTGTACCGCGAGGCGGCGGGACAGGGCGCGCGGCTGGTGGTCTTCCCGGAGTGCGCGGTCTCCGGCTACGGCTTCGCCACGCTGGAAGCGGGGTGCGCCGCAGCGGAGACCATCCCCGGCCCGGCGACGGATGCGCTGGCGGCGGCCTGCCGCGAGACCGGCGCTTACGCCGTGGTCGGCCTGCTGGAGCGCGAGGACGCAGAGCGCGTCTACAACAGCGCGGCGCTCATCGGCCCGGAAGGCGTAGTGGGCGTCTACCGCAAGGCGCACCTGCCGCTGCTGGGTGTGGATCGCTTCACGACGCCGGGCAATAGCGGCTTCCGCGTGTGGGACGTCGCCATAGGGCGCGTGGGGATCGCCATCTGCTACGATCTGCGCTTCCCGGAGGCCACCCGCGTGCTGGCCCTGGCGGGCGCGGACATCATCGCGCTGCCCACCAACTGGCCCGACGGCTCGCAAAACGCGCCGCAGTTCGTCACGCGCACGCGGGCGCTGGAGAATCGCGTGTTCCTGCTCGCCTGCAATCGCTGCGGCGAGGAGAGCGGATTCTGGTTCTTCGGTCATAGCCAGATTGCCGACCCAGGCGGGAATGTACTGGCGGAAGCCGGCGACGGCGAGGCAATCTGCTACGCCGAAATCGAGCCGGAACAGGCGCGCCAGAAGCGCATCGTGCTGCGCCCGGGTGCGTTTGAGCTGGACACCGTGGGCGACCGGCGGCCCGATTTGTATGCGGCGCTGGTCAAAGTTTAGACAGATCGGGCGTGGATGCTTGCTGTGGCCGGTCTCTGACCGTGCGCTCGCTGTGGCCGGTCTCTGACCGTGCGCT
>DYKY01000027.1:24179-30343 GCA_020722365.1 Thermoflexus sp.
CTCGCTGTGGCCGGTCTCTGACCGTGCGCTCGCTGTGGCCGGTCTCTGACCGTGCGCTCGCTGTGGCCGGTCTCTGACCGTGCGCTCGCTGTGGCCGGTCTCTGACCGTGCCACCTCAGGCTCAGGTGATGGGCTACGCGGGCGCGGTCGGAGACCGGCCCGAGCACTTTCCAATAATTTGCACTATACCCGATGCCGCTTACACCGGCGATGACCCAGATCTCACCGCAGAGCACGCTGAGGCCGCCGAGAGAGGCAAAAAGCTTTCTCTGCGAACTTTGCGCCCTCTGCGGTAAATAAAACGGGGGCGTCTTGCACCATGTGGGCAAATCACCGGGCGTCCAGGCTTGACTTGCGCCCCAGAAAAGTATAATCGTGGGTAGAGGAATGAATTCCAACCGGCAAAGTTAATTCAGCGATTATGAAAGTTCGTGAAATCATCAGATTGATAGAAGATGATGGCTGGTATTTGATAGCAACAAAGGGTAGTCATCGGCAATTCAAACACCCTACTAAATCTGGTCGTGTCACGATAGCCGGACATCCTAACGACGATTTAGCGCCTGGTACACTCAACAGCATTTTCAAGCAGGCTCAGATACAAAAGCTAAAGAAAGGATAACCAGAGGTGTATCGTTTTCTGATCGTCATCGAAAAAGCAAATGGAAATTACTCTGCCTACTCGCCTGATTTGCCCGGTTGTGTGGCAACCGGAAGAACACGCGAGCAAGCTGCGCGCAATATGCACCAAGCGATTGAAATGCACGTGCAAGGTATGCTTGAAGATAAGCTACCCGTTCCAAAATCTCATTCCTTTGCTGAATATATTGCAGTTGCGCCAATACAGGTAGTCGCCTAAAGCAATGCCAACCGTTCGCGGTATCCCTGGTCCATATCGCTTCTTCCTCTATAGCTTTGACTGCAATGAACCAGATCATGTTCAGCGTGAACGTATGGTATGCAAGTTCTGGCTAGAGCCGATCGTGCTAAGTTTCAACGAGGGCTTCTCGCCGACCGAACTCAATCGGATTCGCCAATTGATTCTTGCTCACTATGAGAGAATTATGGAGGCGTGGGATGAACATTGTAGTGAATGATAATCCGCGCATTGTTGAGATGAAAGTAACCGATGAGTCCATTATTGCTCATCTCGCGGATGGGCGTGTGATCAGTGTGCCTTTGACATGGTCATGGCGGTTGTGTGAAGCGACGCCCGAACAACGCAATCATTTCGAGATTATGGGCAGCGGGCATGGCGTACATTGGCCGGATATTGACGAGGATATTAGCGCACAAGGCATGTTATATGGGATACCGGCCCGCCCGCGTAAACGGACGGCAAAAACAAAGCAGGGCCAGCCGGTTGCGCCTATACCCACAATGGCGACAGCTTAGTCCTGACGTGAAGCGCCAAGAATAGAACACAAAGTACGGATGTTAAACACAATGCCAATTTATCGTCTCAATCCCATCGTCGCCATCGAAGATTTCGGCGAGCGCTCGCTGGCGCTGCACTGCGAGGACTTGCGTCTGGTGGAGCTGAACGCCACCGCGCGCGATCTGGTCAACCGACTCGATGGCAAGACGCCGCTGGAGGCCGTCGCGGCGGCCATGGCGGCGGACTACGCCCAGCCGGTGGAAGTGATTCTGGAGGATGCGCGCGTCATCCTCGGGCAGATGGAACAACTCGGTATCGTCGAACCGGTTCAACCGGACACAACCGAAGACCAAAAGTAAGTCGTGAGACGACCATATTTACAAGAGGCCAACGATGAACACAACTGAACCTACATTGTATGTTGTCAATCCTGACGTGTCGTGCCGCGAGGAAGGGCCGGACGGCGCGCTGCTGTTCAATCCCGACACGGACGCCGTGCTGGTCATCAACACCACCGGCCTGCTCATCTGGGAAGCGCTGCGCGAGCCGCGCGACAAAGCAGGAGTGGTGACGGCGCTGGAAAGCCGCTGCAACAACGTCCCCGAAGATAGCGTTGCCGGAGACGTGGATGAGTTTATGGAGCAGCTCATCGCTAAAGGGTTCTTGGGCATTTATCAGGGTACGGTACAATTTTAGAAATGCGCCCAATGATTTTTTACTGAAGAGTCAGACCGCTAGACATTGTAAGCGGAGGTGAACAAATGCTGCGAGCTGTCGAAGCTGTAATTGATAAAAAAGGAAAAGTGCGCCTTCTGTCTCCAATTCGTTTGTCGACAGCCCGACGCGCCATCGTGACCATTCTAGATGAGGAGTGGCATGGTGGCGTTGCTGAAACGGCTTTACTTAGCGAAGCTGCACTTGCTGAAGATTGGAATCGTCCAGAGGAAGATGCTGCGTGGTCACACCTACAACTGGCGCAGTCGTCTTAGTGCCATTTCCGTTTTCTGATTTGTCCAAAGCAAAACTTCGGCCGGCAGTTGTGCTGGCGAAGGTCGCTCAAGGGGATTGGATCCTATGCCAGATCACCAGCAACCCATATAGGGACGTTCAAGCCGTTGAACTCACAGATGCCAGTTTTGTCGCAGGCTCGTTGCGCACAACGAGTTATGCTCGACCAGGCAAGTTATTCACGGCAAACCGCGAGTTGATTAGGACTCAAGTTGGTATATTGCGAGCGGACACTTTCAAACAGGTGGTCGAAGCAGTTATTGCGGTTTTGCGTGCGAGTATAGCAACATAAAGACAGCCAGAACTTTCGAACGACATATTTCAAGAGCTTATTGTTGGAAAATCTCTCTCTCCCCAAAGTTATGAGTGCGCCGCAGTCGGTGGACATCGCCATCACCGGGCGGTGCAACCTGCACTGCAAGTACTGCTTCTACGCCGACGAGATGGTTGCGTTACGCGATCTGCCCACCGAACGCTGGCTGGCGTTTTTCGCCGAGTTGGGCGGCTTGGCGGTGCAGCGCGTGACGTTGACCGGCGGCGAGGTCTTCACCCGGCCCGATCTGTTCGAGTTGATCGACGGCGTGATCGCCAACCGGATGCGCTACGGCCTGCTGACCAACGGCACCCTCGTCACCGAGAAGGTGTTGGCGCAGTTCGAGCAGGGCAAGCGCCGACTGCGCCTGGACTCAATCCAGATTTCCATCGACGGTTCGCGGGCGGAAATCCACAACAAGACCCGCCCCGACAGCTTCGACCGCGCCATCCGCGGCCTGCGGTTGCTGGTGGAAGCCGGCTTCCCAATGACGGTGCGGGTGACGATCACCCGCCACAACGTCGATGACCTGGAGAACATCGCCCACCTGCTCTTGGAGGACGTGGGCCTGAAGAGCTTCAGCACCAACGAAGCCTACGCCTGCGGCATCGTCGAGCGCCAGGAGGAGAACATCATCCTGACGCCCGCCCAGCGCCGCCAGGCCATGCACGTACTCACCGACCTGGTGGCTCGCTATGATGGGCGCATCGGCGCGACGGCGGGGCCACTGGCCCTGGCGCGCGAATCCGAGCGCATCGAAGCAGCGCTGGCGCGCGGCGAAACCGGCTTCCCCGGTCGCGGGACGTTGAGCGGCTGCGGCGGTATGTGGAGCAAGCTGGCGGTGCTGCACGACGGCGCCATCGTCCCCTGCCACACCATCAGCGAGTTGAAGCTCGGCGTCATCGGCGTGGACGACTTCCAGCAGGTGTGGCTCTCGCATCCCACGATGGTGATGCTGCGCCAACGCCACACCATCCCGCTGCAATCGCTGGACACGTGCCGTGACTGCATCTACCAGGGGTTCTGCACGGGCGGCTGCCCGCAGGGCGCGCTCTTCTTCAACAGCGACATCAATACCCGCAACCCGATGAACTGCTACCGCGTCTTCAAGGGCGAGGACCCGTATTACACTTTGGAAACCGGTGAGGCAATGTAGCCGCGATTTCCATATCGCGCGGGGTGTAAGGCCTCATAACGCATCGTAGGGTGAAAGATGAAGTTCGAATGGGATCCAAACAAGAACGCAGCTAACCTGCAAAAACATGGGCTTGATTTTGCAGATGCACACTTAGTTTTTGAGCATCCGATGTTGGTGAAACTTGATGACCGTGAGGAATATGGAGAAGATCGTTGGATCGGGATGGGTCTACTGGCTTTAAGAGTTGTTGTGGTTATCTTTACAGAGCCACATTCAGACACAATCCGGGTGATCTCTTTTAGAAAGGCAAGAAGCGATGAAAGGAAACGATACGAAAAAGCTTATCAAGACGAATTTGGAACGTCTTGACGCACTATCCGATGAAATGATTGACACATCGGATATTCCTCCTTTGGAAGAGGAGTTTTTTGCGACTGCACAGTGGCGGATGCCGCAGTCAAAAGTTGAGGTGATGGTGGAGGTCGAGCCAGAAGTTTTGGAATGGTTCAAAGCGCAGGGCGATCATTATCAACGTTATTTAACAGCCGCCTTGCGTGTTTATGCTTTGGCGCATCAAGCGCCTACAACGTAATGCCATCCGCAGGGCGCGCTCTTCTTCAACGGCGACATCAACACCCGCAACCCGATGAACTGCTATCGCGTCTTCAAGGGCGAGGACCCGTATTACAGCCTGGAGTAGCCGCGATTTCCATATCGCGGGCCATACGAGAGACATAGGAAGTAGTGAAATGGAAAAGAAAACGCGACAGATCTTGGTGTATCCCGCAGAAGATGGGAATTGGGTAGCAGAATGTCCCACACTGCCCGGCTGTAAAAGCCAGGGTGAGACACGCGAAATAGCCATCCAGAAGATTCGTGAGGCTATGGAGGTCTACGTCGTCATGCCTGATAAAGAGATCGAAATTGTCGTGAGCGAGGAAAGTGACGAAACGGCTTATTTGCTGCAGTCTGAAGCCAATAAACGCCGTTTGCTGCGCGCGATTGACAATGTTGCGCATCAACAAAACCTTGTCGAGGTGGAACTGGAAGACACCCACATCGTGCGACAGGCGTTTGCCGCGCTCAAAGCGGCTGGCGGCAATCGTCAAAGGGCAGGCTGGATGGAGTGGCAGACAGTTGTAGGGGAAATTGGATAACAGGAGACAAAAATGTTGACGAGCAAACAACTGGATCTCCAATACATTACCGATGCATCAGGCAGGAAAACTGCCGTCGTGTTGCCGATAGAGAAATTTCAAGAACTTATGGAGGACCTCGCGGATTTAGCCATTGCCGCCGAGCGATATGCTGAACCGACTGTTTCCCATGCCAATGTCGTTGCTGAACTGAAGCTGGATGGACTCTGCAGTTATTAGGTTAGTTCCTCTGAGGCTACGCGGTGAGAATCATCAATTTTATCTGGCTAGAAGACGTTGTAGAGAAGCTAGAGATCAAGCACAACGTCTTCACTGAAGAAGTCGAAGCCGTTTTTGATAACCGGCCACGTGTCACGAAAATGCACCGAGGACACTTTCGCGGTGAAGATGTGTATCGCGCTTTAGGTCAAACTGAAGCGGGACGTTACCTGGCTGTTTTCTTTATCTACAAATTGACACACGAGGCTCTAATTTTAAGCGCGCGCGATATGGATCAAAAAGAACGGAGAAGCTATGGAAAATGAACAGATTGTGAAAGATACACTGCCTGAGAACTTCAACTCGCTAGAAGCCTTCTGGGAGTTTTGGGACACGCATAGCAGCGCTGATTATGAAGATTTGATGGAAGATGTTGAGGTTGAGGTAGCCGTTGAGGGGCGCAAGGTATACTGTGCCATTGCCAGGGATTTATTGCAACAAATCCGTGACCGTGCGCGACGGCAGGGGGTATCTGCGGAGACTTTGATTAACCTGTGGCTTCAAGAAAAAGTGGCTGCGCCGATGTGGAGTGGTGTCTATGACCATCTGTGACCCCCTCCCCCAGGAAGCGCCCGTCCCGGACGCCCCGGCCCTGAACCTGCCCGACGGCATCCCTGCACTGACCTCCTTCTACCTCTACATCACGAACGGCTGCAACCTGAACTGCCGCCACTGCTGAATCGCGCCGAGGTATGTGAACGGCAAGCTCGATCCCGGCGAATGTCTTGACCTGGACCTGCTGCGCAAAGCCGTGACGGAGGCCAAGCCGCTCGGGCTGAACAACGCCAAGTTGACCGGCGGCGAGCCAACCCTGCACCCGCAGTTCGTCGAGATCGCCGATTACTTGACAGCCGAAAGCTTACTCTGATTTCGTTGATATAAATTTGCAAACCTGATTTTATAAAGCACATT
>DYKY01000211.1 GCA_020722365.1 Thermoflexus sp.
TTATCAAGCAGGCGGTCAGTGGGCGGGCGGCGCTGATGTCCGGGACGATGCGGTTCTTGGGGGTGCTGCTCGTGGATCGTGTGCGTGATCTGCCCGGCGTGGTGCTGCGGGGGCTGTTTCCAGGCCGGCGGTGGTTGCAATTGCGCTATGATCTTTCCCCCCGGCAAGCCCTCTGGCGGCAGGTCATCTATCCCCTGCAAGTCCTCGGGCGCGGCGCCGGTGCGCTCCGACGAGCCGGAATTCACCATTCGTAACTCCTCTCAACCCGCCGCCTCTGGAAACGCTACCTCATCGGCAATCCGCTCTTTATATGGCGCGTACTCAAGCAGAAATTTGGTTTATTGCAATTACCAGAATAACAGTGAGGCTCCCCGCGCCGGTCAAGTTAGCTTCTGGGAAACTTACCCTTGTTTGGCGGTGGGTGTGTTCATACTTCGCTTTTCCGCTGGAATGAACCTATGTTACAATAAGGCTAAATCGCTGAGGCTAACCTGAGATAGGTTATGCGAGCGTGAAGGAGGAGCGTATGCAATTAGCAGATTATTTCGAGTTTTTAGACGTAGACGACATTCGTATTAAGGGGACGCGTGTAGGCATCGAGACCGTGCTGGACGACTATCTCAACGGGGTCAGCCCGGAAGAGATCGTTGCGCGTTACCGCGCCTTGACCCTGGAGCAGGTGTATGCCACCCTGACTTATTACTTGCGCTATCGTCAAGACGTAGACGCTTATCTGGCGCGTTGGCGAGCGTATGCCGAGGCCGAATGGGAAGCGCAACAACAGCGCCCCTCGCCGGCGGTGCGGCGACTGCGTGAACTAAAAGCGCGCCGGCCAACACTGGCGCAAGCGTCAGCCGTATGAATGAGATTCGCTATCTTGTAGATGAAAACACTGCACGTGCTCTGGGCGATCAGTTGCGTCGGCGACAGCCTATGATCAATGTCATTTACGTAGGTGATGAACTGGCGCCGTCCTTAGGTACTACCGATCCTGATATTCTGCTTTGGCTTGAATGTGAGTCTTATTATTTGATTACCCGTAACCGGCGGTCTATGCCGCGCCATTTACGTGAACACCTGGCGATGGGTAGACATGTGCCTGGTATCTTCACCTTACGTCCAGGGGCGCCGTTGAAACAGATCATTGAAGATTTATTGCTGGTCTGGGAGGCCGCTTATCCAGGCGAATACGAAGATCAGATTGTACATATTCCTTTCTAATCGATCCTCTTTTTTCTCAGGCGTGTCCCCAGGCAGAAACCCGGTCGGTTGTACTTGCCAGAATAACAGCAGAACTCTCCACGCCGGTCAAGTTAGCTCCTGAAAGCCGCGTGCTGTCTGGCGGTGGGGCTGTTGGTAGTCACTTCCTGCTGGCATGAACTGGTGGCAAAACAAAAACATCAGGTGTACAGATGTAGGAGTTGATATGGCAGCACAAACACTTACCTTAGAGGCTCTCAAGGGTATTTCTTTGGAGGATTTCTTTGCCCGGATTTTGCGGGAACGCCAGGTTTTGACGATCTGGGTGTCCAATGACCAGGAAATCGTTATTGCGCCCCGGGAGAAACTGAAGCCGTTGCCGGTACTGGATGGCTATATTCCTCAAGGATGGAAGGATGCCATTTATGACATCGGGTGAGATGATTCTGTTTGACGCGGGGCTTTTCATTGCCGCGTTGTTGTCTGGCGACCCTCGTCACGCGGAGGCCTATCCGCTGGTTGAGGCGGCGCGACGCGGGCCTTGCCCGTCTGTACCACAGTTGGCATCTTGAGTGAAGTCTATGCGGCGTTAACGTGGGAGAAAGCCATGCCCCCGCATGCACCGGCGCGCGCTGCCGAAGTGGTTCGCCTGTTGGTCGAATCTCCCTCGGCCATCCAGGTTTTGCCGACCGGAATCGAAGCAGGATTGCTTCTGCTTGATCTGGTTGCCGAACACAAGCTAACGGCTCGCCGCGTCCACGATGCCCGGCACGCGGCGACGGCTTTAGTTGCGGGTGTAACGCGCGTGTACACGTATGATGTGACCGATTGGCGTGTTTTCGCGTCCAACGGAATACAGGTGATTGGTCCAGAGTCCGTGTTACGATAAGAATCTAGCAATAGGGTAAGCAAAGTCATCAGGCATTACACCACGGCCTGGCGCATCCCCACGGGGTCCGCGACCTCCTCGGCGTGCTGCGCGTGGAGCGCGATCCCACGTCTGCGTAGGGCGTCGTCTTGCGCGGCCTGTTCCCCGGCCGGCGGTGGTTGCAATTGCGCTATGATCTTTCCCCCCGGCAAGCCCTCTGGCGACAGTTGACCTATCCCCTCCAAGTCCTCGCGCGCGGCGCTACCGCACTCCTAAACGCCGCGATTCACCATTCTTGATTCGCTCATTCTCTTGTGGTTGGTTTCCCTTAGGGCGTGTGCTATAATGGAGATGTAGATTTGCATTTCGATAAAGCTTGTGTTTCGCTGAAGCAGGCCAGCCCAGAGGAGGCGTTATGGCATCGACGATTGCTCTTGAAATACCGCGTGATGTGCTCCACACCACACGCATGCGTCCAGAAGAACTCAAATGCGAACTCGCTTTGTCGCTCTTTCAGCAGGGAAAGCTCTCTTTTGGCAAAGCGCGGGAGATGGTTGGGATGACCGTGTGGGCTTTTCAGCAACTGCTAGGAAGCCGGGGGATTCCGGTACATTATGACCTGACCGATTATGAAGATGATCTGGCAACTTTGCAGGAGCTTGGCCGCTTATGAGCATCGTGAGCAATGCCTCGCCGTTGATCAACCTGGCGCGGATTGGTCAGTTGGAGTTGCTGCGCGAGTTATACGCTGAGATACACATTCCTGATGCTGTGTGGCAGGAAGTCGTTGTTGCCGGCGCTGGCCTACCCGGCGCGGAGTTGGTTGCAAACGCTGTATGGATCAAGAGACATAGCGTGACAAACGCGACATTGGTCCGAGCTTTGCGACAGGATCTGGATGCCGGAGAATCCGAGGCGATTGCCCTGGCCCTGGAATTAGAAGCTGAGTTGCTGTTAATGGATGAGAGCCTGGGCCGCGAAACAGCTCGGCATTTGGGGGTACGCTTTATCGGAATCGTCGGTATGCTCGTTGAGGCCAAGCATTCGGGTCGTAACTGCTGGAAACACTCCCAGAAAGCGCCGGGCAAGAGGTGTTGAATTATGCCCGTTTTCTTTCTGCCAGAAGATACCACACACAACGCCAGCATATTGCTGGCTCAATGGCGGTCCGGTAAGCAAAGCGATAGCGAACAAGTCTGCGAGGTTAACAATGGTCTCTAGCTATGTAAGTGAAGCGCCGCGCGAGGAAAAGATGCGTTTGCCGGTTACAGTATACCAAGATGAAGACGGCTGGTACGTGGTAGAGTGCCCGGTGATACCGGGATGTATAAGCCAGGGGAAAACTCAGGCGGAAGCCTTACGGAACATCCAGGAAGCGATACAGCTATGTCTGGAGGTACGTCAGGAGCAAGGTCTGCCGCTGGTGATTGAAAGCCTGGAAATTGAGGTCCCGGTCTATGCCTAAGCTTCCGCGTGTTTCAGGGCGCGAAGCGGTCCGTGTTTTTCAAAAGGCTGGCTGGGACGTCGCCCGGCAGCGGGGCAGCCACGTTGTGCTGATCAAAAGCGGTTCGATTTATACGCTTTCTATACCCCTGCCATCCGGTTCTGGGACCGGGACTGTTGCGTGATTTACTCCGTAAGGCTGACTTGACGACCGAAGAATTCATCGCTTTGCTTTGATCGAAGTG
The DNA here is from genome assembly GCA_020722365.1 of Thermoflexus sp. GTDB lineage: Bacteria > Chloroflexota > Anaerolineae > B4-G1 > SLSP01 > DSWT01. Next base: position 3,757 of record DYKY01000211.1, read on the forward strand.
GCGTGCATTGGCATCCGTTACCATGTCCTGACTCCGCGCCACCACCGCCTTTGACCTCGACGGCCTCTGGGCGCGCGCCGTCCCCACGGACATCCGCCATCCGCCATCCGTAACTCGTAACTCGTAACTCGTAACTCGTAACTCGTAACTCGCAACTCGCCATTCGCCATTCGCCATTCGCCATTCGCCATTTGCAGACTTGTGCTACAATAAAAGTACCAGTACGCGAGTACAGGTGTTTACGCGATTGGGTTTGTGAGGAGGGCGAGATGACAGTGCTGGCAAGACCGATAACCGGGCAAGATGCTTTGATTTTGGAGAGAAACCTGTTGAGCGAGGCGGGCCTGGAAAAACAAGTGCGTATTATTGTGAGGCAGGGTGAAATTCGGATTGTGGCTATGCCGGCTTCTAACCCAGAAGCGATTTTGGCGGAATTAGCCGGTTGTCTAGGTCAAGAACCGGCGTCAGAGTATGATTTCGAAATGAAAGTGGGCCACCTGTATGAAGCTCGCTGAAATCGTACAAGGCAATGTCTATGTGGATACCAATGTCTTGTACATGTACTTGCGTGCTGATCCATTGCATTTGGCGGACATTGAGCATTTTCTTATACGGGTTGTACGTGGTGAATTAACGGCTTACGTGAGTCTTTTGGTCGTAGATGAACTGTTTTACCGTTTGCTATTAGCCCTGATTAAGGAGCGCGCGGGGCATAATCCTCTGAATGTGTTGCGTGAAGACTTACCTGGCGCAATTGCGGATTATGGCCCGCCCGTTGCACAGGCAGTGCAGAAGTTGCTTACATTGCCTCATTTTGCCCTGGTGGGTACCGATCCACGTGATCTCACACCGATGTTGAATAACATTACGCGATTTGGCCTTTTGCCACGCGATGCATTGCACGTCACCTTGATGCAACGCTTGCAGATCACGCAGATCGCATCGGATGATGCGGATTTTGATCGGGTGACCGGGATTGAACGGTATTGGATTGTTAATCCGCCCATTGCATAACGGTTTTTGACCTATGCTGGGAACTGGCAGCGCTGTCCTGGTTCCGCGCCACCACCGCCTTCGACCTCGACGGCCTCTGGGCGCACGCCATCCCCACCGACATTGCCGGGGCGCCCGCGCTGCGCCTCTGCCCCGAAGACGAAGTCCTGCACCTGTGCTATCACACCGCCGTTCACCACGGCCTGGCGCATCCCCACGGGGTCCGCGACATCCTCGGCGTGCTGCGCGTGGAGCGCGACGCGCTCGACTGGGCCGTGCTGGCCGCGCGCGCGTGAATGGCGGGTGAGTGTGGCCGTGTGGGCGGCGCTCTCGGTGGCAAGGCAGAAGGCAGAAGACAGAGGGCAAAAGGCAGAGTTGATCCCTGAATCGGCGCTCGACGCGCTGCAAGTTCCCCGCTGGCGGCAGGCGTTGCTGCGGCCGTTTATCAAGCAGGCGGTCAGTGGGCGGGCGG
>DYKY01000028.1:0-3946 GCA_020722365.1 Thermoflexus sp.
CTATGCCACGTATTGGAATCGATTTTGGCACCACGAACTCGTCGGTCGCGTATTATGACGGCCAGAAACTGCACCTCATTGAACTGGATGCCGCGAACGAGAACCCGCACGTGCTTCCTTCGCTCATCTATCTGGACCGCGAGTATCGCACCCTGCTGGGCACGCAGGCCGCCAACGAGTATCTGGCGCGGGAAACGGGACGCCGCATTGTGTGGGAGCGCAAGGAGATTCACCCCATCGAGATCATCGTTGGCGGGGCCGGCTCCAGCCCCATCCGCTACTGGCACGATCTCTACATCGACACCGACGTTGGGGCGCACGGGCGGCTGCTGCAATCGGTCAAGACCGCGCTGCGCGATCCGCGCTATGAGGGGACGGACATCTTCGACCGTTATTTCACCCTCGATGAGCTGATCGCCATCGTCCTGCACTCGATGAAGGCCAGCGCCGAGGCGCAACTGGGCGAGACGTGCGACAGCGTCGTGCTTGGTCGTCCGGTGCGCTTCTGCGATACGCCTGAAGATACGTTGCGCGCGGAGGAGATCCTCTACAAGGCGGCGCTCTTTGCGGGATTCCGCGACATTTCGTTCCAGATGGAGCCGATTGCGGCGGCGCATCTCCATCACATGGCCAGCGAGAAACGCGAAATCGCGCTCGTCTTCGACTTCGGCGGCGGCACGCTCGACCTGACCATCGCCGAGGTGGGCGGCGCGCAGCCGCCGCGCGTGATTGCGACGCGCGGTGTGCTCGTCGGCGGCGACGATCTGGACCGGCGGATTATGCTGTCGCTGCTCAAGTACTTCGGCCAGGGGACGCGCGTGGATGGCGGCCTGGATTTTCCGCCGGATTACCTCGATCTGCTGCACGCCTGGCAGACGATGCCGGAACTTTCGCGCCCGATGCCGCTGGAGCGGATCAGGAAGTTCCAGAAAACGAGCGACAATCCCCAGGCAATGCGGGCGTTGGAAACGCTCGTCACACAGAACATCGGCTTTGACCTCTTTCGCCACATTGAGCGGACGAAGAAGGCGCTCACCGATAACTTGCTGGCGCGCCTGGATTACGACTACGAGTCCATCGCCATCCACGAACGGATTTTGCGCCGCGCCTTCGAGGAAATGATCGAGCTGGAACTGATCAACGTGGCACAAGAACTCCGTCAAGTCGTGCGGGATGCAGGGCTGCGCCTGGATCAGGTGGATGTGGTGCTGCGCACCGGCGGCGCGTCGCTTGTGCCCGCGTTTGTGAACCTACTCGAAAGCCTCTTCGGCCACGACAAGATCCGCGAGATGGATCCACTCACCTCGGTGGTCGGCGGGATGGCGGTGGTGGCGCACAAGGAACAGGGTCAGCATCCTCAGTATGCTTATCGCTACGAGAATCCCTTCGCATATGTGAAGGCCACCAGCGAGCGCGAATATCGCACCACGGTTCTGCGCGCGTATCGACCGTGCTACACCGACCGCGACTACATCGTCACCACGGTCCCGCTGGCGCTGACCGGCCTGCACGCGGTGATGCCCGCCGACCTCGACTACGATTCCACGGAGGACAAACTGCTGCGTTTTAAGCTGACACGCCCGAGCAAGCTGTACGTCATCTACCAAGCTAAGGCGAACCAACTCCCCAAGTGGTTGCAGGGCTTCACCCGTGAGGAAAACTTGCTGGTGGATATCGAAACGCCGGGCGGGACGTATCCGTTCTGTGTCTACAGCCGCGACTTCCCGGCGGGGGCGTTCGCGCTTGGCGGCGCGCACGCGAAGGGCTACAACGGCATCGTGTTCCTGAACTATCTCGTCGCGGTCAGGCCGCACTAAGTCAAGACTCTGTTAGATGCTTGCGCCGGATCACATCCGGCGCTTTATGGGACGCGGATTGTGATCCGCGAAAATCGCATATTGATTTCATCGTGCGAAGCGCGTGCCCACCCACATGACGCAGGCCGGAACACACAGCAAGCCCATCAGAATCAACCAGGGCGCCAGATCGCGGACGACCGTCGCTACGTAGGCCCACGTTGCGGAGACGGCGCTATCCTGGTTCTGCTGCTCCATCCAGACGCGCCAATCGCGTTCCAGCGTAGCTAAATCAGCCCCAAATGTCTGTTTGACGCCCGTTGAACATTCCAATCCGTTGCTGTAGGCGTCGATCAGTGCGCGCATCTGCGTCCAGCCATAGGTTTGCTGCAGGTAGCTGACGAAGCTTTGGCTTTGCGCATAGGCCAGAAGGGCGCGATCGGTTTCTGTGGGGAACGGGTGACATAGTGTTGTCATCGGGATCAGCTTACCGTCCTGCGAGGCGCGTTGCAAGGCCAGCGCGTAGGCGGGATCGGGGCTGCGTTCGAAGGTGGAGGCTAGTCCTTCGTTGAGCCAGATGGGCAGGGCGGCATAACCTTGCGCCCCGGTAAGATCGTAGAGCACTTTGTGCGTCAGCTCGTGCGGGATGTCGCGCTTCATCTTGAGGATGGCCTCGCTGGATGGCGAGATGGCGAGCAGCACCACACCGATTTCGGGATAGGCTTGCCCGCCGACCCACTCGTACCCCGTCAGTCGCAGCGCCGACTGCAGGTCGGGCAGCGAAGGATAAATGTAAAGCGTTGCCGAATTGATCACCGGCGCATTCAGGGTCTCCTGGATTTCGGCGATGGCGGATTGGGCAATGTTGAGCGCGTTGTTCATCAAAACTTTGTCGCCTGTCACCCAATGCAGTGTGATGGTGCCATCGTGTAAGGTTTCCCAGGCAAAGCGATTGTCTTCGTACAGGAAGTGCTGTTTCTCTGTCGTGCGTATTTGCCCCTGCGTATCCTGATATTCCCACCAATAGCCGATTGTCGTGAAAGGCGGAAAGGGTTCCTCGCTCAAGTTGCGCTCTTGTTGGGCGACGTCCTCAACGACCGGCGTGGGATAATTCTGCGTGTATGTTCCAACCTTGAGATATAGCGTGGCGGCGTCCGGTGCAGTTTCCGGTGGAAAGGTTAGCGTGAACGTTGCCATCTGGCTGAACGTATATGTGTGTTCGGCGACGACGGCATCTTGGGCATACGCCGGGGACATGAAGACCGCCAGGAGCAGCCCCAGTAGCGCAAGGGTTCTGCCGCCGATGTAACTGCGCTGCGTCTCAGGAATCAGGCCCACAGGTCTTCCTCCTCCTCCTCGTCGTCGTCATCTTCGTCGTCGAGATACAAGGCGAGCAGGTCGTCCTCGTCGTCGAAATCCTTGTCGTCCTCGAAGGCATCGTCGTCCTCGAAGGCATCGTCGTCCTCGAAGGCATCGTCGTCAAAACTCGCTTCGCCAAAACCGAATGCGAGCTTTTTCTCAAAGGTGACCCCTTCGTGGGCGTCATCCTCGGCCCAACTACCCTCGCCGGCACCGTCGAATTCTGCGGGCGGGCCGAAGAAGGTCGCCAGGTCGCCATGGAAGAACTCCAGTTCTTCGAGCGCGTCGCGTGCCGCCTGGCGCAGCGCCGGGTTGTCTGCATTGATGTACTTCTCCAGCGTGCGTTGCGCCTGCTTCCCCCCGATCTGACCGAGCGCCCACAGCGCCATCTGCTGAATGTCGATGTTGACATCCTCGGCCAAGTCGACCAGCGCGGGGACGGCTTCGGGCAGGGCCAACTCGCCGCAGGCGCGCGTCGCCTCGTAGCGCATCTCCGGCAGCGGGTTGAGCAATTCCCGGCAGGCGATTTTGGCCCAGCGTTTGTCGGAGCTGCGGCCCATCGCGAGGACGGCGCTGATGCGCATTTTCTCTTCGGGGTGAGCATAGGCTACTTTGATCATCTCCGGCGTACCGTGCAGATTGGTGTATGCCAGCGCCTCAAGCGCGTGACGGCGCACATCCAGATCTTCATCGAAGTTGTTGTGGGCTTTCAACAGCGCTGCACAGGCGACCTCGAAGGAGCGCGGGAGAATCTTGTTCAACTCACCCATCAACACAAAGTGCGCCAGCGC
>DYKY01000028.1:4046-21749 GCA_020722365.1 Thermoflexus sp.
GTCCTCTGCCAGCAAGCCGGAAAACTGCTTCAGGTCGGCAGCTTGCGGCATGTTTTGCAGCTCTTGCAAACTTTGCCACAGGCTATCGGTGATCTTTTGATTGGTCATGCGTCCTTCATCTCATAAGGCGATCTGGATTCAGGGCACTTGAATCGGCGCGACAATATCCATAACGGTGATGAAGATAAAAAGGGCGACGAGCAACATCAGCGTCACCATGTGGATACGTTCTTCCAGAGCCGGCGTCAGGGGTCTGCGGCGTATTTTCTCCACGATGGCGAACAGAATCCGCCCGCCATCCAACGCCGGGATGGGCAGCAGATTGAAGATGCCCAGGCTCACGCTGACGAGAACGAGAATGTTGAGGAGTGGGTAAGCCGCGCCGGTGGAAATGCTGTCTTCCACGGAGCGTTGCGCGATTTGGCTGATCCCGATCACGCCTACAGGCCGCGCCTGTTCGATGGGGATCAACCCACGAATCACGTAAACCGGGAAGAACACCGTCGCACCGACGATTTCCCCCAGATACCGGCTGCCGTAGACAAAAGCCTCTCCCAGAGGATAATGCTTGAGCCTTCCGCTGTCTATGCCGCTAATCAAGATACCTATCGCCCCCTGGCCTGCTGGCGGATCGGTGCGCGGGATGAGCGACACGGTGACCGTTTGTCCGTCGCGCTCCAGCAGGAATTCGGTCGGTTCACCGAGACTTTCCTGCGCATAGAGGGTGACATCGTCAGTGGATTCGACCCTTTCGCCGTTGATGGCGACGATGGTGTCGCCGACTTGCAGGTTGGCCTCGGCGGCAGGCGACTCCGGTGCGACCTCGTTGATGATGACGCGCGCTATTGGAAGCCCTGTGATGAAGAGCAGCGTCGCCAGCACCCACGCCGTCAGCAAGTTCATCAGCGGCCCGCCCAGGTACAGCAGGATGCGTTTCCCCGGCGGTTGCGCGTACAGGCTGTGGCGGTAGGCCTCCTGTTTTTCAGCCAGAGCTTCTGGCGACATCTCCTCGCTCTCTTCCTTGTCTTTGTCTTCCGCGAAGGTTTGCTCGCCCTCGAGCCGCACGAATCCACCGAGCGGCAACCAGTTGAGGGTGAAATCCGTCTCACGCCACTTGAAAAGTTTGATTATGCGCGGCGGGTAGCCGATGCCGAACTCACGCGCCCACACGCCGATCAATCTCGCCATGATGAAATGGCCTAGCTCATGCACTACAATCAACGGGATCAGGCACACCAAAAAGCCCACAATCATTCCTAATCCGTCACTGATCCAACTCAATACCGGCATACTTATCTCCTTTATCGTCTCATTTACTGTGATTATACTCGAAGCTGGGCTTGCTGTCCAGATTTGTTTAATTCCCCCGCCGCGCTATACTTGTCGTTAGCGGTCAGCCATCAGCCATCAACGTTCAGCTCTTGTATCTGTAAAAACGCTTCGCTGCATTTTGTGTATCTTGGCTGAAGGCTGAAAGCTGACTGCCGAATGTTTGCCACTTTCGACCTTCGACAACACCGAGAGGAGGTATGTAATTGGGACGGCGTCGCTATTGCCTGTTGAGCCTGCTGCTATGCCTGCTGCTTGTAGGGCGTCACGCACCGGTCCGCGCGCAGGACAGCACACAGTCCGGTGAGCGGCTGGTGTTGGCCTTCTACTACGCCTGGTTCGATATGCTGACGTGGGAGAAGCCGCTGCTCGATAAGCCGTTGCAGCTCTATCATTCCAGCGATGTCTACGCCATCCAGCAGCACGTGCTCGCGGCGCGTGAGGCCGGCATTGATGCCCTGGTCCAGGCCTGGTACGGCCCAGACATGACCAACAATCAGACCGAACCAAACTTTCGTATTCTGTTGGACCAGGCGCAAATTCAGGGGATTCGGGCGGCGGTCTCGGTCGATATGGGCGGCCCTTTCTTGCAGAGCGAGGACGCAGTGCTGACGGCCTTGCAAACTTTGCGAGATGGTCGTGCGCAACATCCCGCGTACTTGCGGGTGGATGGCCGTCCGGTCGTCTTCTTCTGGCGGCAGGAACAGTTCTCCGTCGCTACATGGCAGGCGATTCGCGCCCAGGTGGATCCTGAACGGCAGATGGTGTGGATCGCCGAAGGCGTGCAGCTCGATTATCTTGAGGTTTTTGACGGCCTCTATCTTTACAGTGTCGCGTGGTCAGCGACTCCGGCGGCGGTTCTGGTGCGCTGGGGGGCTACCGTGGAACGGTGGAACGCACAGCATAACGCAACTCGTTATTGGGTGGCGACGGTGATGCCCGGCTATGACGATTCAGCGACCGGCCGCCCCGACGCTTTTGTGCGTCCGCGCGAAGGTGGGGCATATTATCGCGCATGTTGGCAAGGGGCAGCGCAGAGCGATGCCGACTGGGTCGTCATCACCAGCTTCAACGAGTGGTTGGAAGGGACGCACATCGAACCTTCGACGCTGTACGGTGATTTCTACATCGGGTTGACTGCTGAATTAGCTGCCGACTATCGCTCCGCGAGGATCGCCGCAGAACCCACACCGACGCCTGAACCACCTACCGCCACCCCTGAGATTGTGGCGCCGACGGCAACTATCACGCCGACGGCCACGTCTGTCCCGGCTACGCCTACGCTCACAGTGACTGTCGAGCTGACGTCCACCGCAACACCCACGCCCACGGCGACGCCATTTCGCCTCTCGACCCCGACCCCGCGCGTTGTTGTCATTCCGCCGGCAGCGTCGCCCACAGCCTATCCGGCGGCCGTGGGCGCCAGTTCTGCTACGCTTACACCGTTGCCGCCGCGCACATTCGTGCCTGTGGAAGGTGTTCCGCCGAAACCGACCTGCGGTTCAGCTCCGGCTTTGCTGCTGGCGCTAATCTGTGTGGTTGCACTTTTGCGTCGGCGCTGATGTGCCACAAACACTCGCGCAGATTTACCCTGTCAACGAAAAACTCCACAGTCTGCATTGTGGGGTTTTCTGTGTACCAGGCGTGGCGCAATCAACCAAAGATCAGTTCTTCTAACCGGCGGATATCTTCCGGTCTGACGTCGGGGAAACGCAAGCCGCCTTTCACCTGCGCGCCCGTCTCCAGGAATTCATACCCACTCATACTCAGCATCACATCGCGCGTGCCCTGGAACATTTGAAACAATCCCCAGAGGGGGCTTTTGGAGAAGTTCGTATCCAAGACCTGGATTTTACCGCCCTTAAGGTAGATGACGTCGGCAAATCCGCGTCGCTGAGGGTGGGGCGTGATGAGGATAAATCGTTTGTTGGTCGCGATGAACTGCCATTGATTGTAATTTAGCCATTCCTGCGCCGACACGAAGAGGAAGAACAGCGCAACAATGACGACGGCGGATGCAAAGAGTTGGGTCGTTTCTGTCCGGGCGAGACTGGCTGCTCCAAGAAGAATCAAACCTGGAATGATTATAAGCACCCCAATTATGCCTAACATTCTGGGCATTCTCGCCCGGTAGCTCGCCATCCTGATCACCTGTTGCACCTCTTCACCTTCCAGGTAGTGCGGCTTTGGCAAAAAGCTCTCCAGAAAGAGATTGATCGCTCGCTGAAAGAGCTGCCAAACTGCTTCGAGAGCAGCAGGCGCAGTGGCGCGCTTCCCGGCCACCGGCGGTGTAGCAACAGGTTCCTGGTTCACGGGATGGATGGTTAGCTTACGGAATGATCAGTTGCTGGCCCACACGGATCATATCGCCCGTGAGGTTGTTGCGCTGCCTTAGTTGGTCCACGGTGACGCCATATCTGCGGCCGATGTTGTATAGCGTGTCTCCTGATTGCACGGTATGCGTCCGTTCGCCGCCAAGTGGCAGGCTTTGAATGGAACCGATTCCGGGCGTGGTGAGCGGGCTGACAGTTGGCGTTGGTGTAACTACGACGGGTTGTTGGGGGGGGATGACGGGCGCTACTGTGACTACGATTCCCGGAGTGGACATAATGTCCTTCAATAGCTCAGCGCCAGCGACCTGAAGCTCCTGCACGGTCGCCGACTGTCGTGTGCCTTGCACCAGACGGACCGCCCACCAGGGAAGAAACCAGGATGCAATCCATAGCACGACGAGCAGGGTCAGAATAACGCCGATAAAATACGCAAGCAATCTCCCGAGTTTGACATCTTTGAGGTCGAGTTTGAAAATCAACCAGAAAGCCCACGCTATAGCGAATGCGATGAGTAAAAGTACGATCAAGGCGCCTGTATTCATAATTCTCTCCTTTCCGATAATGTTCACATCATCTGTTGGTGGGCGGGCAATCGTCCGCCGGTATGAAACTCAATGCATCTACAAAACCTGCTGCTATTTTATCATAAATGGCATAATGCACACCCGACGTCTGGTTCCCCAGGCCGTTGACAGCGCCGATCGTATCTCCGGCAGCGACAGTCCCTTCGCTCACTGTGTATGAGCGCAATCCGATCAACCACAGCGTCCATTCGTCGTTCTCGATCTGGATCGTCAGGTTGCCCCGGCCGTCGGTGTAGCGGGTGAGATAGCCTGACATAGGAGCGAGGACCAAGGACGCTTTGGGGGGCGCCAGACCAATGCCGGGAAATAAGCCACACATCAGTTCGCCGTGCTCGAAGGGCGTGAGCAGCAACGGGCTGAGGCTTGGGCGCAGGCTGGCATCGCCGTCGCTGTGCGGCTCGACAAAGCACTCCTGGACGATTGGAGCGCGGCATAGCGTGGGGGGCACGTCATTGGCAACGGTGTCGCCGACATCAAGCACGACGTCGCTTTGGCGGTTCTGCTCGACGTTTTCGGTTACGGTCCACAGTTTGTCCCACAATTCCTGGATTAACATCACCGGCGCCAATACCACGGGGGAGATTCCCGATGTGCGCTGCTGCGCTAACTGTGTCTGCATCGCGATATGCGTGGGCCAGGCGCCTAACGCCGTCAAACGATGCTGACGCCCCTGGATGTCGGTCAGCACCATGTTTTGGTGGGCGGCATCGTAGCCGTTCATCACGTAGGCTGAATCATCGGGGTCCGTGCGGCTGTGCGGGCCGGCATTGTAGTAGAGGTAGCATCTTTTAATGAGCCTGGGATCGGCAGTGGTGTAGGAGATGTCTGGACAATAGCTCTTGAAGACTTGAGTCCCTATCCGCAACTGCCGGATAACTTCCTCTGCACTGAGCGGGCCGGGTGGGAAGCAAGGGAGCGCACCCGACCTCACCGCTGTGTAGAGTCCCATGATGCCTTCGCAGTTATCAGGATTCTCTTCGCGCATACCACTTTCCTTGTACCACAAGACCAACGGCACCACTGGCGGGACGTTCTCCATGTAAGCAATGATCTGGGCCACGCTGCCCCAACGTTCGAGTTGCGTTTGTTGGGACATCGTGAGTTGGTAACGACTGCTCCAGATCGCTTGGCTGCCGTAGCTGATGGCGAGAGGTAAACTGAGAAATAGCAGCGTGTCGGTTATGCCCGACACCAAAGCACGCGCCAACACCTTCACCTGAATCCTGAAGAGCGGCGTGATGTAGGTGCGAATCCATTCGACCAGCCAACCGGGCAGTGTACCTGTGATCCATTCCATTCTGACTGTGATTATATCCTATGATTACTAATATATTAATCGCATTTGCCTTTTTTGGCAATTGCGACAAAGATAAAATTCCCCACCGATTGCCGAGAGTTTGCTTGCCCCTTCGCCTCCTCTGTGGTATAGTAGGGATGGTCAGAGCCAGACTACAAAAGTCCACGCGAAATATCTGCTTTGAACACGAGGGCTTCACGCTACAGTGTGGATGAGACTTTTGTAGTCTTTCTTATGGGAGGACGCTATGTTCAAAAGTCATACGTGTGGGGAATTGCGCGCGGCGCATGTGGGTCAGGAGGTGACACTGGCCGGGTGGGTGAATCTGCGCCGCGACTTCGGCGGTGTGATCTTTATCGTGCTGCGCGACCGCGCGGGATTGACGCAGGTCGTCGTCAGTGCGGAGACTGCGCCCGACGCGCGCACCGTCGCCGCCGAGGTGCGGAACGAGTACGTGATCCAGGTGCGCGGGGTGGTGCGCCGACGGCCCGTCGATCAGGTGAATGTCGAATGGGCGACCGGTGAAGTCGAAGTCGAAGCTCACGAAGTGCATATCCTCAACACAGCGCAGACGCCGCCGTTCTACATCTACGACGATGCGCCGGTCGATGAGGCCCTGCGGTTGCGCTATCGCTATCTCGACCTGCGCCGCAAACGCATGCAGCGTAACATCATCCTGCGCCACCGGACGGTGCAGTTCATCCGCGCGTACCTCGATCAACACGGTTTTCTGGACATCGAGACCCCACAATTGTTCAAATCGACGCCGGAGGGCGCGCGGGACTATCTCGTGCCTAGCCGTGTCCACCCCGGTAAATTTTACGCGCTTCCCCAATCCCCCCAGCAACTCAAACAATTGCTGATGGTTGCAGGCTTCGAGCGCTACTACCAGATCGCCCGCTGCTTCCGCGACGAAGACCTGCGCGGCGACCGCCAACCCGAATTCACCCAACTTGACCTGGAAATGTCGTTCGTGCACCGCGACGATGTGCTGGACCTGGTTGAGGACCTGGTTACGAACCTGATTCCGGCTGTCGTGCCGGAGAAGCGTATCCTCTCGCCTTTCCCACGTCTCTCCCACGCAGAGGCGCTGGCGCGTTACGGCGTCGACAAGCCGGACTTGCGTTTTGGCATGGAGTTGGTGGACTTGACCGCTGCGCTGGCCCAAAGTGGCTTTGGCGTGTTCAGTGGGGCGGTGCAATCTGGCGGGCAGGTCAAGGGGATTGTGGCGCCGGGCTGCGCCGACTACGCCCGCAGCGAAATCGACACCCTCACCGAAATCGCCAAGGGCCAAGGCGCGAAGGGGTTGGTGACGCTGGCTTTCCGCGCCGACGGCGTGAAAGGATCGGCGGTAAAATTCCTCTCCGAGGGTGAATTGGCCGAGATCGCTGTGCGTACCGGCGCGCAGACCGGCGACCTGGTTTGCATTGTCGCCGCAGAGGAGGCGGTAGTGGGGGCGGCGCTGTCGGCGCTGCGCCTCACCTTCCGCGACCGGCTGGCGCTGGCCGATCCACAACTCTTGGCTTTCGGTTTTGTGCTTGACTTCCCGATGTTCGAGTGGAACGCCGAGGAGCAGCGTTGGGATGCCGCACATCATCCCTTCACGATGCCGCGTCCGAACACCTATGAAGCTATGATCGCCGATCCACTCGCCGTGCTCTCCGATGCCTACGACCTGGTCTGCAACGGCTATGAACTGGCCTCGGGCAGCATCCGCGTTCACGATCCGAAGATACAGATGGATATTTTCCGCGTTTTGGGCTACCCGGAAGACGAAGCGCGCGCCAAATTTGGACACATGATGGAGGCGTTTTCCTACGGCGCGCCGCCGCACGGTGGGATGGCGCCCGGCATCGACCGCCTGGTGATGCTGATGGCCGGCGAAAACAACATCCGCGAGGTCATCGCCTTCCCCAAGACAGCGCAGGCCACCGACCTGATGGCCGACACGCCTGCGTCAGTTTCCGCGCGGCAGCTCAAGGAGCTTCATATCCGGCTGGATCTCTAGGCGCGCGTGGCGCATCACAGCCGCTGCCAGTGTCGTAATGATGATCAGACTCTCGACTATCAGACTAACGACTACCCGACTAATTCCAGGGGGCGTATGCAACTCCTGATTGCCATTGTGCTGGCGCTGGCTCTCTCCGTTCCGGTGGGGACGGCAGTGGCCACGCTGGGCGCATTGGTCCTGGAGTACGGTCTGGGGCTGCTGGTAGAGGCGGGCGAGAAAATCGAGGCGGATCCTCGCCAGAGAAAGATCGTTGTTGTTGTGTTGGCCGTGGCGGTCGGAGGAATAATCCTGGCGATTTGTGCGCTGTGTGTGATCCTGGCGTGGTGGGTTGCTGCGCGTTGACCGACGTTGCCTAAGGGGTATGGTTTCAACGATGTCGCTGTTGTTTCAAAGCCCGTGTTTTGAAGTGCGCTGGGAGCCTCATACCGGTACACTACACCTGCAAAGCCCGGGGCGCGCCTTGCACTGTTTTTTCGGCGTCGAAGTCATCCGGCGCAGGCGCGTCCGCACATTGACGACGGATAAGCTTCCCGCAGGTCGTGTGACGACAGAACACCTCGAGGATGTCCAGGGGCAAGCGGACGGTGCAACGATCTATCTCCAGGAATTCCAGGGGCTGACGTTGAGCGTAGCCATACGGGTCTACGCATCGCGCCCGTTTGTTCTGCTCAAGGTTTCAGTGACAAATGTCGGCCCGGACCCCGTGCATGTGCGCCGCTTTTTTGTCCGCACAACCCCCGATGGATTTGAGTCGATTGAGTCACCCTCCGGTTTCTATACGAATGGCTGGCAGTCCTGGTCCACCGCCGGATTTTTACCGGCACACCGTCATGCTGTGACATTCTCTTTGCCTGAGCGTTGGCTCCAAGGCCCCATGATCCACAATGCTGCAACACCTTATGGTTGGCGGACCGGACGTTTTTGGAGTGAGATGGTCGGCGCGGTGGTGACACCCAGGGAGGCGTTGATCGCCGGAGGTGTGTCACTCGCGGATCAATTTGTGCAAGTCGCTGCCGATGTACGCCCCGGCCATCACGCGCTGACCGTGCAATCCCAGGCTGATGATCTGCTGCTCGATGTGGGCGAAGGACTGGCCTCCGAGTGGTTCTATTTGGAATGGGCGCCTTTGCCCAGCACGGATCCGTTCGCGCAGTATGCTTACGCCGTTATTCGCCAGATGCAACTCCCTACGCCGCGTCCGGCTCCGACGGGGTGGTGCTCCTGGATCGTATACGGCAACCGGGTGAGTGAAGCGGACATTATCGAGAACCTGGCAGCGGCGGCTTTACTCGCCGACGAAGTTCCGATGGAGGTTATCCAACTCGACGAGGGCTATCAGACACAGTGGGGTGACTGGACCGAGCGTAACGCGCGCTTTCCACACGATTTCCGCTGGCTGGCCGAACGCATCCGAGGTTCTGGGTTTACCCCGGGACTGTGGCTTGGCCCATTGACGGCGCATCCCAAGTCGGCGCTTGCTACCCAACACCCGGATTGGTTGCTGCGCGCGCCGCGTGGCCGTCCGGTTTCGCCGGGCTTGATCTCGGGATTTCTGGGTCGAGCGCTTGATCCTACGCATCCCGGCGTGCAGGCACACATCCGAAATCTGGTGCAGGAGGCGGTACACGAGTGGGGATATGGCTACCTCAAGTTGGATTTTATGTATGCGGGGGCGCTGTCCGGCAAGCGTTATAACGCACGGTTGACACGGGCGCAGGCGCTGCGCCAGGTTTTCCAGGTCATCCGGGAAGCCGCCGGCAGCGATGCTTACATCGTTGGGTGCGGCGCGCCGCTGCAACCGGCTATCGGCCTGGTCGATGCGATGCGCATTGGGCCGGACACCGCGCCGTCGTGGGAACCGAGCTATAGGCAGGTAGGCCCTTTGCTCAAACGGAATCCTTCTTTGCCGGGCTTGCGTAACAGTCTGCGCAACGTGGTGACGCGCACCTGGATGCACAATCGTTGGTGGACCAACGACCCCGATACTTTGCTGATGGGCGACACTGAAACCCGGTTGACCGATGGCGAAGTCCTGGCGCAGGTCACATTGATCGGGCTTTCGGGCGGGTTATTGCTGCTTTCCGACAAGCTGGATGCGTTGTCGCCTGAACGTCGGGCGCTTGTCGCGGCGCTGTATCCGTCATTGGTGGAGGGGATGGATGTGCTCGATCTCTTCCAGAAGGAGATGCCGGAGGAGGTCATCGTTCCCATTGCGCGCCCGTGGGGGCGGTGGCGGCTGGTCGGTCTCTTCAATTGGAGCAACGCACCGGTGGAACGCACGTTGCCGGCCGATCTGCCGATGGATCAACGCAAACCGTATCACCTCTTTGATTTTTGGGAGCGGCGTTATCTGCGTCTGGAGGCGGGCGCGTTGCAGCCGGTATTTCACTTGCCGCCGCACGGCGCGGTTCTGCTGGGAATCCGCCCGGCGCACTCTGTCCCTCACCTGGTCACGACGACGTTCCACATCTCGCAGGGAGCCGAGATCACGGAATGGCAGTTGGACGGCGGCGACCTTGCCCTGACGATAGATTTGCAGCGGCTGGCGCAAGGTGAGGTGTGGTTGGCGCTACCTTCTCGACCATCGGAAGCCTTCCTGAACGAGAAACCCCTGCCCGATGGCGCTGTGCGCGCTGTGTCGCCCGGCGTGTGGGCCGTGAAATTTCACGTCAATCGTCAGGCTGCATTACACGTGAGGTGGAAGACGGGCTAGGACACCGACGTGTCGCCGTTCCCGCCGGACAGCGCCTCACGCAGATGCCCCGCAAGACGCTGTAACTCCGGCGTGGTGAGCAGTGCGGGTGAACGCGGGCGCGGCAACGTCACCTCCACGATTTCTACGACGTGACCTGGGCGCGCGCTCAATACCACCACCCGGTCGGCCAGCAGCACCGCCTCCTCGACGCTGTGCGTCACCATCAGCACCGTGCGTTGGTCTCGTTCCCAGATGTGTAGCAACTCCGCCGCCATGCGCTCGCGCGTCAACGCGTCGAGTGCGCCGAAAGGTTCATCGAGGAGCAGCACCTCTGGATTTTGCGCCAGCGCGCGGGCCAGGGCCGTGCGCTGCGCCATCCCGCCGGAAAGGTGGATGGGATACTCTTGCTCGAACCCTGCCAGCCCTACCAGGGCCAGCAGATCTGCGGTTTGTGTCTGGATATCGGCGGGTGACAGTTTCATCATCTCCAGAGGCAGCGCGATGTTGTCACGCACGGTGCGCCAGGGCAGAAGCGCCGGCTGTTGGAAGACCAATCCCACGCGCTTCTGTGGGGAGCGCAGCGCCTGCCCTTCGAGCAGAATCTCGCCGCGGGAAGGCACAAGCAGCCCGGCGGCGATGCGCAGCAGCGTCGATTTGCCGCAGCCGGAAGGCCCGATGAGGCAGACGAACTCGCCGCGCGCCACATCGAACGAGACGTTGTCTAGCGCGCTCAAATCGCCCAGGTAGCCGCGAAAGCTCGCGGACAGGTTGCGGATGCGCAAAAACGGTTCGGTCATCGTAGTTGTGTCCGAGGTGGGGCGCACGTTTTAGGGGCGTCCCACCTGACCGTTATTCCACAAAAGCGTTGGTGAACAGGCTTTCCACCGGCATCGTCTGTTCGATCAGGCCAATTTCCGCCATCACGGTTTGCGCCTGCTGCCAACCGTCAGCATCGAAGCGGCCCAGGTTGGGCGCGCGCCAATATTCGATGCTGGTCTCCAACACCGCACGCTGCGCGGGAGCGTTCTCCTCAAGTCCTTCGATGTACTTCTTACTGATCTCTAAAGCGGCGTCCGGGTCATCCAGGACGTCTTGCAACCCCTTGAGGAAGGCGTCTACGAAGGCGCGCACGACTTTTGGCTGTTCTTTCACCATCGTGTCGTTGCTGACGAGCACGGCAGACACGATACGCGCATAATCCGCGACATACAGGCTGTTGAAGGGAATGTCCTGCTGTGCGAGAACCACCGGTTCGTTGTTGGCATAGACGACCACGGCTTCGACCGTTCCCGCGGTCAGCGCCGCCAGTTGCGTGTAGCCGATGGCTTGCAGATCAATGTCGCTTTCGGTCAGGCCGCCCGCTTTGAGCAGCGCACGCAACCCGATGTACGACGCGCCGAACGTCTCCGGGATGCCGATGCTCAGCCCACGCAAGTCTTCGGGAGAGTGCAGGGGGGTGTCCTCCAACGCAATGATGGCGACCGGGAAACGTTGGTACCACGCCGCGACGGCGACGACCGGCAGGCCCTGGCTGCGGGCCTGGATCACCTGATCGCCGCTGGCGATGGCGAAGGGAATCTCGCCGGCGGCGACCAGTTGGATCCCGTCAGTCTCCCAACGATAATCGAAACTCACGTCGAAGCCCGCTTTCTGAAAGTATTTCCGTTCCTGGGCCATATAGAAGGGGCTGAACTGGACGTTCGCCACGTAGCCCATCGGCAGGTTAATTTCGGTCAGTTCTGGTTGGTTAACCTGTCCGGAGCAGCCGGCCAAAAACAATAAAACTACGATCAAGTAAAACCGACGTGTGTGCATCTAAACTTCCTCCTCCCTCAAAATCAAACTCACCTAGCAACTTTGTGTCTTCGCGTCTTTGTGTGAAAAACACAATCAAGCGGGTTCTTCGCCATCAGCGGTCGTCATATCCTGCACGTTCCAGCGGCGTGCGCGACGTTCGACGAGGGTGAGCAGGCCATAGACCGTCAAGGCGATGACCATCAAAGTGATGATGGCGACGAACATCATCGGTAGATCGTAGAGATTCTGCCCCTGTTTGACCAGGTAGCCTAATCCTTGCGTCGAAGCCACGAATTCGCCGACGACCGCCCCCATCCCTGCGAGCGTGCCGCTGACCCGCAACCCTGCGAGGAACGCGGGCAGCGCGGCAGGAATTTCCAGATTGAGCAGCACCTTGTGCCACGGCGCTTCTAGCATCCGGAACAAATCCCGCAAGCGCGGATCAATTCCCTTCAACCCGGCGACGACGTTGACGAGAATCGGAAAGAACACGATGAGCGCGCATACAACGACTTTCGAAGCCAGCTTGGGACCAAACCACACGGTCAGCAGCGGCGCAAGCGCCACAATCGGCACAGCTTGTGAGGTGACGATCACCGGTTCAAGGAGGTAGGCGAGCAGCTTACTGTGCGCTACACCGTAGCCTAACAGCACGGCGAGCGTCGTTCCCGTGAGCAATCCCAGTCCCATCTCCAAGAGGGTGACGCCGGCGTGCTGTACCAGCGTGCCGTTCGTGGCGAGTTCGATGAACCGCGCCAGCACCTCCCCGGGCATCGGCAGCAGAAACCGGCGCGGCGCGTCGGCGATCCATTGCACGCCCATCTGCCAGACGAGCAGCGCCAGCCCCACCGACAGCAGATAGAAGGGCAGATGCCGGATAGGTAACTGCCGGTAGTCTCCATTTGATTTGCGCGCGTTGTGTGATGTCAACGCTTTCTCCTGGTCATACAAAAACGCCCCAAAGTTGATCCTCGGGGCGTTGTCTGACACGCTTATCGTGCGCGCGTTCCTTCTTTCATCCGGACTTCGCTATTCGCACTCGAACAGCTTTTACCGTCGGCTCCGGATTTACACCGGATCTGCACTATGGCTCTCGCCAATTGCTCGCGGGCTTGAGCGTCGCCACGGATGGCGCCGCTCTTCACCGCCGGTCGGGAGTTAGGCCGCTTCATCCAGGCCTGCACCCTGCCCCGAAGGAATCTATGAATTGTTAATTGCGGGTAAGTATACCACATTCGCGCTAGACTACAAAAGTCAGCGTCACGCCACCAACCAGCGGGTAACGATGGCAATAGCCTGTCCCGCCGGCCAGAGCAGCAGTTGCGCCGCGAGCGTGCCGAGCAGTTGCGCGCCCACCTGCCAGATGGTGATATACGTCACATCCTTGAGCGGGCGTTGCTCGCGCAGCGCCTCGTCGCTGATCATGGCAGCGACGGGGTTGACCACAAAGATGGACAGGACGAGACCGCCGCCGGCCAGCAGCGGCGAGAGACTGGTCGCCGTGCGCGCGCCCTCCGGGACGAGCGCGCTGGCATACATCGCGGCAGCGTTGCTTACGGCTGCAATCGCGGTGACGAGGACACTGGCGACGAGGAACCGTTTGGGGAAAGGGCTGCGGCGGGATTCGCGCACTGCGCCCAGACGGGGCGGCGTCAGATCGGCGGTCATCCGCCAGAGGCCCTGCACCGATGCTCCGCGTACTACCACCCGCGGCAATGAGCGGCGGTTCTCATACGAGGCGATCCCGCGCGCCAGGATGCGGCTCAGGCTAGGGATGCCGAGCGCGGCAACGACCGTACCTACCGACGCCGCGAGCACGACGGTGCGGTACGCATTCAGCAGCGAGGCGGTGTTTTGATTGAGTACGGCTACATCTGTCAGGCTGGCGAGCAGCGGCCCCGCCAGGGCATTGGCCCCGCGCGAGCCTAACGTCAACACGTTATAGAGCGAGCTTGCCAGCGCCGGGTGTCCCGTGCGGACGCCTGCCAGCCGCGCGGCATAGGCGCTCGTGTCGATGGTGTTAACCAGCACCGTCAGCATAAAAATGATGAGCAACTGCGTGGTCATCTAGGTAGCCTCCTGCGAACAAATTATAGAGTGCACGTTGAGCTTGACTATACTTGAAGCGCTGCGACTGGCAAATAGGCCCAAGAGGTTGTCCCCCTGTTCATTTTAACCATTTCGTGCTTTAATAAAGGATAGGGTTCATCATTCATTCAAAGGAGTTTCCATATGGGGGATCAACGCCAACAAGGACTAAAATTTGTCAACGGATTGAACGGATCTTAACGAATTTTTTAACTTTTAACCTGTAACTTTCAACTATTTTCGATGGAGGAAACTATGGCAGTACAACCGATGCAACAAATGGTTTACAACCCCGCGTCCCGCAACCTCAACAACGTGCAGCGCGTGCAGCGTGCGTTGGTGTGGTTCGGTATCTTCTTTCTGATTGGAACCCTCACCGTGATCCTGGCTGGCGCGGTAGGATTCCTGTTACCCGACATAGGGACGGTGATCGGGGGCGTTATTTTTGTCGTTGGTGGCTTGCTCGCGCTGATCGTGCCAGGGATGTTCAGCAGCAGCCTCTACATCGTCTCAGAATACGAGCGGGTGATCGTGCTGAAGCTGGGCAAGTTCATGGGTGTCCGTGGACCGGGGCGCTTCTGGGTAATCCCGTACCCGCCGTTCAACGAATCGGTCACGGCGCAGATCGACTTGCGCATCCAGACCCGCGTCATCACGGCGGCGGAGACGCTCACCGATGACAATGTTCCGGTCGGCTGCGAGGCCGTCATTTTCTGGCGCGTCGAAGACCCGCAGAAAGCGGCGTTGAGCGTGGCGAACTACCAGGAAGCCGTTTTCCAGGCCGCCAACAGCGCGCTCAAAGACACCATCGGGATGCTGGAGCTTTCGGAGTTGTTAGGGGCACGTGACAAGGTTTCCGGCCGGCTGAAGGAAATTATCGACAGCGCGGCGTCGTCGTTCGGAGTCGATGTCACCTCGGTGGAGATCACCGACGTGCGCGTGCCCAACGATCTGATCCAGGAGTTAAGTGTGCTCGCGCAGTCCCGCCGGTCGGCGCAGGCCAAGATCGCCGAGGCCGATGCTGAGAAAGCCATCGCCCAGAAATTCAACGAGGCGGCGGCGCTGATGTCGGATCGGGCCATGGAAATCTACCGGCTCAGCGTCCTGGAGCGCATCGGCCGCGAGGAAGGCAGCCAGATCGTCATCTACGGCTTGGGCGGCAACAGCCCGGCGATGGATCATTCGCTGGCGGCGACGGTGGCCGGGAGCAGAACCGCGAAGTAGTCCGTAAAACGTGAAACGTGATGCGTGAAACGTGATGCGTGAAAAGACATTCACGGATCACGAATCACGCATCACGTGTTATAGTTTGATTTGATTGCTGGTATCTATGTCTGAAAATCCCCCCCTGCAAACCCTCGAAGGGACGCTGGAACGGCTGACTTTCCAGAACGAAGAGAACGGTTACACGGTGGCGAAGCTGATCCCCAAGGGAAAAAGCTACGAAGTGACTGTGATCGGCACGCTCACGGGCGTCAATCCGGGCGAGTCGGTGCGGCTGCGTGGGGTGTGGAGCACGCATCCACAGTACGGTCGCCAGTTCGAGGTGCGCGAGTACACGGTGCAGCTCCCGGCGACGGTCGAGGGTATCCGCAAGTACCTGGGCAGCGGCTTGATCAAGGGCATTGGGCCGGTCAATGCCGGGCGCATCGTCGATTACTTCGGCCTCAAGACGCTGGATGTGATCGAGTCGGACGTCAACCGGTTGCGCGAGGTGCCGGGCATCGGCGATAAGCGGACGGCGCAGATCGCGCGCGCCTGGGAGGAGCAGAAGCACATCAAGGAGATCATGATCTTCCTGCAAAGCCACGGCGTCAGCACCGGGCTGGCGGTGAAGATTTACAAGCAGTATGCGGACCAGGCACTCGCCGTCGTGCGCAACGATCCCTACCGGCTGGCGAAGGACATCTACGGCATCGGCTTCAAGACGGCGGACAAGATCGCGCAAAAGATGGGCTTCGCCGTGGACGCGCCGGAACGCCTCCAGGCCGGATTGCGTTATGCGCTCGGCACATTCAGCGACGACGGCCATTGTTTCGCCCCGCGCGATGATTTACTCACCACCGCCGCCGAACTCCTCGAAGTCTCCCGCGAGGCGTGCGAACCACAATTGGACGCGCTTGTGCAGGTGGGCGAACTCGTCGCAGAGAGTGGCGAATTACGAATCACGAATTACGAATTGCGAGTTGCGAACCACGAATCCTCTTCCGAAATCCAAAATCAAAAATCGAAAATCGAACAGGCCATTTATCTACCACCCTTCCTTTATGCCGAAACCGCCGTCGCCAACAAGCTGCGGCAGTTGCAGGCGAGTTCCCGCGACCGGCTGGCAGTGTTTCGTGATGTGGAGTGGAACAAAGTGTTTGACTGGCTTGAGGAACGCGCCGCCAGTTCTCTGGCGCCTCCCATTCATCTGGCCGAGCAGCAGCAGGCAGCGGTACGGATGGCGCTCATGGAGAAAGTCAGCATCCTCACGGGCGGCCCCGGCACAGGCAAGACGACGATCACGCGCAGCATTATCCAGTTGTTGCGCGCCAAACGCTGCTCGGTGCTGTTGTGCGCGCCGACGGGCCGCGCCGCCAAACGTCTGAGCGAGGCGACCGGCCTGGAAGCGAAGACGATCCACCGGCTGTTGGAGGTCAAACCCGCCGAAGGCTTCCGCTTTGCGCGCGACCAGGACAATCCGCTTGACGCGGATATGGTCATCGTGGATGAGACGTCCATGGTGGACATCCTGTTGATGAACCACCTGCTCAAGGCCGTGGAGGCGGGCAGTCACCTCCTGCTGGTGGGCGATGTGGATCAGTTGCCGTCGGTGGGGGCGGGGAACGTGCTGCGCGACCTCATCGCCAGCGGAATAATCCCTGTGACGCGGCTCGATACGATCTTCCGCCAGGCGGAGGATAGCTACATCATCGTCAACGCGCACCGCATCAATCGCGGCGAGATGCCGGTGTGCAACGGCCCGGCGCGGGATTTCTTCCTGTTCGCGGCGGACGACGCCGAGTGCGCCGCCGACCTCGTCCTCGACATCGTCGCGCAGCGCATCCCGGCGAAGTTCGGCTACGACGCCGACCGCGACATCCAGGTGCTCAGCCCGATGCACCGGGGCGCGGCAGGCGTCGGCGAGCTGAACCGGCGCTTGCAGGAGCGACTCAACCCGCCGGATGCGCGCAAAGCCGAGTCCATGCATGGCGCGCGGGTCTTCCGCGTGGGCGACCGCGTGATGCAGATTCGCAACGACTACGACCGCCAGGTCTTCAACGGCGACATGGGCCGCGTCACCGCGCTGGATTTGGAGGAGCATATGCTCACCGTCAACTTCGACGGAGCGTTGGTGGGTTACGAGTTCACGCAACTGGACGAATTGGTCCATGCCTACGCGGTGAGCATCCACAAGTCGCAAGGCTCGGAGTTCCCCGTGGTGGTGATTCCAATTCTGACGCAGCACTACATGATGTTGCAGCGCAACTTGCTCTACACCGGTGTGACGCGCGCCGCCAAACTCGTTGTCCTGGTGGGCAACCAGCGCGCCATCGCCATCGCCGTGCACAACGACAAAATCGCGC
>DYKY01000028.1:21849-29936 GCA_020722365.1 Thermoflexus sp.
TGGGGCGGCCCATTCCAGAACCGCGTGAACAGGTTGTGAGAGGCTGGGGCGTGCCTATGGGCTTGCAACCAGTTTCAGTGTGACTTTACTCTTGTTGGTTGCGAGTCTCTTGGAGAGTATTCACATCCAAAAAGACGCTGTGCTTGAATAAGCGCAGCGTCTTTTTGTGGCATCCGTAAAGGCTTACAGCTTTACCACGCGATTTTCTCTCCGCGCCTGCTCTGCCGCGAAGACCATCAGATGCGATTCCAGCGTCTCGTCTGGGCCGGAAAGAATCTGGTTTTGATCCTCATCGAGGAGCGCCTGGCTGAAGTGGTGCATCAGCCAGTAATCGCCGCCGCCGTGTCCACCGAGCGCCGAGCCGGTGTCGATTTCGGTGTCTATCGTCTCCGTGCTGTCGGTCATGAAGTTGTAGTGGTGAATGCGGTGCCCGTCGCAGGTCAGCTCCCCACGCGTGCCGAAGAGCCGCGTTTCGCGGTCGCGCATCCGCGTGAAGGCCATCATCGAGAAACTGGCCGTACGCCCCCCGGAAAATTGCAGATTGACCACCTGGTTATCCACCACGTCGTTGTCGCAGGCGTAGACGCAACGCCCGTAGGGGCCGGTGCGCAGCGCCTCCAACACGCTTTCACGGCTCACGTCGGGTGTGAGCACGCTCGTCGGCCAGCCGGTGTGCCCCCGTTCCAGCGCCGTCAGGTAGATGCGCTTGGCGGAGTAGGGGCAGTTCGGCTCGACGGTGCAGTCCAGACAGCGGTCGCTTGCTCCGGCAGGCTGTTCCTCTTTGCGGAAGTGCTTGAGCGCGCCGAACGAAGTCACGGCTTCGCAAGGGACGCCCATCATATAGCTGAGCCAGTCGATGTCGTGGCACGACTTGGTGAGTAGCATCGGGCCGGAAGCGGCTTCGTTGCCCCAGTTGCCGCGCACGAAGGAGTGCGCCTGGTGCCAGAAACCCACCGGTTCGAGGTGCTGGATGCTGACCAGGTCGCCGATCGCGCCTGCGTCGAGGAGCGTCTTGAGCCGCTGCGTGAAGCGCGTGTAGCGCATCACGTGGCACACGCCAAAGAGGATGCCCGCCGCTTTGACCGTGTCCACGATGGCGCGACATTCCTCCGGGGTGGGAGCCATCGGCTTTTCGAGCAGCACGTGATAGCCGAGTTTCGCAAACGCAATCGCCGGTGCGGTGTGCATCCGGTCCTGCGTGGCGATGATAACCGCGTCCGCGAACCTGGGCCGCGCGGCGGCATCTTGCCAATCCGTGAAGACATTGTCCGCCGGGATATTGTGCGCGTTTACCAGCCGCTCACGGTAAACGTCGCGCGGCTCCGCCACGCCAATCACCTGTCCCCGGTCGGGGAATTCGCGGAAATACGTCGCGTAGCCGCTGCCGCGCGAGCCAGCGCCGATGATGAGAATTTTGGGGTTTTTCATAAGAAGTCTCCTTGTTTGAATATAATTTTCTATACCGCGCCTAACTTGTGTGGTGTTTTCGCATAAAAGCTTGTAGTGGAGGATAGGGTATGCGCTTCAATTTCCCGAAATTTGTGTCTTTCTGATAATCGCTGTCGGTTAGCATTCCGCCTGCATTGTATTGAGCCTGGATGGATTTTCAAGCCGATCAGTGGGTTGAATTTGTCATGCAGGGCTTCTACAACTGCTTGGGTCAGTTCTGGCATATCAATCTGTTCCCTCCAGCAGGGATGTGACGGTTTCCAGGGTCGTCATCAATTGGGTGTAATGTAACCACTCTTGTTGCGCTAACGCGCAGAGTTGTTGATGAATCTGTGTGCGGATTTCTATGGCAGGCACAGCTACCGGTATCTGTTCCAGTGATTTTGTTTGGAGTCTTGGCCGGGTTCCGCCTGCGCCTACTGGTAAGTTTTCCAGAAAAGATTGTGAACGCAGATAAAACCACCAAAAGTAAGGTAGTTTATCGTGAGGTGTAATGGCGACAAATTCGGATTTTATCGAAAAATATACCGGGTTTGGTTGTGCGATCCATTCTGCAAGTGGGGTCACGACGATATTCCCTAAATATGCACGCATTGTGCCGAACAAGAGTTGTCCCTCGCCCACTGAGGGTTGTTTGTCTTCGTATGGAATCGCCGCTGGTTGCAATGTGAAGCTCAAGTAGTGCTCGTTAGGGAAATGTCTGTACTCAATTGCTGCGAAGGGAGTAGCGCGATGTGGAAAATCGCTAGTTGTAACTTTTTGGATTCTGACGAATTCTCCGAGTTTCTCTGTTTCTGCGATATGACGGTAAGCATAGGGATCCCATACTGACGGAACCAACGCATTCGTCTCGACAATTGTGATGAAGAATTTGCCATTTTTGCCCATGCGTGTTTCTCCGCTAGATTCGCAAGGCAGCCCTCACAGATGTATTGGCCAACAAGGATTCTAAATGATTCTGTAGCGCCTGTTCCTCGTTGCCGCTCAGTCTGACCCCTACTGAAGGGGTGGCAGCAAAGAAATGCTTTTGAGATTCTGTTGGTGGGGTTTTCTCCAGAATAACAATATCCGTGTGCGTTGTTGTGCCGGCACTGAGGTAAAAGACGCCTTCGGGTAAACTCACCACGCCTAACAGGGTTAAAGATTGTTCGACAATGGTTCTGAAATCGGTAAATTCTTTGTTGGCAATAATGGAATGGGGCAAAATACAGACAAGTCGTCCGCTCGGTTTAAGCAATTGCGCAGCCACATCAATAAAAAGCGCATCGCTGTTGCGATAGCCGCTCGTAAAAAGAGGGCTATTGAATTGTTCATATCCGATTTGTAAGGAGAAAGGTGGATTGGCCAGGATATAATCAACTTTGTTATACCAGTGTTGTAGGTCGTGTGAAGGAGAATAAATATCGCTGCAGATAAAGTGTTTCTGGTATTGCAACGGTGTGGCGAGATCAAGTGTGAGCATAGATAGTTCAACCAGTGAAGCTTCTATATCGTTTGCTACCAGTGTGCAGGGATAATCGCCCCATAGTTGCGCAAGTTCCATTAAGAAGGTGCTGCTTCCGCACGTTGGGTCCATCACAATTGCGTTCGGGGTCGGCGGGAGCATACGTGCCATAGCATGGGCAATTGGTTTCGGCGTGAAAAATTTCCCGGAGGCTTCCCTGAATCGCTGCCCGATAAAAAACTGATACCAATCAGCTAAAGCATGGCCGTTCGGGTCATTCAGGACTAACTCATCCAGAAATAATAGAATACGCCCTTCATTTTCGATATTTTGATAAGCATTATGCCATTTCTCTATCACATCGTTGGGTATTTCCAGGCGGTCTTTGTAACAGATGAAGTAATGATAGGCCAAGACGTAAAAAGCTGTTTCGCCGCCAATACCAAAACGGCGCAGCAAGCTCTCGAGTTCTTCTTGATAAGTGCTGTATTTACGGCTTACCATACTTGTCTCTTAAATCGCTGCAACATTTCCAATGACACTGACGTTCCCGCGTCATAGTTCTAGCGTCTTAAAGATGGCGTCCACATCGGCCGCTTGGATAACATGACGTCCGGCATCGGTATCTTCGAAAGTTTTCCGGGTTTCCGCATTAGGGATTTCCACCGCAAAGGGTAATCCGTTTCGCAATTGGACCTGTCTGTAGAACAAAGTAAGCGCCTCTGTAACAGTTAATCCTAACTGCGAAAAAATACCTTCCGCATCGGTCTTGAGTTCTGATTCTATTCGTGCGTGTATCGTTGCTGTCTTAGCCATTGTTTCACCTCCGCTTGTATTGTAGTACGAATGTGCCACAATATCAAGCAACTCAGGATAACGCTACCCTTTGAATCGCTTCAGCGTCTCCAACAAGACCTGCGTGCCCCATTCCAGCGTCGCCACGGGGATGCGTTCGTCGGCAGCGTGGATCGTCTTGATCAGCTCGTCGGGGAGTTGCATCGGGATGAAGCCGTAGGACTGGATGCCGAGTTTGGCGAAGTGCCGCGCGTCGGTGACGCCGGAAACCAGATACGGCACGGGGATACCCTCCGGGTCGGCTTTGCGGATGATGTCGGCGAGGACGGCATAACGCTCCATATCCGCCGGCTGCGGGCCGGGTTCGTAGCGCTCGACGACGAGGTCGATATCGTTGCCGAGCAAGGCGCGCAGCTCGCGCGTCATATCGTCGGGCGTGAAGCCCGGCAGCAAACGCCCATCCAGCTCCAGCGTGATCTCGCCGGGAATGACGTTGACCTTCTCGCCGCCGCGTACGATCGTCGGGCTGACGGTGTTGTGCAGGCTCGCGCTCAGGTGTGCGCCCTTGTCGCCGAGTAGACCGAGCACGCGGTCGGTCAATGCGGGATTGAGCAATAGCCGTAGGACAACGTTTTGCGGGAAGGGCAGCGCATTGGCGATACCGGCAATCATCGCGTGGGCCACCGGCGTGATGTGGACGGGCAGTCGCTTGCGGTCGAGCGTGTCCAGCACGCGCGCCAGCTTCGCCATCGCCTGCCCGCGCAGCGGCACCGAGCCGTGCCCCGCCTGCCCGCGCACGGTCAGCCGCATCCAACAGCCCTGCTTCTCGCCCATCATAATAACGTAGAACTTCTTGCTGCCCATTGTGACGGACACCCCGCCGCCCTCGCCGATGGCAAAGCGTGCGCCTTCGAAGTGCTCCGGGTGATCTTCCACCAGGAACTTCGCGCCGTAGTCGGCGTCTGCTTCCTCGTCAGCTAGCACGGTGAAGATGATGTCGCCGGGTGGCGTGATCCCCTGCGCTTTAGCGCGCAGCAGCGCAACGGTCATCATCGCCGCCGCCCCCTTGTCGTCGAGTGTGCCCCGGCCCCATAGATCGCCATCCACGATGTCGGCGGCGAAAGGCGGATGCTGCCAGGTTTGCGCCGCCGTCGTGACCACGTCCACGTGCGCTTGCCAGACGACAGGCGACGCTTCTCCGCGCCCCGGCAGCCGGGTGATGAGATTGGGGCGCTCCGGCGTCTTGCCGAGGACGGTCGTCGTGAAGCCCGCCTGCTTGAAGAGGCCGTCGAGATAGGCGATGCAGGCCGCTTCGTTGCCGGGCGGATTGGTGGTGTCGAACCGTACCAGGGTCTGTAGAAGTTCCACGGGATGGGGTACAGATTTTTCGGTCATCGTTCTCCTCTATGATAAGTTCGGTAGTCGAGATAGTCGAAAGTCCAAAGTCCAAGGTCAAAAGCTGATAGCTGAAGGCTGACCGCTACTGCTACATTTTGTTCAAACCGGTGATTAGTCAAGTGGTGTTGTGGGCAGCCAGAGCGTGAATATGCTGCCCGCGCCCGGCGCGCTTTCTACCTCGATGCGCCCGCCGTGTGCGACGAGCAAGTCGCGGGCGATGCTCAGCCCCAGGCCCATGCCTTGTGGAAAGCGGCGCCCCGTCGTCCCGCGATAGAACGGCTCGAAGAGGTGCGCTTGTTCCTCCGGCGGGATGCCAACGCCGGTGTCGCGCACGCGAATCCACACCTTGGCTTCTTCCGCGCCCGCGTCAATGGCGACTTCCCCGTCCGCCGGTGTGTATTTCACCGCGTTGCTGATCACGTTACCAAGCGCCTGCCCGATCCGGTCGGCGTCGAGCATCAGTTCGGGCAGGGTGTTGGGGATGTTCGCCTGCCAGCGCAGACCCTTGTGCTGCGCCGCTTCTCGCCAGGGGGCGAGTTCCTGTGTCAACCACGGGCTGAGCGCCACCGGTTTGCGTTCCAATTCTAGTGGACCAAGCGTTTGATCATACAGGCGTGTGAGGTCGTCCAGGAGCCGCCGCATCAACTGCATCTGGCCTTGCATGCCATCTAGTAGTTCGGTGCGCAGGTCGGGGCTTTGATCGGCGCCGCCGGCAAGGGCTTGTGTGGCCGAGAGCAACGCGCCCAAAGGCCGTCCCAACTCGTGGACGAGGTTCGCCAGCAGGCGTTGGCGCGATTTCTCCAACTCGCGCCGCTGTTCGGTTAAGGTGTTGAACGCTCGCAGCAGCATGCGCACTTCGTTTGGCCCCTGTTCGGGAAGTTCGGTCAGAGGGTGGCCTTCGGCCATTTGCGAGACGGCGTGCGTCGCGCGGCGCAACGGGCGCGCCAGTTCTACAGCCAGCACCCATCCGGCGACGACGCCGACGAGCGTGCCGCCTGCCAATACCCACAGGATGAGCGTGCGCGTGCGCGGAAAGCGTGCGTAGACGCTGGACAGCGGATCGGTGAGGCTAATCACGCCGATCACTTGATATGTTGGCCCGATAACGGGCATCAGCACTTCCGCCGTGCCTGTGCCAGGTCGCTCGCCGTAGTCCACGCGGAGAGCCTGTTTGGAGTCTACCGTCTCTTTGAGGCCGGGGACATCCAGTATCTCTCCGAGTTGGTCGCGGTACGCTGTGTCGTTGGTCGCCAGCAGATGCCCATCGGCGCTGAGCATCATCATCCGCGCCGAAAGCCGCCCGCCTACCTGCGATACGAAGGCCGCCGCCTGTAACGGACTGTACCAGATTTGCGGGTTTTGTGCAGCGGCATCGGCGACCAACGCTGCTTGCAGCTCCAGTTCCCTCGACGATCCCGCCAGCAGCACCTGCGTCTCCAGCAAATACGTCAGCAGGACCCCGACCAGCGGGATGACGATCAGCAACGGCAAAACGTGACTCATAATAAGCCGCACGCGCAACGAGCGCATAGTTCCTCCATAAAAGAATCATGAATCATGATTCATGATTCTTGCTTCTTGCATCTTGTATCCTACCCCCCGCACGGTGATGATGCGCTGCGGGTGTTTCGGGTCGTCTTCCAGTTTCTCGCGCAGCCAGCGGATGTGGACGTAGACGACTTGCGGTTCGCCGACGTATTCCGCACCCCAGACGCGCGCCAGCAGTTCATCCACGGAGAGCACGCGCCCGGCTTCCTGGGCGAGCGCCGCCAGCAGTTCGAACTCGCGTGGGGCCAACTCCACAAGCCGCCCGGCAACGGTGACGGTATGCGCTGCCAGATCGATCACCAGGTCGCCGACGACGATTGGCTCGGGGTTTGGCGCAGCGGGCGCGCTCGCGCCGGCCCGGCGCAGCACAGCCTTGATGCGCGCCAGCAGCACGTCGAAGTCGAAGGGCTTGGTGACATAGTCATCCGCGCCCAATTCCAGACCGAGTACCTCGTCTAGCTCGCGGCGGCGAGCCGTGAGGAAGATCACCGGCACGTTGAGCTGTTGTCGCAGCGCGCGTAGCGCATCCAGCCCATCCATCCCCGGCAGGCCGATGTCGAGCAGCACCAAATCGGGCGGATCGAGGCGCACTTGCGCCAGTGCGTCTTCCGCCGTCCCCGCCGTGACGGCGCGATATCCCGCCTGTTCCAGGTTGAACGCCAGACTGCGGCGCAGCAGTGCATCATCGTCTACGAGTAAAATATGTTTTGTCACGATGCCCCCCTTAACGAATGAGCGAATGAGCGAATGAGCGAATCAGCGAATCAGCGAATCGGCGAATCAGCGAATGAGCGAATCAGCGAATCAGCGAATCGGCGAATGAGCGAATCAGCGAATCAGCGAATCAGCGAATCGGCGAATCAGCGAATGAGCGAATCAGCGAATCAGCGAATCGGCGAATGAGCGAATCAGCGAATCAGCGAATCAGCGAATGAGCGAATCAGCGAATCAACGAATCAGCGAATCAGCGAATCAGCGAACTACCCAACCACCCAACCACCCAACTACCCAACCACCCAACCACCTAACCATCCAACGACCCTACAACCTGTTTACGGCGCAATTTCCGCCGTATCACCGCCATCGCGTAGTAAGAGGCGGCCTTGATCCGTGTATAGCCCCACGCGCAAGATGCATTGATCGCATGCGCCGCCCGGTACATTCATGAAGAAACGGTCGCGCAATGACGTGCCCGGCGTCCAGCGGTTGGTAGGATAGGCGTCTGCCCCGGCTATGTGATCGTGTTGTGCAATCTGTGTCCCATCAGGGCCGACCAAATGGACAAACACGTGATAAGCCGCCGGCAGCGGCCCCGACGTTTCCCACCACAGGTCCACTTCCCACATTTCGCCGGTTTTGATGAGATCATAGCCCGTGAGCCGGATTGGCTCGGCGAAGTCTATCGTCAGCGGATGCGGCGGGCTGGCTAGCTGATCCAGTGGGCCACAGGTGG
>DYKY01000212.1 GCA_020722365.1 Thermoflexus sp.
ATTCTCCTGGCTTACCTCAGCCTGGGATTGCTCTACGGCGTAATTTTGCCACCTTTCGAGAATCTGGACGAATTAGAACACTTCGAGGTCATCCGTTACGTGACGGAGAACGGACGCTTGCCCATTCACGAGGCGCTGGAGAATGATCGCTATAAAATGTACCAGGAAATTTCGCAACCGCCGCTCTATTATCTGCTCGCCGCCGGTCTCGTGCACCTGTTTGGTTTGCACGCCGAGGATGCCCCAGACTTCTGGCAGTTGAATCCCCGCGTGGCCTGTGGACTTGAGGCCCCGCATCTCTACGACAACCGCGCGGTGCTGCGGCACGATCCGCGCGGTGAGGCTTTCCCCTGGCGCGATACGCTGTTGACCTTACACGCCTTACGGCTGTTTTCCACCTGTTTGCAAGCCGTCACCGTTATCGGCGTTTTTGCGCTAGGTCGCCAACTTTTCCCCAGGCGTCCGGCGATCCCTGCGCTCGCCACGGCGCTCGTCGCCTTCAATCCGCAGTTTCTCCTGGTCGCCAGTGGCGTTAACAACGATAACCTGGTTACGCCGTTGGCGACGGTGGTCTTGTGGCTGACGACGCGCGCCTGGCAGGAACGACGCCTGGACTGGTCGCGCGCCTTGCTCTTGGGTGTGCTATGTGGCGCAGCGGGCTTGAGCAAATTGAGCGGTTGGTTCACCCTGGCTCCATGTGCCGTGCTCTTCGCGGCGCTGTGGCTCTCTCGTGCTGCGCCCCGCCCTGGATTGACGGTGCGCGCGCTGCTCATCCCCCTGACCGCGCTTACCGTGGGCAGTTGGTGGCTCTGGCGCAACTGGCAACTGTACGGAGACCCGACGGCGTTGCAACCAATGCTGGCGCTCGTCGGTTTGCGGGGCTGGGAGACGCCCTGGCAAGGGTTGCAGGAAGCCGGTTTGATGTTCCGCTCGTTCTGGGGGCAACTGCCGTGTGCGTTTTATCCGTCGGAGTTCTATCTTTTCTATGGCTTGCTCGTCGCTTTGAGCGTCGCCGGCTTGCTGTGGGGCTGGCGTCGCCTGCGCTCAATGGAACGTTATATGCTCGTTGCGCTGGCAGGCTGGTTCGTCGTGATAGTGCTCAGTTGGCTGCGCTGGAATATGATGACGCCAGCCCCCGGCGGGCGCTTGCTCTTTCCTGCACTGCCTGCCGTCGCGCTCGTGATGGCGACCGGCTTGACCCGTCTGGGGTCGCCGCGTCGTGTGACGCAGATTGCGGTGATTGCACTGGTTCTCTCGGCGTGGTGGACGGGTAGTCGTATCTTACCGGCTTTCTTCGCGCCGCCGCGCCGCGTTGCGGTGGCGGAGCCTGCTTATCCTCTTGACGCCAGCTTTGCGGATGCGATTTATCTGTACGGCTACGATCTGGCCGTCGATGACCGCGGGAGGCGCATGCAGGTGACGCTCTACTGGCAGGCCGATATGCCCCTCACCGAGGATTACCTCCTGGCTTTGCAGTTGGTTTCACCGATTCCGGGCGATACGACGCAACGTTGGACTTACGACAGTTGGCCGGGACGCGGCAATTATCCCACCCGTGCGTGGCAAACCGGTCCAATCATTGTGGACCGATATCAATTTGATCTGCCGCCGACCGATTTCGTGGCGCAGGCCTGGGATTTGCACCTGGCGCTATATCGGGAAGAGGATGGCGCGCGCTTGCCGGTGAGTCTGGGGGGGGCAGCTGTGGGTACCCACTTGACGTTGACGCGCTTGCGTCTACCAGGCATTACACCAGACTGCCCTGCTGAGGCGCGGCTATCGAGCGAACTTCTTCTGGGCGATGCCGCGCGTTTGACCCACGCCGTCGTCTCATCAGTCAACGATCACACGCTTGTGACGCTATGTTGGGAGGCCAAACGTGCTTTGCCGGCGGATTACACTGTCTTCGTCCACCTGCTGGATGCGAATGGTGCGCTCAAAACTACCGGCGATGGCCCGCCCGCCGGTGGCGCTTTTCCCACTTCGTTTTGGCGGTCTGGCGACTGTGTTATCGACTTACATCAATTGCCACAACCGGCTTTGCCCGGCGATTCCATTGTCGTCGGTCTGTACAACCCGCTGGATGGTGTCCGTTTGCCCGCGTTGCGCGATGGTGCGCCTGTGCCTAACGACGCACTCGTGATCTGGCCATTATCGCCATGAACCGTTTATCTTATTTTCGACATCCATTAGCCCTACTCCTCCTTGGTTTCCTTGCCCTGACGCTGCTGCATAACTGGGCCGCGCCGCTCTACGAGGCCCCCGACGAGGTCTGGCACGACGCCTACGTGCGCTGGCTGGCGCAGGGCAATGGATTGCCCTCGCTGGACGACGACGCCAGCGGGGCCGCTCAGGAGGCAGCGCAGCCGCCGCTCTATTACGCGGCGGCGGCGTTGTTGCGTTCTCCTTTCGGCGCTGATGACTGGCACACTCACTTGTGGCACAATCCCAACTTCGGCTATCAGGCGCCCGACAATGCGTTGGACAACAAGAATATGCTCATCCACACGGAAGCGGAACGTTTCCCCTGGCGTGGCGCTGTCTTGGCGATCCATGTGACGCGGCTGACGTCGCTCCTGTTCGGCATTCTGACCGTGGTCGCGGCCTGGGGCCTGGGCTGTGAGATGTTCCAGACCCGCACAGGCGCACTGCTGACCGCCGCATTGGTCGCGTTCCAACCGCAGTTTGTCTTCATCTGCGGTGTGATCAACAACGACAGCAGTGCTGCTGCGCTGGCTACTGTCACCCTGTGGGCGACTGCGCGCGTGTTCCGGCGCGGTTTGACAACGCGGCGCGCTGCTGTGCTCGGCATTTTCGTGGGACTGGCGGCGCTTTCCAAGACGAGCGCGCTGGCGTTGCTGTTTGTGGTCGGCGTGGCGCTGTGCTGGCAGGCATGGCGCGAGCACCTCTCCTGGAAAACCCTGGCGACGGCGCTGGTTCTTTATCTTGCATTGGCTTTGGCGGTGGGCGGTTGGTGGTATGCGCGCAACCTGTGGTTCTATGGCGACCTGTTGGGAACGAGCCGCCACTTCGATACGCTCTGGCGGCACGCACAGCCCCGGACCATACCGGAGCTGGTGAGTGATCTGCCTTTGCTCATTCGCTCGTTCTGGGGAGCGTATGGGTGGGGCCACGTCTTCTGGCCGGATTGGGTGTACGTGGCTCTCACGCTTCTTGCTTTGGTATGTTTTCTTTACGGTGCGTGGCGTGTGTTGAGCGATATAGGCGCGCGCAAAACGTCACGCGCCCTGCGCGATCGTATGACGTCTTCGGAGAGCCTCTACCTTTTCAACGCGGCATGGCTGGCGGCGATTAGCGTCGCGCTGTTGTATTGGATGCGCGAGGTCGGCGCGCCGCACGGACGCCTGCTCTTCCCGGCGATTGGGGCGTGGGCGCTGCTGCTGGCCTATGGCGTGGTTCAAAAATCTGCCCACCCTGTGGGGCGCGGTTTGAGCCGGGGCTTGCTGCTCGGCATAGTCGTGTTGGCTGCGCTTGCGCCGGGCGCGCGCATTCTTGCCGCTTTTGCCCCCCCACGGCTTTATGTTCCACAACAGGTGGAGAATGCTGTTACGCCGGTCAATTTTACCTATGATCACCGTCTCCGGCTCATCGGCGTCGAGATCGAACCGGAGCGGGTGACGCCGGGCAGTCGGCTCATCGTCAAAGCCTGTTGGGAGGCGCTGACGCCGATTGCAGAGGACTA
This sequence comes from Thermoflexus sp., assembly GCA_020722365.1. Lineage (GTDB taxonomy): Bacteria > Chloroflexota > Anaerolineae > B4-G1 > SLSP01 > DSWT01. The sequence goes on from DYKY01000212.1 coordinate 3,704, forward strand.
CACAGTTTATGTGCAATTGCTTGGGCAAAACTACACCCGCGCCGGAGAGCGTCACACGTATCCCGGATTGGGCCGTTATCCCACCTCGCTGTGGACGCCGGGTACGGCTTTCTGCGATGTCTACCGCATCGCCGTGGAATCCTGGGTTCCCGCGCCGGAACGGTATCAGGTACTTATTGGGCTGTACCTCGACGATTCGCGCGATCAATTGACGGCGTTCGACAGTGTGGAACTGCCCAACGTCCCCCCGGCCGTTGGCGCGGTGACGGTGGCTCCCGAGACGCCCCAGGCCATTGCGCCGGAGTATCCGGTGCAGTACGCGCTGGGCGAGAGCATCCTTTTGCGGGGATACGATTTGTCCGGCGCATTGCAAAGCAATACCCCGCTGACCTTGACCCTGTACTGGCAGGCGCAGACGGCGCTCTCCCGCGATTACACGGTTTTCGTGCATTTGTCCGACGAGACCGGCGTGATGCTTACTCAAGGTGACGGTCCGCCGCGCTCTGGCTGGTACCCTACGTCCGCGTGGGAGGCCGGCGACATCATTGTCGATGCGCGCCGGCTGGACGTGCCCGAAATCCCGGCGGGGAAAACGGTCCATGTGAACGTTGGGATGTACTTGCCCAACGATCTTGTACGCCTGCCCGTTCTCGACAGCGCCGGTCAGCTATTGCCTGACGGCATCGTTCCGCTATTTATCACTATTGTCGAATAAGTTTCGTCACTCGCAATTCGCAATTCGCAATTCGTAATTCGCTATGGAGGTTTCCGATGCAGTTTCCAACGATTTCTGAGGCTGAACGGATAATCCGCCTGGAGCCGCCCACCGGCAAAGTGCAGATGGTGCTCGACACCGACACCTACAACGAAGTGGATGACCAGTTTGCCGTCGTGCAGGCGCTGCTCTCGCCGGAGAAGCTGGACGTGCTGGCGCTCTACGCCGCGCCGTTCTTCAACGACCGCTCGGCCGGCCCTGCCGACGGGATGGAGAAGAGCTATCAGGAAATCCTGGCTCTGCTGGAACGGCTGGACGTGCTGGCGGAAGGTTTCGTCTTTCGCGGTTCCGACCGCTATCTGCCCGATTGGGAACATCCTGTGGAGAGCGATGCCGCCCGCGACCTTATCGCCAGAGCCATGGTGCGCAGTGAAGGCGATGATCCCTTGTACGTCGTCGCCATTGGCGCGATCACGAACGTCGCCTCGGCCATTTTGCTGGAGCCGGAAATCATCAAACGCATCGTCGTGGTGTGGCTCGGCGGGCACGCTTTCCACTGGCCTCACACGCGCGAATTCAATCTGTGGCAGGATGTGCAGGCGGCGCGCGTGATCTTCGATTGCGGCGTGCCGTTGGTGCAGTTGCCGTGTATGGGGGTGGTCTCGCATCTGCACACCACTGTCGCTGA
>DYKY01000213.1 GCA_020722365.1 Thermoflexus sp.
TATTTCGCAAACGGTGCTGAGATTGGCTCCAGTTCACAGGCGCCCAACTTTGATTTTACGTGGGCGCTGTCTGACCTCTATACGCCCACCTATGAAGTGCGCACGCAAGATTATTCTCTTAGTGCGAAAGTAAAGGACCCCTATCTGAACGATGTTGTGGAAAGTGAGCTGGCGACGATCAAAGTGACGTGGGAGGCTATGCCTAAACCGGTAGAGCCACCGCTCCCGCCTCCAGAAACACAATGGGCTTCCGTGATCCTGATTCCCCTTCTTCTCATCGGAACGGTAATTTTGCTTGTTCTGTTGCTCCGTACGCGCCGTGAGTTGGCTAAAAGGGTGGTGGCCCGCACCACCGGCTTTATCAAGGGTGTCACACAGCGGCTCAGTGGTGGCAGCAGCGCCAGCGTACCGGCTTATGCTCAACTGGTGATCATGCGGGGGCGCAATCCAGGCACCGAATTCAAGATTGCCGCGCCGCTGGTAAAGATTGGACGCGACCCGCAGTTTTGCGATTTTGCTTTATATGATCAGTATATGTCCAACCCACATTTCTCGATCATGATGGAGCAAACTCAGTTCTTCATTGTGGACGAAGGGAGTACTAACGGCACACGCTTGAACGGCTCGTTGATCACACCGCATCAACGTATGCCCTTGATGCCGGATGCCATTATCGAAACAGGGCAAGTACAAATGCAGTTCAAGCGCGTCGGCGGCGCAACGCGCCAACTGGGGGAGGCTGGTGAAACGCTCCAACAGCAACCTTATGCCAATCCAATGCCGTTTGCCGGTGGCGCAGCACCGCAACAACCTTACGCCTATCCAGGTGAACAGCCACAAACGCCAGGCGGCGGGGGCGTGACGCAACCACCGCGCCAACCGTAAAACGAGGGAAGAGGTGTTTCCCGCAAGTGAGCGATAAACTATGAAAGATGATAAAAAGGAATCGCTGGTCCAGCCCGGCGAAGAAATCGGCCCTTATCAGGTCGTTAGGGCTTTTCGCGGCCATGGGGGCATGGCTCAAATATGCGAAGTCAAAGTACGTGACAAGTATTATCAACCGGGCATGCCTAAACGTCTGGCGATGAAAATCGCCGATGACATGCACCAACACGCCCTGGTAGCCGAGGCTGAATATCTAAGCCGCTTCGATCACCCCAATGTGGTGCGGATTTTTCCTTTGCCGGGCTTCGAGAGGCGCGCCGTCTATGCTGCCAAAGAACGCTTTGCCGTGGGTTGGCGTTGGTACTACGTGATGGAGTTGTTAGATGGGGGGTCATTGCATCATTCGCTGACCAGCCCGACGACAACGTTAGCCGGCGTCGGCAGAAATGCAGCGACTGGCGAACAACCGTTAGCTGTGGTGACAGCGTTGGGCATCGGACGACAACTGGCGCGGGCATTGGAACACATCCACGCGCGCAATGTTATCAACCTGGATGTCAAGCCGAACAATATCTTGTTCCGTCGTCGTAAGGCGCAATTTATCAAATCGTCGGTGCCCACCGCTGTGCTCTCCGATTTCGGTATCGCCCGTGACCTGCGCCACCCACGTTTTGGCGTCTTGGGCGTGGCCACACCGGAGTACATGTCACCTGAGCACGCGCGCGAGGTGATGGCGCAACCCAACACGCCGCTGCAGACCAGTGCGCCCGTGCACACCCCACCGCCGGATCCACGCTCTGATTTGTTTTCGTTAGGGGTGCTGCTATACGAGATCCTGACCGGTGAGATGCCGTTTACCGATCTCACAATGTTGCTGCACAAAGACTACGTTCCCAAGCCGCCCCGCGAAATTCGCGCCTCCGTTCCGACGGAATTGGAAGCCGCAGTGATGCGCGCGATAGCTAAGGACCCTGCCGCACGCTACCAATCGGCGTCCGAGATGGCGGCGGATTTGGATAAGGTCAAACAACAACTGGATTGGGGGATGGTAGGACGCCGTATCTTTGCCGGAGCCGCCGTAACGGCCATCGTTGCCGGCGGCATCTTCGGCGCGCCATACGTGACGGATTACGTGGAGCGTCTCAAGCAACCAACGCCGGCGCCGACGACCGTGGTGAACACGCCGGCGCCCGTTCCACCGACGCCAACATACACCTTGACGCCCACGCCCACATCCACGCCAACCGTGACGGTGACACGCAAACCAGCAGCGACGTCAACGCCCAAGCCCACATCCACGCCCACACCGACGCGCCCACCGGCGACGCCTACACCATCGGCGACGCCGCAACGGTGACCGCCAGCCATTGAAGGAGAATGACTATGCAGAATCACATATCCCAACCGATGTCCACCCGCTCGCAGCCACTCCCGCCAATGTCGTCTCAGCGTATGGCGTTGACCATTTGGGGCGCTACCGACGTGGGGCGCGAGCGCGAAGGCAACGAGGACTCCATTTTCCCGCGCTCCGATGGCGGCGACTACCAATACAATCTCAAACCCGAGACGCTGAACACGCACGGGCAGTTGCTCATTGTCGCCGATGGCGTGGGCGGCGCGCAGGCCGGCCGCGCTTCCAGCCAGTGGGCCATCCAGCGCGCGGTGGAGAACTATTACGAACAACAGCCCGGCGACTCCGGCGCGATGCTGCAAAACGCGATCGGCTACGCCAACGCCTCGCTGTACCGTTATCTCCAGGAGACGCGCATCCAAACGGCCGGTTGCACGATGGCGGCAGCGGTGATCCACAATAATACGCTGTACGTCGCCAACGTGGGCGATAGCCGCGTGTATTTGATCCGCGACGGCAAAGCCTACCAGCAGACCCGCGATCACACACTGACGCAGCAGAAAATTGACCAGCACATCCTGACGCCGGAGCAGGCCGAAAACGACCCGGACAAGAGCGTGTTGACACGCTCGATGGGCCACGGCCCAACGGTGCAGGTGGACCGTTTCCAGCCCGTTCCATTGATCGAGGGCGACCTCGTTCTCGTGTGCTCCGATGGCCTCTACGACCTGGTGCCCGACGCGGAGATGGCGCGCATGGCGACGAGCGCTGCACCGCAGAAGGCCGCGGCCAAATTGATCGCCGCCGCCAACCGGAACGGCGGATTCGACAACATCTCCGTCATTCTGGCGCAGGTGGGTGGGCGCGCGTCCGGCGGCGGAGGGATGCCCCTGCTCAAGAGCTTTTCCTTCAACCAGCAAAAAGTCCTGATTGGCCTGTTGGTCGCCCTGGTGGTGGTGGTGCTGGCCCTGGGCGGGGTCATCGGGTGGTCGTTGTATGGCAAGGGGAAAGACGGCGGCGATCCGACATCCACGCCGCCGGCCACGGCTGCACCTAGCGCTCCAACCCCTGCAACGTCACTGGAGGTCGTTTCAACCCAACCAAGCCAGCCCACGCCTGAAAACAAGACATCTGAGGTGAAGACAACATCCGATGGTCTGGCTACTTCAACCCCTAAACCCACTTCTACGTATACGCCAACGCCAACGCGAAAACCTCCAACGGCAATACCTACGCTGACTCCAGAACTGCCAACGCCAACATTTACTCCGGAAGGTGGCGGAGGTAATGGCGGAGGTGGCGGGACTAATCCTCCTTCCCCCATCCCTACCCCCGCCTGCCTCGGCGAAGCAACGCGTTGTGAAACCGGCCAGGCTGTGTGTGAAAACGGCTCGTGGGTGTGTCGGTAAATCGTGAAACGTACTGCATGAAGCGTGCTGTGTGAGAGCTTGTATAAATTCGCTGAACATAGTTAGGGGAAAAGTGTGAACACCAGACCGCAGCCACCGTTGCTTGAAAACCGCTACCAGGTCCTCAGCCTGCTCGGGCAGGGCGGGATGGGCTCGGTGTACCTGGCGCGCGACTTACGCTTCCAGCAACGGTATGTCGCACTCAAGGAGAACCACGCGCGCGGGTACGCGTCGCAGGCGCAGTTCCGCCAGGAGGCTGAAGTGCTGGCGCGGCTGCGCCACCCGCACCTGCCCCGCGTGACCGACAGCTTTGTCGCGCCGGATGGGCGGCAGTTCCTGGTGATGGACTGCATCGAGGGAGTGTCGCTGGAGGAGTATGTGACGCGCCACGGCCCGGCGACCGAGGAACAGGCGCGCGTGTGGATGGATGAGGTGTTGGATGCATTGTCTTATTTGCACGGACAGTCGCCGCCCATTATCCACCGCGACATCAAACCGGCCAACATCCGCATCACCCCGGCCGGCGAAGCGGTATTGGTGGACTTTGGTCTGACCAAGCTCTTGACGCCCGGCGCGCTGACGGCGTCGGTGGTGCAGAAGGCCGGTTCGCCAGGCTACGCGCCCATCGAGCAGTACGCCGGCGGCACCGACCAACGCAGCGACGTTTACGGGGTGGGGGCGGCGTTTTACTTCGCGTTCACCGGGCAACCGCCGGTGGAAGCGCCGCTGCGGGCGGCGGGGGAGCCGATGCCGCGCCCCAAACGGCTCGCGCCTGCGCTTTCGTCGCGCGTGGACGCCGCGCTGGCGCGCGCGTTGCAGGTCAACGCCGCCGAACGCTTCCAGAGCGCGGCCGAGATGCGGACGTATTTACAGGGGAAAAGCGGCCCGTTGGAGGCCGGGGGCGACTTCGCCCGCGCGTTCAGCCCGGCGCAAAAGAAAGTGCTTGTGGGGCTGCTGGCCGCGTTGGTGGTCGTGGTGTTGGCGTTGGGCGGCTGGATGGGGTGGACGCTCTACGGCAAGGAGAAAGATGGCGGCCGGCCTACTGCGGTTGCCGGGGGCCAAACCCAGGCACCGCCGGCAAACACTCCGTTGTCGTCTGGGGAGGGGCTGGCGACCTCTACGCTCAAACTCACATCTATCTCTACCCCAATACCGACGCGGCGGATATCGGGAACATCGAACCCGACGACGGAACCTGGCAGGTTGGCAACTTCCACGCCCAAACCCACATCTACGGCTACCCCTGTACTGGCGCACAGGCCGACAAGCACGCCAATCCCCCCCATAGTTGTTTCTACTCCTACTATCTCACCCCCTGAACCGCCGCCCGCCGCGAGGCCGACCGATCCACCGGCACCACTGCCCACCCCCGCCTGCCCCGGCGAGGCGACACGCTGTGAAACGGGG
>DYKY01000214.1 GCA_020722365.1 Thermoflexus sp.
CCCTGGATGTGTCTGCACGACGGGCACGCACCATCCGGCCACAGTTCACCCTCCACGACGGCGCGATGACGGCGACAATCCCCGCGAGGGCAAAACCATTGGCGCCGCGCGGCGGCTCGGCAAGCGCCTGGCAAAGAGGTGACGATGTACTTTGACGGGCGCACGAAGCCGCGGCCCGGGCCGATGGAAACACGGGCGTAGTAACAAACATCGTCCACTCGAAGTGGTTGCCGACGTTGCCGGTGGTCGCGCCGCCCGGCACGGATTTGACAAGGATGTGACACCTGCTGGTGATAACAGAGGCTGCAAGATGCTGAAAGCGACAGAGATCACTTCATCTGCACCAATGGCGTCAAATCCGTCAGCGGAGAACGATAGCCTTGCTGCAACATATCCCACAACCACGTGTTCGCCATATCGAGCGTGCAGAGCTTACGTTCGACGGCCAATACCAAACACCCTAACGAACCGGAGAGCTTGATCCGCAACCGGCGTGCCTCTTGCCGAGCCGCTATATCGTCGGTGAGTAACAACCAGCGGCGCGCTTTAGCTATCGCCAAACACGAAGCTTCACCTTTGTGCAACCGTCGGGGCAGTGTACCGAGGTAGCGCAGTTCTGCTTCGGTCTGCAATCCAGTCAGGTGGATCCACCCGGCTGTTGCAGGTGGAACAACACAGCCCGTCACGCCGGTATAGAAGCCATACCCTTCATCCAATCCCTCCTGGATCTCGGCGTAGACGTCGGTGGAAATGAAAACGCATCCGTAAAGCGCGTGCAGGACTTCCAACTGGCCGATCGCGGCGAAGTTGGAGATGACGGTGGTGTTGCTAATGACGTTCACCACTATCCTCGAAGTCCTCGCGCAGCGCCTGTACCTCGGCGCGCGCCTCTTCCAGGGTCTTTGGCCCCAGCCGAGGTTGCACACCGCGCTCGATGAGGATTTCGCGCATTTGCGGCCAACTGACGCCGGCCAACGCTGCCGCCCTCGCCAGGGAGATGTCTTCGTGTTCGTAGCGGTAGATTGCCAATCCGATACGGACATCTGAACGTTCGCGCAGCAGCAGGCGCATTGCATCCTGAAGGACCGCTTCCTCACTGGCATAGAGATGAGCCGCCACCAAATCTTGAACGTTGATCATAATCCCTCCTCGTGATTGCCTCTATCATACCGCAGACCCGGGGAATTGTCTACATCGACGCGCCGTTCGAATGGCCGCGTCAACTTTCCGGGAAGGCTCACTTTTGGCGTGACGGACGACATTGGTCCGCAGTTCACCCTCCACGACGGCGCGGCGACGGCGCCCCCCCAGTTCTCCCATTCTGCTACCACGAGTCCAGCTTCCGTTTGCGCAAGCCAGAACAACAAATCATTGGTCCTTACGTGATTGATTAGCCTTCTGATCGGCCTTAATGAGGACTTCTCGGAATTGTTCCGCAGTTAGCCAACGTTTGTCGTAGATGTTGCCACCAACGATAGTGACGACACGCCCATAACGTCCAACAACCTCACAGGCAAAGTGGTGTTCGCCATTAATGTAGCCTTCAGTGCAGAAGGAGCGGATTTCATCTGCGTGATGCAAGAATGCAATTGCAGGCATAGTTTCCCATCCTTGTAGCTCGTAACGGGTAAATCTATCACATTGTGTTTGATAGCCTTGCTTTGCAGTGTCTTCGGTTTGGTGGACATAGACATCTGTCCTAATGTTAATCCATGGACGATCGCGGTTCAGCCAAAACCCGACACCTTTGCCGATCCCGTTTTGCACAACAGGTTGCTCAATATCAACAGCTTCCGGCCCCCACGGAAGATCGTTACCATCAATCAATACCATCTCCAAAAGTGCCTCGTCCGGTGTCAGCGCAGGTGAAGGCTTGGTGGTTAACGTTATCCAAAGAACTCCCAACAATATCACAGGCAACATTAAGACAAACCCTAAGGCTTTCCACATACTACGTTTCATAGGATCACCAAACTTACTGGCAAAGCATATCAAGTTCATTCTACTCCGTCCTTCGCCAATCATACCAATAGCCGGTAAAGCTTTGCTGGGCGCGATTGCGAGCCCAAAATGCATCCCAGGCTTTATCATAGTTCTTGTAAACTTCACAATCTAGAAGTATCGCCTCGCGTCCAATGTATGTTCGTTGAATCCCACTAATTCCCATAGTGTTGAACTTTTCACCGGTGGTGATTACATAGAAGTCACCTGCGTCCCCATATTCAACTCCAGCTTCAACTCCACTACCAAGTATCTTCCCTTCCGCCACAAGTTCATTTCCACCCCAGCTGACAGGGCCCACACCCAGTTCAGGACTTGTTGAACCTCCATAGCTATCAGTCCCGACTGAAAAAATACCGGCATTGACACTCACAGCAAAGTGAACCTCTCGTGAACGCGTCCATTGCCCGGATTCATAACGCCATACAGTCTGCAGCTCAGGACCTTGAACACAAGGGGCATAAACACTAGCGACCTTGGGCATAACCTCGAAATTGGTTTGATAAGTCATAATGACTCCAGCATCCCCAGGCAGCTTTGTGGGAGTTGTCCAGTAGAAATCGTTGACCGACTGGGTCGTCCCTACCGTTAAAGGTTGTGCAGCCGGCGTAGCATATTCAACATTGTAAGGCCCTGTTGTGCCGGTATAGCAGATTGCACCACAAGTATCAGGGGGACGTATCTGATGACCATTCGGGTCAATGAAACTCAATGGATTATTGGCAGCATAAGCATAGCGGTTCAGATCACGCGGATTGGCCGGGCTGGGGACCATCGTATCCGCCTGGATGAAGCGGCCCAGCGCCAAGCTGCGTCTGCGCAGCCGTCGTAGTAGCGGGCGTTGTAAAAGTACAACCCTATCGTCGCGTCGTTTTTCTGCCCGGTGAACTGGTAGCTCGTCGGCGTGGTCCCGGAGCTGAAGCGCGTTCCACCCCACGGATGATGCGCCTACAAAACAGGCGACCTCAATTCCGCCACTTTGCCACCGGTGCTGCTGGCGGTGAGTGACGTTGATCCCAGGTGGTCGCCGAGCAGGAAGGACACCGTCCCTGGATTGCCTTTGCGCATCGCCACGCGCTGACCGTCCGCGTAGTAGTACTTGATCATCGTGCTGGTGCTGGCGTTTGGCAAACTGCGCCAAACGTTGTCCACTCGAAGTGGGTGCCGATGTAGTAGGTGGTCACGCCGTTCAGCACGGATTTGACAAGGGTGCCGTCGCCGTCGTAGGTGAAGGTGGCGCTGGTCGCGCCGCTTACGGTGGTCAGGCGGTTCTCGGCGTCGCCAGCGTGGCGCCAGCGGACTCAGACGAACCACTCAGCGCAACGGCAAGTACCGCACCTGCCCTTCCCACTCGCCATCCAGACTACATTCGGCTATCAACAGGATGTCTTCAATCGCAACGCCGATAGGGACAGCACGTGGCACTTCGAACACGCCCGGCATCGGCTTGTTGGCGGCGACGCGCGCGTAGGCGTAATGTGTGAGGGTAGAAGCATCGTGCGTGAGCAAAACCCGCCCTTCTTGTGCCGCCCATTCCAGCACCGTGGGATCATCTGCGCCGGATAAGCCGCTGTCCTGCACGCGCGCAATGTCCAACTCCGGCGCGCGCCGCCACAATCCGCGCACGATTCGGTTGTCGAAGTTTTCGTCAGCGGCCAGACGTAACATCGTGCGGAGAACGGCGCGCCAACAGGCGCTCGCGGATGCCCTGGGGAGCGTAGCGGGCTTCGTTGGATTCGCGCACCACCTGCGCCTGCTGCTCACGCCGCCGCAAGTACGTTTCCACTTCCGCCTGGCGCTGGAGGTAATAGCCGAGCACGGCGTACACGTCTGCAAGATTCAGCGTTGGATACTGGTAGACGATTTCTTCCGCCGTCGCGCCCTCCTCGAAGGCCGACACCACCGTGTCCAGGGTGACGCGCGTGTCGCCAACCCGAATGACGCCATCTGCGTCCGTCACCAACGGCGGCAGTTCGGCGACAATCGTCAAGGTCAAGCTGTCGGTCTCTAGTTCCATTGCGAGTGCGATCCTTTTTGTCACAAGCAAGCTTTGTTCGATCTGCCCCTATTATACCGCAAACCGTGAGAAGCCTTAGCGCGAATGAGTGTTTGGCTACCCAAACACTTGCTGAAAAAAGCATCCTTGTCCAGGCTTTCCTGCCAGACACGATGCCGCTGCAGCGAATCCAACGGACGCAAGCGCACCAGATCGAGGAAACGCGTCGTCTCCACCGGGCCGAGCACACGCAACAGCGTTTCCACAGCCCGACGAATGAATTCATCTTCCTGCAAATAGCGATGTTCAGTCACCGTCATCGCAAGTTCCCCTGAGCTAGAACTGAGCCATGAAGTCTTCGACCGTCACTCCCGCTTGCTTCAGGATGCTGTGCAGTGTTCCGATCGCCAATTCACGATGCAAAGGGACAACACACCCGGCCACGCCGTGCTCCGTCTGCTTCTTCAAGACGACGTGACTTCCCCGCTGGCGCACCTGCACAAATCCCAACCGCTCCAAAGCGCGGATCGCCTCGGCGCCGGAGACGCGCCGCAGCTTAGGCATAGACTGCTTCTCCCACAGCCGCTTCGAAAACGGTCAAGAGTGGACGGTTGATACGCCCAAGTGGAAACTCTTCCAGGTAAAGCTCGGTGGCTTCGCGCAGATTCGCCAGGGCTTCCTCGATCGTATATCCCTGGCTCACCGTGCCGACTTCTGGACATTCGGCCACGTACAAATCATCTTCCTGGTGGATTACTGCCGTCAAAGTAAGGCTTGCCATTGGACTGCTCCTGTTCACCTGCGTTTCCACTATCATACCGCAGACCCAGGGAATTGTCTATATCGACGCGCCGTTCGAATGACCGCGCCTGCTCTCCGGGAAGGCTCACCTCCACCGTGACCGACTACACCGGCCACAGCTCACCCGCCACGACGGCGCGGTGACGGCAGACACCCCCCGCGAGGACAAAGCCATTGCCGCCGCGCAGCGACTCGGCAAGCGCCTGGCAAAGGGAGTTACCGACGTTGCCGGTGGTCACGCCGTTCAG
>DYKY01000029.1:0-23006 GCA_020722365.1 Thermoflexus sp.
AATCTGCTGACTTTTTCTTGCGACGTTTTTGGTAGGTTTCGAGGAAGTGCAGCACGCTTTGCGCGCCGACGCTGATGTCGGGATCGGCGTGCTGCACGAGCGATTCCACTGCCGCCTTGATGGAAGCGATTTCCGGCAGCTTGTCGCCGTCATTGGCGAGTGTGCGCAGGAAGAACAGCGCGCCCTTGACGACATCTGGATCGGGATGCGCCAGGATTTCTCCGGCGAGCGGCATCTCCTGGTGCTCCAGGTGATGGGAGACCAGGCACTTGGCGGCGTAGCGGCGCGTCAAAGCGTGAGCGTCCGTCAGTCCCTCGCGCATCCGATCCATCAAAAAAGCGTAGGTCGCTTCGTCCATCAGGCGCCTGGCCTGCGTGGGCGTCAGGCGAATCAGTTCCTCTTCGTCCTCGCTGCCGTTGATGTAGTAGTCGTAGGTCAGGTGATATTGGTAGAAGATGCCGCACACGGGACAGCGTTTGATGTGATGCCGCTCCGCATCGTAGGCGTCGAGCGCCTTGAAGAATTCCAGCCGCGCCGCCGCGGGCGGGAGCAGGTCGTCCATGTCGTCCCAACCGTATTTGCTGAAGGACGTTTCGACTTCGTCGAGCGCGCTGCAAATTTCGCACTCGGCGATGGGAATGTAGCGGGTCATAACTTTATCGTTATCCATATCCCGATCCATATCACGACGCTCAACGCAATCCGCACCATCCCCAGCTTCCTGACTTCCCCGGACAGCAAGAACTCCTGGGAGTTGTAGCGCTTGATCACCAGCCCGTAACTGGGGTGGAGCTGGGGATCAGCTCAAAAAGCCCGTTGAAGAGATTCCAGAAGCTCACCGCCAGCCACGCGCCGCAGGTGTACCCCGGTGCTCCTTCACACCATGCCCTTGCCAGAACCGGCCCGCCGATCAGTCCGGCGAGGAGGGCCGGGAAGCAAAGGAGTTCGTGAAGGGTCAGCGACCATTTTCGTGTGGGATAAGCCTGCTTGAAGTGAGCCGCATCCAGCAATCACGCGTTTCTGATGACAAGCATCCGCAACCCGAACACGGTGAACAGGTAGACACTCAGGGCGGCGAAGACGGACAGCCAGGTTGCCGAAGGATTCACTTCCTCTTTTCCTTTTCCCAATACGTTGTGGATTCAAGCTACGATTGATTCGTTATGAACAGGCATGGCATAGGGCTGGATGGCCGCCAGAGTTCGGCTTTCTGTCTGTTGAGCGTAGTACAGATCCCAGCGCAATTGTAGATTCAGCCAAAAACTCGCCGGCATTCCAAAAAACTTCTCCAACCGCAATGCGGTGCTAGGCGTCATGCCCCGGCGTCCATTGACGATTTCATTGATGCGTTGGTAGGGAACATGAATTGCCTGTGCCAGTTCACGTTGGGTTAGCTCCATCGGCGTCAAAAACTCTTCTAACAGCATTTCCCCCGGATGTGTAGGGGCGCGGTCGGTTGGAACACGAATCATTGTACTTACTCCTTGCGTTGATTCAATGATAATCCACAATTTCAACCATTGTGGGTTCTGCATCTTGCCAGAAAAAACAGAGGCGATATTGCGCGTTGATACGGATGCTATATTGTCCCTGGCGGTTTCCCGTCAAAGCTTCCAGGTGATTTCCTGGCGGGATACGCAACGCTTCTAAAGTATCAACGGAATCGAGTTGATCCAGTTTGCGAGCAGCGATTTTCCACAGGTTGGGTGGACAAATTTGCCGCGCCGCTTTGGTATTTTTGCCGTTGAAAATATCCTCAGTTCCGTCGTTCTTGAATGAGCGTATCATAGTATCATAATAGCACGGAATCTATGCTACCGCAAATTCTTAAAAAAGTAAGGCAAACCATTGGTTTGCCTTACTTTATTTACTCGGATAAGGTTACCTCTACGGCTACCGTTCCCTTATTCTCCAACGCAAACTTCGCCGTCGCCCCCTGACACGTCACCTCATACTCCCCCAGGAAGCCCGTCACCTGCACCTTCCCCTCGCCGTCCGTCATCATCTTTGTCGGCGGGAGCCACCACTCGCCTTTGATCAGGTTGTGCAGCGCGTGGTACGAGGGCTTGGGATAGGCATCTTTCGTGAGGAAGCCGCCGGGTGCATTGAGCCAGCCGCCGTCGGTCATGCCCCAGTAGGTGATGCCTTCGACGAGCGGATTGGCGAGCAGTGTCTTGTAGTGCGTGACGATTTCTTCGGCCTGTCGCGCTTCGCCTTCGGGCGTGGACGGCCATTCGTCCACCTGCCAGTCGTTGAGATCGACGATGTGCGCGGGCATAATGTCGCCGGAAAGGATCGTCGTCTCGGTGAAGTGGATCGGCAGGCCGAAGCGCGCGAAGTTCGCCAGTACCCACTCGGTCTTCTCCACGCCCCAGTAGCCTTGGTGCATGTGCGACTGGATGCCGATGACGTCGATCTTGATGCCCGCTTCCAGACAGCCTTCCACGAGGATGTCGAACGCGGAGGAGACGTCGAAGTCGTTGAGCAGCAGCGTCGCCTTGGGGTTCGTCTCGCGCGCCGCGTCGAACATCGTGCGCACCATCTTGATGCGCCCCAGCTCCTTGCAGAGGCGCGTGATGCCGTTGTCGTACTTGTCGAACACGGGCATGATGACGACTTCGTTGAGCACGTCCCACATGTCGATCAACCCGGCGAAGTCGGCCACATCGCGGTGGATGCGGGCGATCTGCGCTTCCAGGATTTCGGCGTTGCTCAGTTCGAGCAGCCACGGCGCGGTCAGCGTGTGCCAGCACAGGGGATGGCCCTTAGGGACCAGGCCGCGCTCGACCAGCCACTGCGCGCCCTTGCGCATGAACGCCGTGCCCGGCTTGCCGCGCTCCGGCTCGAAACGCCCCCAGTAGAAGGGCAGCGTGGCGAAGTTGAAGAGGTCGAGGAAGGCGTCGGTGACGCGCTCGGCGCGCGCTTTGGCGGCGCCTTCGAGGACGCCGTTCGCCAGTGCCAGGGTTTCCCAGGCGGTGTTGCCGAAGAGGAATTTGTGTTTGCGCTGCGCCACCGTCACTTCCTGATGCGCCAACGGCGTGCCGTCAGGTTTGCGCACGGTCACGGTAGCTTCGGCCATGCGATGTGGAAATTCGGCTGATTTGTTCATACTGTTCTCCGTTTGACTCGATGATGGGTGAAGCGTGATGCGTGACCTGCTCTTCACACATCACGTATCACGAAGTACGTTTATCTCACGCCCAGCAGTAGTTCGTTGACCAACTGGTCCAGCTTCTCATACTGCAAACCGCGCGCGCCAAGCCCGATGCGGTCGAAGGTATGCGCTTTGAGCGCGGCGGCTTTGGCGGCGGTGTACGCGCCCTTGAAGGCGTCCATGCTGCCGTCGTCCGCGTGGATTTCGGCCAGCAGGCCCTGGATCTCCGCGTCGGCGGCGAAACGGGCGGCCTTCTCTTTGAGGATGAGGTACGTGCGCATACAGCCGCGCGCGAAGTCCTTGACGCCCTCGTAGTCTTCCGTGCGGAAAGCGTGCGCGTCGAAGTGGCGGCTGCCGGCGTAGCCGACGTCTTCCAGGAACTTGACGAGGAAGAAGGCCTGCTTGAGGTTCTGCGCGCCGAAGCGCCAGTCCTGGTCGAAGCGCGCGTAGTTCTGATCGTTCAGGTCGATATGGAAGAGCTTGCCCGCTTCCCACGCCTGGGCGACCGCGTGCATGAAATTGAGTCCCGCCATATGTTCGTGCGCCACTTCGGGATTCACGCCCACCATCTCCGGGTATTGCAGCGTGTTGATGAAGCCCAGGTACGCGCCGGTGGTGGGGAAGAAGAGGTCGCCGCGCGGCTCATTGGGCTTGGCCTCCAGCGCGAATTTGAGGTTGTAGCCCTGATCCTTGACGTACTCGCACAGGAAGTTGAGCGCGTCGCGGAAGTAGCGGATGCCCGCCACAGGGTCCTTTGCGGCGTCGACTTCGATGCCCTCGCGCCCACCCCAGAAGACGTAGACTTCCGCGCCCAGCTCGGCCCCCAGATCGATGGCGTGCATCGTCTTGTGGAGGGCGTAGGCGCGTACGCGCGCGTCATTGGACGTAAACGCGCCATCCTTGAAGACGGGGTCGGCGAACAGGTTGGTCGTCGCCATCGGCGCCTTGAGGCCGGTAGCGGCCAGCGCCTGCTTGAACGCCTTGAGGATGCTCGCGCGCTCGGCGGGCGTCGCGTTGATGGGGATCAGGTCGTTGTCGTGGAAGTTGACGCCATACGCGCCCACTTCACCGAGCAGGTAGACCAGGTCGGCGGGCGACAACTGGGGGCGCACGTCCTCGCCGAATGCGTCCCCGCCGGGATTCCCCACAGTCCACAAGCCAAAGGTGAATTTGTGTTCCGGTTGGGGTTGATATTGGTCTGACATCGTTTGTTCTCCTTTGATAGAATTTTGAATTGCGAATCAAGAATCATGAATCATGAATCGTGATTCATAAATGACCACTCACTTGCTTTGCTGAAGGTCGAGCGCATCGTAGAAACCCTTGCTTTGGTTGGTTTTGATGCGGGCGACTTGTTTCGCCATGTCGAGCGACTCGTGGATGTAGCGCGCCATGTCGCTCTGCTGGCTTTTGGTGTCGCTGCGGTCGCGGTTGCGCCACGTGACCGTCACCTCTTTGATGCGATAGCCGCACTTTTCCCACAGATACAGCAGTTCCACGTCGTAGGCGGTGACCTTCCACCCCGAAGGTCGCTCGGCCTGCTGGAAGAATTGCAGGTGCGGGAACGCGCGCAGCGCCGCCTCGCGCGTGCACAGCTTGAAACCGCATTGCGTGTCGCCGATGTCGCGCAGCAAGAAAAGCTGCCGCACCGTGCGAAAGACCACGCTGCCCAGCTTCCTGATGATCGAGAACCCTTCGCGGGTGAAGCCCCGCGAGCCGATGACGACTTCATAGCCTTGCTCGGCCCAGGGCAGCAGATTGCCCAGCTCAAAAATCGGCGTGGACTGATCCATATCCGTGAAGAGCACCACTTCGCCGCGCGCGCGCTGGATGCCGGCCCACACTGCCGCCGGTTTGCCGCCGTGGGGGATGTCGACCAACGAAAAACGCGGTTTGTCGGCGATAAACTGCTCGATCAAGGCGCGACTGTTGTCTGTGGCCTCGTCATTGACGATCACCACTTCCCACGCATAATCTTGTTGGATGAGATAGTCGTTTACCTCATCCAAAACCCCCGCTTCGAGATTCTTCGCCTCATTGTAGCAGGGGATGATAACGGAAATGTAAGGCGCATCAGCGCGCTGTGGTTCTTCGTTTGGCATTAAAGTCCCTCGCTCTGTGCGCCGGGTCAGGCCGTAGCGCTGCGCCGTCTCCGGCGTGTAGAAGCGGCGCTGCCCCTGCGCGAACACCGATTCGGGCACGGTCGAGAGCATCCAGTTGATCAAGTCGAAGTGATGCGTGGCTTTGTGGACCATCAACCCGCCGGAGTTGACTTTGTTGCGATGCCAGCGCCGGAAGTAATCCGCGCCGTGGCGGATGTCGAGCATCCGGTGAAAGTCCACCGAAATCACGTCGCCGATGACGCCGGACATCAACAGCGCCTTCACCTGCGTGCGCGGCGGCGAATAGCGGTAGTTGAACGTCACCGTGCACTTCTTCCCTGTGCGCTTTTGCGTGTCGATGATCCGCTGGCATTTCACCTCGTCCGTCGTCATCGGTTTCTCGGTGATGACGTCACAACCTAACTCCATCGCGCGACAGATGTATTCGTCGTGAAAGCAATCCTTCGTGGTAACGATCACCGCATCGGGCCGGCACTCGGCTATCATCTGATCGAATTGTGCGGCGTGGTAGCCTTTCACGTCGTAGCCCCATTCGCGGGCGCACTTGCGCGCATACTCCACACGCCCTTCATTGACATCACACACGCCGAGCATCTCCGAGGTCTCCGCGAACGTAGCAATCACTGCCTGCGTGTACATCGCCGAGCGTCCGCCCAGTCCTACCTGGACATATCGTTTTCTACCCATGATAAGGCTCCTTAGGTATTGTGATCAACTTCCATGCACATTGTCCCTAATCATCGCATGAAATTGAAGCTAGTCAATTAGAATCTATCCGAAAATTGTCGCAATGGCGACGATACGTCTGGACGGGCGGCTAAAGCCGCTTTTCTTTAGGGTGTTTTTGCGCGTGCGGGCGTAGCCCGCACGCGCAAAAACACCCTTTAACCCGCGCCTTTAGGCGCAAAATGCCGTCCCCAATGAATTTTCGGATAGATTCTTAGTCAATTTGTAAAATTGACATCCATAGCACATCAGTGTATACTCACGTTGCAAATGTAAATCGCTTTTTGGCTGAGATAGTGTCTTTTTGTGCGATTCTCATGTCGGAGC
The DNA here is from genome assembly GCA_020722365.1 of Thermoflexus sp. Classification (GTDB taxonomy): domain Bacteria; phylum Chloroflexota; class Anaerolineae; order B4-G1; family SLSP01; genus DSWT01. The sequence continues at coordinate 6,331 of DYKY01000029.1, forward strand.
GTTCATCATGTCATCCATCCAAAAGAAGATTTGCCTGCTCGGTAACTTTGCCGTCGGCAAAACCAGTCTGGTGCGCCGGTTTATCGAGGGGGTTTTTGAAGACAGGTATCTCAGCACGATTGGTGTGCGCGTCAGCCGCAAGGTCCTGACGGTGCGTGGTATCCCACTGACACTGCTCGTGTGGGATTTGGCCGGCGAAGAAAAGTTTGTGCAGGTGGCGCACAGCTACTATCGCGGCGCTGCAGGCGCCATCCTCGTGTGCGACTTAACGCGCGCCGACACATTCCCTTCGCTGAAAGACCATGCGCAGGCCTTTTGGAGTGTCAATCCGCATACGCCTGTGGCCGTTGTGGGCAACAAGGTCGATCTGCTGGAGCAGCGCGTCATCGCCGACGAAGAATTGGCCGGCATCGCAGCGCAACTGGACGCCTTCTGGTTGACCAGCAGCGCCAAGACCGGAGAAAACGTGCAAGGGCTGTTCGAGCAGCTTGGAGAACGGCTTCTCGATCAGCAGAATACATAGATAGCATAGAACTGTGAAGAAAGGAGCAGAGACGATGGCAGAACAAGTCCCCCCAATCCCCCAGATCCCTTCTGAGAAAAAGCCCGCCCCGCAACCGGCGGCGCCCGCGAATGGTGAACTCGAGCGTGTGCGCGAAATCATCCTGGGGCCAGACCTTGCCCGCCAGAGAATCCAGGGCGCTGAAGTCGATCGCCTGCGCCAGGTCATCTTCGGTGAGCAGATGGAGGAGTACGAACGGCGTTTTGCCGATGTGCGCCGCGAGATGGAGCGCATTCTCTCGGATATGCGGGCGGTGCAGGATTCGGTTGCCGAGTTCGAGAAGAGCCAGACCAAGCGCATCGAGGCCCTGGAACGTGACACGCGCCGTGCCCACGACGAACTGCGCCGTGACGTGGACCGCCTCGGCAGCCGCGAAACCGCCTTGCAGCAACTCGTGACCCGCGTGCAGCAACAAGACCTGCAAAACAAGGCCACACAGGAGACGCTCCAGGAGCTCCGCGCCGCGCAGCAGCAACACGAGAACGAGGCCCGTGTTTTGAAATCTACGCTCAGTGAGAGCCGCGATCAATACGAGCGCCGGCTCGACAGCCTCAAGCGCGAGGTGCGCCAGGCTGAAGACGACCTGCGCGCCGAATTGCGCCGTGTCACCGACCGGCTCGGCGACCAGAAAACCGATCGCAAGGCGCTGGCCGCGATGCTGATGGAAGTTGCCACCCGGCTGGAAACCGGCAGCACTGTGACCGGTTTACTGGAAGGATTGACGACCGCCGCTAAGGATTAGCGCCGATGTTGTTTATGCCGCCGCCCACAGATGAGGATACGGAGGATGCGGGCCTACGTGAGCTGCGCAACGTTATCCTCAAGCCGGGAGCACTGATCGACAAGATCAGCCCGGTCATCGCGGATGTGCTCGAAGAGCAGATCAAGCACTCCGGCGATGAGATCGCCCAGGCCATTGCCCCGATCATCGGTGAGGCGATCCGGCGGCAGGTCTACAACGCCCGTGAGGACATCATCGACGCGCTCTACCCTGTCATCGGCCAGACGATCAACCGCGCCGTCACCGAGGCCCTCCACGACCTGGCCCGCAACGTCGATCGGCGCGTGCGGCAGAGCGTCAGCCCGCAGAGCGCGCTCAAACGCCTCAAGGCGCGCCTGCAGGGCGTCTCTGACGCCGAATATGCGCTCAGGGAGGCGCTTCCTTTTACGGTCAAAGAGATCTTCCTCATTCAACGCGATTCCGGGTTACTGATTCACCACATCACGCGCGATCCCGAAGCGCCCCCCGATCGTGACCTGGTCAGCGGGATGTTGACTGCGATCCGTGACTTTGCACGTGACGCCCTCGGTGACCAGGACAGCGGCGAACTGGATGCTATCGACTACCAGGCGCAGAAAATCCTTCTGGAAACGAGCGGCGCAGTGTACCTGGCCGTCGTTATCGATGGGATTGAACCGCCGGGCTTTCGCCAGCAGATGCGCGAAGTCCTGACTGAACTCCAGGAAGGGCATTACGCCGACCTCAAATCCTACGATGGCAGCGACAAAGAGATCGTCCAAACCGCCTCGCGGTTGCTTCCCGGTCTCTTGCCTGCGCCGCCAGACAAGCCGCAGGGGCCGCTATCCCTCTCGCAGCGGTTGATCCTGATCGCGCTTATCCTGCTCGTTGCACTGCCGCCGCTACTTGGCTGTGGGTGGTGGATCTGGCACGTCGAAAATCGCCTGGCGTCCCTCGCCGTATTGCCGCCCACGGCGACCGCCACTCCCACGCCCACGGCGACGCCGACGTTCACCCCTACTCCTACCGCTACCGCGACGCCCACGGCGACCGCCACTCCCACGCCCACGGCGACACCCACGGCGACACCGACCTCGACGGCGACGCCGACATCGACTCCCACCGCCACCGCCACACCGACCGCCACGCCCACACCTTCGCCCTACAGCGGTGTGATGATCGGCAATGTCTTCTTGCTCGACGCCCCCGATGGCGAACGCAGCGGCGCCGTGGCGCGTCTGGGGGACTACGTCGCAATCCTGGCGCAGTACGGTGATTGGTACAGAGTGCGCGTCAAGTCGGCCCAACAAGCCGACATCGAAGTGGCCGGTTGGGTGCAGACGCGTTGGGTCACGTTACTCAAGCCTGTCCCGCCAGCCTATGTCACCCCGACTGTGAACCCATGACCGATCTGGAATTCTGGCAGTCCATGCTTCGCGAGATGCACATCGCCTATGCCATGCTGGATGCCGAGCAGCATATCCTGGCCCACGATGCGTTGTTCGCCGCGTGGTTTGGCGCCGAACAGGGAAGTTTGCTCGGTCAGCATGTGTTCGACGTGCTGCCGGAATTTTACGGACAGGACATTCGCGCCGATTGTGCCGGAAACACGCCGCCCCCCGCCGTGCGCGTCGAAAATGTGAACCGGCTTTTACCCACCGGGGAAGCTCGTTACTTCAATCTGATCCTCTTGCCATGCATCCAGGGTCTGGATGCAGCATTTCTGGTCTTGGTCGCCGATGTCACCGAACAAGGGCGCTATATCCAGGAATTGATGCAAGGCCGCAATGAACTGCGACTGCTCAGACAAGAGATGGCGCGGCTGAATGCGCAACTGGATTTCCTCCTGCGTCATTATGTGTCGCCCGATGTGGCCGAAGCTTTGATCAAGGGGAGGCTGCGCCCGGAATTGGGCGGTGAGTTGCGCGATGTTTCCATTCTGTTTGCCGACGCGCGGGATTTTACTGCCATCGTCGAGTCCATTCCCGCCGAATGTGTGATGCCCATCCTGAACGATTACCTGAGCGTCATTGTGGATGCAATCGACTACTATGGGGGCACCATCAACCAGTTCCAGGGGGACAACGTGATGGCGATTTTCAATGCACACAACGACCAACCCGATCATGCGGCCCGTGCGGTGCGAGCCGCAATCAGCATTCAGCAGCACCTCTTCGCCTACCAGACACAACGTCCCGAAGCAGAACGCTGGTTCCACTTTGGCGTGGGCATCGCCACCGGCCCGGCGATTGTGGGGAACAGCGGTGCGCACTGGCGCTATACCTACACCGCGATTGGCAACACGACGAACCTGGCGGCGCGCATCACGGCTGCCGTTCCTGCCTATGAAGTGTGGATCAGCCAGAATACCCTTGATCAACTTGACGGGACATTTTTTGTGACGCCCCTCTCGCCGACGTATTTTAAGGGCATAGATAAGCCGGTGACGGTTTTCCGTGTGGAGGTACCGTTGTCTCCCCCTGGTTGACAAATCCATTCGAACGGATATAATCGCGGGTGTAGGATGTTGTAAGGTTCCAAGTCCGTACTCATATCGCAAACGTCTGGACTTACCGCCCAGGCGTTTGCTCTTTAAACGGCTGTGGACCTTGCATAAGAAATACCATCAGTAATTGAAAGGAAGAAAAGAACGATGAGTGAGCGTGAAGTTGGTGTCGTCAAATGGTTCAATGCCTCCAAAGGCTACGGTTTCATCTCGCGTGAAGGCAAAGATGATGTGTTTGTGCATTACTCAGCGATCCAGTCGGAAGGGTTCAAGACCCTGGACGAGGGACAGCGCGTAGAGTTCTCCGTTGAGAGAGGCGAAAAAGGGTTGCAAGCAACCCAGGTCATTACCCTGTAAACAGAAACACGTAAAGACATAGTTTCCGAGATGAATTAACACAGCAAGAAAGCTATCCAGTTCACTGGATGGCTTTCTTTGATCATTATCCTCAGCCATAAACCGTAAAGTCTCTGTAGCCAAAAGGAGCAGAAAACGCGATGGGAAAAATCCGCAGATTGGTCTTGGATACACTGAAACCACACGACCCGAACATTATTGACATGGCCTCGCGTCTTAGTGATCTGGAAGGGATTTCCGCCGTCAACATCAGCATCTACGAAATGGATCGCAAAGTCGAAAACGCGAAAATCACTATTGAAGGTGATTCTGTCTCCTATCAGCGCGTGGCAGCCATCATCGAAGAACTTGGCGGCGCAATTCACTCGATCGATGAGGCCGTGGCCGGTAAAGAAATTATCGACGACGCCGCAACGCCCCAGGGCTAAACAAGCCAGGAGAACATCAAGCTCTATCCTCTATCACCTCCAATCCTCGTTGCCCCACTCCCTAACCGCACCCATCACGCGCCCTGCGACCAGGCCAAATACGATCGGCAGCCCGCCCACAATCTGCGCCCACTGGGCCTGAACTCCAATGTTGATGATCAGCGCGACCAGCAGACCGATCAAAGCGCCGATGACCATAAGTCGTTGACATCCCTTTGAATGATGTTATCATTGCCTCGTTGCTAAAGGGTTAGTGATGGAAAAATTACGCAAACAAAAGCCCATCTATACCGTCCTAATTGCTATCATTGTGGCAACTGTGCCCTGCTACTGTCTTGGGTTTGTGGCATTGGCGGTGCGACCCACACCGCCAACCTCTGTGCCAACTGCCACGCCAACGCTGACGCCTGAACCTGGCGCGACCAACACCCCTTACCTGGTTGGTCCTGGTAAAGGTAACGATAATCGGACTTTGCCGGCTACACCGACACAGTGGTTTCCGCCCACACGCACACCGACGCTTACCCCTTCGAACACGCCGACTATCACGTTGATGCCGACCAACACACCGACTGGCACGCCGCCGCCGACCGCTATGCCGCCGCCTACCAGTACGTCTACGCCGACCGGCACGCCTACCCCTATGCCGAGCGCGACGCCTACGCCGAGTGTGACGCCCACGCCGAGTGTGACGCCTACGCCGAGCGCGACGCCTACGCCGAGCGCGACGCCCACGCCTACCCTCACGCCGACTGATACACCTACCCCGACGCCGACCGAGACGCCGGCCAACGAAGTGCCGCCGACCGAGACGTTCACCCCCACGCCAACCGACACACCTACCATCGCACCCTGAAAGGATACCTGTGGAATCAACGTTCGAATTACTCAAAGCTTTCACCGAAGCGCCCGGCCCTTCCGGGCGCGAGACTGTTGTCCGCGATGCGATTGCCGCGCGTTGGACGCCGCCGGCCGACGAGATCCGCGTGGATGCGATGGGTAGCCTGATCGCGTTGCAGCGTGGCAGCGGGCCGGAGCCGCGCCCCGCGGTGATGGCTGCCGCGCATATGGATGAGATCGGCCTGATCGTGACCGGCATCGAAGGCGCCTTTCTACGCGCACATTCGCTCGGCGGCATCGACCGGCGCGTGCTCCTGGGACTGGACGTGCTCGTCCACGGGCAGCGCGTCTTGCCGGGCATCATCGGCAGCCGCCCGCCGCACGTGCTCACCGCCGCCGCACGTGAGAAGATCGTCGCCTGGGAAGAAGTTTATGTCGATACCGGCCTGCCGGGCGACGAACTCGCCTCGCTGGTAGGCGTCGGCGATCACATCACCTTCGACCGCGAATTGCTGGCGCTCAAAAATGACCGGGTTGCCGGCAAGGCGCTCGATAACCGCGCCTCGGTCGTCGCCGTCACACTGGCGCTGCAAGCCTTGCGCGCGCGCAACCACGCCTGGGATTTCTACACCGTCGCCACCGTCCAAGAGGAAGTCGGCGTCAAAGGCGCGATTACCAGCGCCTACGGCCTCGCGCCGGAGATCGCCATCGCCCTGGACGTGACCTTTGCAGCGCAGTACGACGATGAGAATCCGGGAACCTTTGCCCTCGGCAAAGGCCCCACAGTTGCCAGCGGCCCGAACTTCCACCCGCAGGTGGTGGAGCGCCTGCAGGCCGCCGCCAAAGCCGAGGAAATTCCCTACCAGCCTGAACCGGTGTCCGGCAGCAGCGGCACCGACGCCTGGGGCATCCAGGTGGCGCGGGAAGGCATTCCCACCGGCCTCATCGAAATCCCCTTGCGCTACATGCACCAGCCGGTCGAAACCGCCGCCCTGCCGGACATCGAACGCGCCGGGCGACTGCTCGCCAGCTTTATCGCCCGGCTGGAAGCCGATTTTCACCCCCGTTGGGAGGATGAGCTATGACCGACACCGTAATCACTTTCTTGCAGACGCTCTCCGACCTGACCGGCGTTTCGGGGAATGAGACCGCCATCCGCAGCGCCATCAAGCCGCTGGTGCAAGACCACGTCGATGCACTGCGCGTCGATGCGCTCGGCAACCTGATCACGCTCAAGCGCGGGACGGGTGAGAACCCGCTGCGCGTCCTGGTGACGGCCCACATGGACGAGGTCGGTCTGATGGTCGTCGGCCACACCGGCGACGGCGGACTGCGCGCCGAACCCATCGGCAGCCTCGACGCGCGCTTGCTGCCGGGACTGCACGTCTGGGTGGGGAAGGACAAACTGCCCGGCGTGATCGGCGTGCAAGCCATTCACCGCGCGCACGGCGACACATCCGTCACGCCGGTCGATAAGCTGGTGATCGACATCGGTGCGTCGAGCAAGGACGAGGCTCAGTCTGCGGTCCCGCTTGGCACGCCGGTCGCGTTTGCCACGCGCTTCCGCGAAATGGGCGCTGCCGTCTCCGGCAAGGCTTTCGACGACCGCGCCGGATGCGCTGTCCTGATCGCGCTTTTGCAAGGCGAGCGGCTGCCCTGTGACGTGTACGGCGTCTTCACCGTGCAGGAAGAGGTGGGGCTGCGCGGCGCGCAGGTCGCCGCTTTCGCCGTCGAACCTGACGTGGGTTTTGCGCTGGAGGGCACCATCGCCGACGATCTGCCCAAAGAGGAAAAGGACGTCAGCCCGACGACCGAATTGGGCAAAGGGCCGGCCATCACCGTGAAGGACCGCTCGTACACAACCCCGCCGCGACTGTTGAGCCACGTGCTGAAGGCGGCGGATGCGGAGGGCATCCCTTACCAGCTCAAGCAGCCGGGCATCAGCGGCACCGAAGCGGCCAGCATCACCCGCGCGCGCGGCGGCGTCCCGGCGATCACCATTGCCGTGCCCTGCCGCTACATCCACGGCCCGCGCGCCCTGCTGCGTCCCGAGGACGTCGAAAACACCCTGCGTCTTGTCCGCGCCGCCATCGCCCGCCTGACGCCGGAAACACTCGCGTTTACGTGATGGCTTACTATTTTTGTCAGCAGATTAAGCGGATTTAGCAGATTTTCTTTGTGGAAAGCGGAAAATCTGCTTCGTCTGCTCAATCTGCTGACAGAAACCAATCGTGTAGTTTAATTTTTTAGGAGATCGCCTTGAATCTGGATTTATTGGAAAAACTTACGCAAACGTTTGGCCCTTCGGGCTACGAAGACGCGATCCGCGACATCATTCACGCGGAAGTCGCGCCGCTCGTCGATGAAGTGCGGATTGATCCGCTCGGTAGCCTGGTCGCTTACCGGCGGGGAACGGGCGGCGGGCAGAAGATCGCGCTCGCGGCCCACATGGACGAGATCGGCGTGATGGCGACGTACGTTGAAGAGCAGGGGTACGTGCGTTTCACGTCCATCGGCGGGGTGCGCCCCCTCAACTGCGTCGGAAACCGCGTGTGTTTTGCCAACGGCGTTGTGGGTGTCGTCTCCGTGGAGCGGCGTGACGATGCCAACAGTCTGCCGGCTCTTCAGCATCTCTACATCGACGTGGGGGCGACCGGCCGTGAGGATTGCCCGGTTGCCGTCGGCGATCCGGGGCAGTTCATCGGCCCGCTGGTGCGCCAGGGGAAGCGCCTCGTGAGCAAGACGATGGATGACCGCGTCGGCTGCTATGTCCTGATCGAAGTGCTGCGCCAACTCACCGCAACTGCGGTTGAGACGCCGCACGACGTCTACGCCATTTTCAGCACCCAGGAAGAGATCGGCCTGATGGGTGCGCGCACGTCGGCGTTCCGCGTCGATCCCGATATGGCGATTTCCATCGACGTGACGGGGACCGGCGATACGCCCAAAGCGCTCCCGATGGCTGTCGAACTGGGCAAAGGCCCGGCGATCAAGGTCAAGGACGGCGGGATGATCGCCCATCCGCTGGTGCGCGACAGGCTCGTCGCCGCGGCCAAAGAGGCCGGCCTGCCCTATCAAATGGAAATCCTGCTCGGCGGTTCGACCGACGCTGCCGCGATGCAGTTGGTGCGGGCGGGTGTGCCGAGCGGGTGCGTGAGCATCCCCTGCCGCTTTGTCCACAGCCCATCAGAAATGGTCGATGAAGCCGACGTCGAAAACGCCATCACCCTGCTGGTGACCGCGTTGCGCGCATAGCGCGATATTTTCCTGTCAACGGATTGAACGGATTTTAACTTGCAACTTTTAACTCTTTTGAGGGAGGTTGGGTGGAGAGTTTAGAACTAGCGCATCGTATTGCGGAGATCATTGTCGACAAACAGGGCGAAAACATCCTGATTCTTGATCTCCGTGAGGTCACAACGTTTACCGATTATTTCGTCATCTGTTCCGGGACCAGCCGGCGGCAATTGGACGCCTTACAAAGCGCGCTGCGTGAGGAGCTCAAGAAAACGGATGAGCATCTCATCCCGCTCAATGTCGAAGGCGGGCAGGATTCCGGGTGGATTCTGGTGGATTACAACAGCGTCATCGTACATCTGTTCGAGCCGGAGATGCGCGCCTTCTACCGGCTTGAGGAGCTGTGGAACAAAGGCCGTGTGGTGGCGCGGATTCAGTGAGCGGCGACGCAGGTAGTGCCTGAGAAGCGGCGCGAATTATAGGGATGTGAAACGCCGTGGACAATTGTGTCCACGGCGTTTTTGGTAGCTCGTCGGCGTGGTCTGGTACGTACGACGCTTCCGCTGCACGGATGACACCGGCCCGCAGTTCCCCCTCCCGACGGCGCAGTGACGGCGACCACCCCCGCGCGGACAAAGCCATTGGCGCCGCGCGGCGACGCGACAAGCGCCTGGCGCAGGGAGTTGCCGACATCGTAGGTGGTCACGCCGTTCAGCACGGATTTGACGCCGAAGCAACACTTTAGACGCCGGTAAACTCGAAAACCGGTGTTGTCAGCACACGGACCGGCCGCTTTTGCTCCCACGCCATACGTTGCAATTGCTCCACAGTCTCTGGGGCAAAATATTGTTCACCGGTCTCCAGGCACACGCGCGCCGGTACATTCTCAATAATGATGAATCGACCACCATATTCGAGGGTATAAGTCACCTTTTGCTCAACGAATGTCTCTTTCCAGACGCCCGTCTCCATACTTATCGTCTCCTCACTTTGAAATTCACCCATTTTCGCGCATCCGGTTGGTAGAGGGTGATGATTTTTACCAGGGGGCGCGAAGGATAGCTACACTGCATATGGATGGGCCTTCCTTGGCTTGTCATGCCGAAAATCAAACAACTCGGCCCATATTTGTCATCCGGGTAGTCCTCGATGATGACGCCATTGCGAATCGCTTCCCGTAACTCCTGGACGCTGATATGCCGGATAATGCTCTGGTCTACAGCGTGACGGGAAAACTCGAATTGATCCGTAGCAATTTTTAGGCGAATCTCGTCTAACATTGCTTTCATTATATCATCAATCGAGGGTTTCGGAGCCATCCCTCCACCCTACGGACGATCCCCCCTCCACGACGGCGCGGTGACGGCGGACAACCCCGCGAGGACAAAGCCCTTGCCGCCGCGCAGCGACTTGGCCGACGCATGGCGCAGGGGGTTGCCGACGTAGTAGGTGGTCACGCCGCCCATTGAGGCAAGCACCCCAGTGTGGGTTTCAGGAGGAAATCGCGTGCTACGCTATAGACAGGTATCCTTTTTGTGTAGCTGTATCCGTTCTGCCAGCGTTTTGACGTCCACGGGTTCGAGCCAGGTATGACGTTCTACAGAATAGTCTCCATAGCCCGTCTCAAATTGCTGCAGAAACCGCACCATCCCCACAGGGCCGAGCCGTTCGGCCAGAGCCGCTAATCCTTCCTGGCGAACTTCCATCAGCGTCATTGTTCGCGTTGTCATTGATGCAATACCTCATTACTCACTCTCCACCATGACCAATGCTCAACAGTAATACCACCAACATAGAATGCCAGCAACGCCTCTGTAGCATTTACTTTTTGACCGGTCAATCCTGCGCCCAACATATAACCACCTGTGCTGACAGCACCTCGAGCTGCATACGCTGGAGCCGCCATAGCAACTATGGGTATACCCAAGATACCAACTGCATCTAGTGCAACTTCTATACGTTCCTGTTCTGTTAACGGATCCCATTCAATATAAACGTTTGAATTGATAGCCTCTTCATCAATGACTTCACCTTCGGAATAGCGTACTTCACGATGCCCACTAGGATCCGTATACCTGAGCGGATTATTGAGGGTGTACGCATACCGGTTCAGACTCTGCGGTGGCCGGGCTGGGAACCATCGTATCCGCCTGGATGAAACGGTTAAGATAAGGGTCGTAGTAGCGGGCGTTGTAAAAGTACAAGCCGATCGAGCTGTCGTTGCGCTGCCCGGTGAACTGGTAGCTCGTCGGCGTGGTCCCGGAGGTGTAGCGCGTTCCACCCCACGGATGATGCGCCTACAAAACAGGCGTGCGCAACTCCGCCACTTTACTACCGCTGCTGTTCGCGGTCACGGACGTGGATCCCAGGTGGTCGCCGAGCAGAAAGGACAGCGTCCCCGGATTGCCTTTGCGCATCGCCACGCGCTGACTGCCGGCGTAGTCGTATTTGATCATCGTGCTCGCGCTGCCGGTCCACTCGAAGTGGGCGCCGACGTAGTAGGTGGTCACGCCGCCCAGTACGGATTTGACAAGGGTACCGTCCCTGCTTCTGAGCAGGCTCCGTCGTAGGTGAAGCTGGCGCTGGCGCAACCACTACTGGCAGATGCAATTACTGTTGTCAAGTGGTTTTCAGCAGAAACGCAAGAGGTGGTAATCGCGGCTCGCTGGTCAGGGGACCAATCCCCCCGGCTACATCTACATCGCTGCACCCTGTCAATGAGGCTTTTTCAGCCTGATTTATCAGGCGTGGCTTGGTCATTAGCCCGGCGATTTATCGCTAACGACGGTCCGTCGATTGCGGATTCGCCTCCATTCTGAAACGCACCCATTTTGTGATTTTTTGTTGACACCGCCTTTATTTTGAGTATAATTTCCTCGATGAAGGGGAGGGAAAAGCACACCGGAAGACAGCCCTGGCATGCTCATCTGCAATGGCTGCAGCCGGGGTTAGGCCTGAAACGCTGGCTAGTCTTGCTAACCTTCGGTATTGTCTTGTTGAGCTTGGGCGGCGCTGCGGCGTTGCGCGCGTTTTATCCCCTCCCACCGTACTTTTACTATGTCACGCTCCAATTTCTGCCGCGTTTCGTGCGGGTGGCGCTGTTCCTCATCCTCGGAGTGGGGAGCATCGTCCTGGCGCTGTGGGCGCTCAATCGCACCATATTGGAGCCTTTCGTTGCGGGAGCGTTCGACGTCGTCCCCAGTATGCTGTATAACTATCGCCGGCGCGGGCGCGGGGCCAAGATCGTGGTCATCGGGGGAGGGCACGGGCAATCCACCATCCTGCGTGGGTTGAAGCAGTACACGTCCAACCTGACGGCCATCGTCACCGTCGCCGATGACGGCGGCTCTTCGGGCCGGCTGCGACGCGGCCTGGGCATCCTGCCGCCGGGCGATTTTCGCAACTGCATCGCGGCGCTGGCCGACGATGAGGCGCTGATCACCCGGCTCTACCAATACCGCTTTGCCGGCGGCGAGGATTTACGCGGCCACAGTTTCGGCAACCTCTTCATCAGCGCGATGGCGGGCATCACCGGCTCCTTCGAGTCGGCGCTCAAAGAGTCCAGCCGGGTGTTGGCCGTGCAGGGGCAGGTGCTGCCGAGCACGCTCGAAGCGGTGACGTTGTGCGCCGACGTGCAGGTAAACGGCGGCGACGGTGCAGGCACGGGCCTCATCCGCGTGCGGGGTGAGTCGGACATCCCCGAAGTGCACGGGCGCATCTTGCGGGTGATGCTCGAACCGGCGATGCCCAGGGCCTATCCTGAAGCCATCCGCGCCATCCTGGAAGCGGATCTGGTGGTGATCGGGCCGGGCAGCCTTTATACCAGCATTCTGCCCAATCTGTTGGTGCCGGAGATCGCCGAGGCGTTGGAAGCGACGCGCGTCCCCAGAGTGTACGTCTGCAACATCGCCACGCAGTCTGGAGAAACCGATGGCTATACGGCGCAAGAGCATCTTCAGGCGCTCGAAAAGCATCTGGGAACTGGCCTGATTTCTACGGTGGTAGTCAATACCCGTGTGCCTCAGACCGAATCAATCGAGACCATCGAGTGGGTCCAGTCCAACCTGGAATCCCGCAGAGACCTGCGCGTGATCGCGGCAGATCTGGTGGATGAAACGTTGAGCGGGCATCATGAAAGTGGGAAAATCGCGCGGATCTTGATGGATTTGATACGCGATTGACAGTCAAAGTTCTTCAATCCAATTCACAAAAGGAGTGGGTAGTATGGCAACGAAAGTAGGCATTAACGGATTTGGCCGCATCGGGCGGCAAGTGCTCAAGGCGATTCTGGACTATCATTCTGATACATTGGAAGTGGTGGCCTTCAATGACATCGGCGATCTGAAGACGATGGCGCATTTGCTTAAGTACGACTCGAACTATGGTCGCTTTAATGGTACGATCGAAGTCGCTGATGGCGCTTTGATCATTGATGGCAAGAAGGTCACAGCCTTTAAGGAAACTGATCCAGGTAATATTCCATGGGGCGATATGGGTGTTGACATCGTGGTTGAGTCTACCGGCCTGTTCACCCTCAAGAAGGATGGCATCGACAAAAAGGGCCGGCAGACCAAAGGCGCGGAGAATCACATTACCCGGGGCGGGGCGAAGAAAGTCATCATCTCGGCCCCGGCTAAGGGTGAGGACCTGACCATCGTTTTGGGTGTTAATGAAGGGGATTACGATCCCGCCAATCACCACGTCCTCTCGAATGCGTCCTGCACCACCAACTGTCTGGCGCCCGCCGCCAAGGTTGTCAACGATAACTTCGAGATTGTGCGCGGCTTTATGACGACGATCCACTCCTACACGAACGATCAGAAGATCCTTGACCTGCCGCACAGCGACCTGCGCCGCGCGCGCGCCGCTGCGATGAACATCATCCCCACCACCACCGGCGCAGCGAAGGCCATATTTCTCGTCATCCCCGATTTGAAGGGCAAGTTCGACGGCTATGCGCTGCGCGTCCCGACCTCGACGGTCTCCATCGTAGACTTCACCGCACAGATTGCGAAGCCGACGACCACCGAGGAACTGCGCCAGGCTTTCCGCGACGCGGCTGCCGGCCCCATGAAGGGCATTCTTGCCGCGGTGGATGAGCCGCTGGTCAGCGTCGACTTCAAGGGCGACCCGCACAGCTCTTCCGTGGACCTTCAATTCACACAGGTACTCGGCGAGGGGAAGAGCGACTTCGTCAAGGTCGTGACCTGGTACGACAACGAGTGGGGCTACAGTGTCCGCACCGCCGATTTGGCAGCGCTGATCGCCAGCAAACTGTAATCAGGGATCAGTAAACAGTAATCAGGGGTTGGAAATTAGGGATTAGGGACGGCAACAAGGCGACCTAATCCCTAATTTACTAATTACCAGTTACCGATTACCTATTTTCAAGATCGAGGTGAAAAAGATGAACAAGAAAACCGTTCGTGATGTCGATTTGAAGGGCAAGCGCGTGTTGATGCGCGCCGATTTCAACGTGCCCATCAAAGACGGCGACCGCGCAGACGCGCGCGTGATTAGCGATGACAAGCGCATCAAGGCGACGCTGCCGACCATCAAGTACATTCTGGAACAGGGCGCGGCGCTCGTGCTGATGTCGCACCTGGGCCGCCCGGCGGGGACGGGCTACGAGGCCGAACTGAGCCTCAAGCCGGTGGCCGATCGCCTGGCGGAGTTACTGGGCAAGCCGGTCAAAATGGCCCCGGACTGCATCGGCGCGGAGGTCGAGGCGATGGCCGCGGCGCTGCAACCCGGCGAGGTCATGCTGCTGGAAAACGTCCGCTTCTACAAAGCGGAGACCAAGAACGACCCCAAGATTTCCGAACAACTGGCGAAGCTGGGCGAGATTTTCGTGATGGATGCGTTTGGCACGGCGCACCGCGCGCAATCGTCCACCGAGGGCGTGGCGCACTATCTGCCTGCCGTCGCCGGCTTCCTGATGGAGAAAGAGGTGGCGTTCCTCAGCAAGGCCACCGATGCCGCCGAGCATCCCTACGTCGTGATCCTGGGCGGCGCGAAGGTGTCCGACAAGATTGCCGTCATCCAGAATATGTTGAGGATTGCCGACAAAGTCCTCATCGGCGGCGGGATGGCGAACACGTTCTTCAAGGCGCAGGGCCTGGAGATGGGCGACTCGCTGGTGGAAGATGGCGTGCTGGATACCGCCAGGGCGCTCCTCGCCCAGGCTGGCGACAAGCTGGTGCTGCCCGTGGATGGGGTGGCGGCCAACGCCTTCGACAACGAGGCCGACCGCAAAGTCGTAGGCGTGGACGCGGTCGAACCCGGCTGGCGGCTCCTCGATATCGGCCCGAAGACGATCGCCAAGTATGCCGACATCCTCAAGACGGCCAAGACGGTCGCCTGGAATGGCCCGATGGGCGTCTTCGAGATGCCCAACTTCGCCGAAGGGACTTTTGCTATTGCGCGCGTGCTGGCCGAACTGGACGCTGTAACCGTCATCGGCGGCGGCGACTCGGCTTCGGCGGTCAAGAAGGCCGGTGTCGCGGACAAAGTCAGCCACGTTTCCACCGGCGGCGGCGCGAGCCTGGAATTTCTCGAAGGCAAAGTGCTGCCGGGTGTAGCCGCGTTGGCGGACAAGTAAGCGGTAATCAGGGATTGGTAATTGGTTCAGAGGGCGCTTCTGACTCCCCAATTACTGATTACCAGTTACTGATCCTGCTTGATAGGAGAACCCATGCGAAAACCATTCATTGCCGGAAACTGGAAGATGAATAAGACCGTGGCCGAGGGCGTTGCGCTGGCGGCAGGCTTGAGAGAAACGCTGACCGGCGTTGTCGATATAGAACTGGCCGTTTGCCCCACGGCGACGGTGTTGAGCGCCGTGCGCGATGTTCTGGACGGATCGAACATCGGCGTGGGCGCGCAGAATATGCACTGGAAAGCTAGCGGCGCGTTCACCGGTGAGATTTCCCCGCCGATGGTGAAGGAGTTGGCGCAGTACGTCATCATCGGGCACTCGGAGCGTCGCCAATTCTTCGGCGAAACCGATGAAACCGTCAACTGCAAGCTCGAGGCCGCGCTGACCTACGGCATCACGCCGATCGTCTGTATCGGCGAGAGCCTGGAACAAAACAAGGCCGGGGAGACGGTGGCGTTCGTCGGGAGGCAGATTCGCGGCGCGTTCGCGGGCGTCTCCGCCGCAGATGCCGTCAAGGTCGTGCTGGCCTACGAGCCGATCTGGGCCATCGGCTCCGGCCTGACCGCCACGCCGGAAGATGCCGACCGCATCATCCGGGTTGCCATCCGCGATGTGCTCGTCGAGCTGTACGACGTTGCTGTCGCTGAGGCGATCCGCGTGCAGTATGGCGGCAGCGTCAACGCGGAGAACATGGCTACCTTCATCGTGATGCCCAACATCGACGGCGCGCTGGTCGGCGGCGCGAGCCTCAAAGTTGATTCGTTTACGGCGATTGTCAAGAACGCACTGGCGGCGCTGAGGGTTTAGTTGCGCACGATGCAAACACAAAGCCGGCTGGAGACCTCCAGCCGGCTTTTGCTATCCGTATTGATCTTAGCCTGTTTTTTGCACACTTCGGTCGATGGCGGCTAACAATTCACTTGGCCTGATCAATTTGTTCAGGAAGATGTTCGCGCCCGCATCTAGAGCTTTGGCTCGTTTGGTTTCGTCGCTGCTGGCCATCAACATGATCACAGGGAGTGTCTTATAGTCGGGCATAGCACGCAAGTGTCGTAACAGGGTAATACCATCCATATTCGGCATAGCGACGTCTAGAAGCAACACATTGACCGAATTTGTCGCCAGTTTTTCCAAAGCTTCCTTGCCGTCGCTCGCCATCAACACTGTATAATCGGTCTTGCCGAGCATATAGCCCAACATCCGCCGGATCGACAATTCATCGTCAACGACCAATACTGTTGTCATACTCATACCCTCAATCATTATGTGCTGACATTCATCGAGCTACTCTTCTATACTACTAGAATTTTGGCCACTGAGCATTAAAATATGGTTAAGAGCAGGTGTAC
>DYKY01000029.1:23106-27522 GCA_020722365.1 Thermoflexus sp.
CTACCGTCTACCTGCGTTGGGGAAGGCGGGACTTGAACCCGCACGCTTTACAGCACATGATCCTAAGTCATGCTCGTCTGCCTATTCCGACACTTCCCCGGCAGCCGCCATTATACGTCAAATGACGGCGCAAGCAAATGTTGTGAGCCTTCAGCCATCAGCTATTAGCGGTCAGCTTTCTGGCTGATAGCTGACGGCTGATAGCTGGAGGCTACCCTTGCGCCACTTCCTCGCCATACGCCAGCAGCGCGGTGACTTCCTCATCCGAGCGGCCTTCGGCGTAGACGCGCAACACCGGCTCGGTCCCTGAGGGCCGGATAAGCAGCCAGGAATCGTCCGCCAGGATGTACTTGACGCCATCCTTCTGGCTGACCTCGATCACCGATTCGCCGGCCAACGTTGCCGGGGCGTGCTCGGATAGTCGCGCCACCATCGCCTTCTTGGGTACCGGGCGCTGGAGCGGGATGTCGGTGCGGGCGTAACGCGCCGGTCCTACTTCGTTTTGGATGTCGGCGACCAGCTCGTGCAGTGGGGCGTTCGCTTCGGCCATCACTTCCAGCAACAGCAGGCCCATCAGCACTCCATCCCCCTCGGGAATGTGCCCCTTGATCGACAAGCCGCCGGATTCCTCGCCGCCGATCAACACATCGCCCTCGAGCATATAGTCGGCGATGTAGTTGAACCCTACCGGCGTCTCGTATAGCGGCAGCTCGTAACGTTTTGCCAACCGGTCCACCATCCGCGTTGTCGAGACGCTCTTGACGACGGCCCCGCTCCAGCCGCGCTTTTCCACCAGATACCGCAGCGCCAGCGCGAAGATGTGGTGTGGATCGACGAACTCACCGCGCGCGTCCATCGCGCCGATGCGGTCGGCGTCGCCATCCGTCGCCAGGCCTACGTCGGCGTGATAGGTTTGGATCGCCGCGCTGAGGGCCTGCAGATAGTGCCCCAGCGGCTCGGGGTGGATGCCGCCGAATCCGGGATTCATCTCGCAGCGAATTTCGTGCAGGCGACAGCGCGTACGGCTCAGCATGTCGCGGAAAGCGCCGCGCCCGGAACCGTACATTCCATCGGCCACTACCTGTAGTTCTCCTTTGGAGATCATATCCAAATTGAGCAGGGTGGAAAGGTGTTGGTAGTAGGCCCAGGCCGGATCGAAGAGCCGGATCAGGCCGAGATTGTTCGCCTGCTGGTATTCCATCATATTGGGGCCACGCGCTTCGCGTTGATTGCGTTCCAGCAACGCCTCGACCTGCCGCGCCTGCTCCGGCAGCGCCGAACCGCCGAAAGCTGCTTTGAGTTTGACGCCGTTGTAACGCGGCGGGTTGTGACTGGCGGTGATCATCACACCCGCCTCGGCTTTCTTGTCGACGACGGCGTAGGAGACGGCGGGGGTGGGGGCGTCGGCGCGGGTGAGGTGGGCGACGATGCCGTTCCCGGCCATCACGCGCGCCACCTCGCGCGCGTAGCGATCTGAGAGGAAGCGCGTGTCGTAGCCGATGACCACCTCCGACTGGGCGCGCTCGCTCTGTTCGCGCACATAGTCGGCAATCGCCTGCGCCAGCAAGCGCACATTCTCGAAGGTGAACGTATCACTGATCACTGCGCGCCATCCATCCGTACCGAATGCAATTGTCATAATTCCTCTCCTCTCTTTACGTAGCGTATGTAGCGCGGGCGTCTCGCCCGCGCTACTGAATGTGTTACGGTTTCTCCATCTCCGCCAGGGCTGTATAGGCAGGGCGTATCGCGCCGCCCGGCCACGTGCCCATATCGCCGTCGCCCAGGCCCCACCAAAACGGATCGACGATGCTCCACCAGAATTCTTCGTTTTGCGGTTTCCACGTGGGATCGGGTAAATCCCACACGAACATCGGACCAATCCAGGGCGCCCAATGCTCATGCGCGTAGCGAAAAGCGCGCACCAGATAATCAGCCTGTTGCTCCGGCGTCACGGCGAACCAGGCGTAGTCGGGGTTATCGGGCCGGTTGTCGGTGTGCCAGCCGAATTCCAGGATCGCCACCTGCTTGCCGCCATCGCCGTACTGTTCCATAATAGCGCGCATATTCTCGACGTGCCGGAAACAGAAGACTTGATGTCCACCGTAGCCGTTTGCGGGATCGGCGGCTTCTGCCGGTGAGACCTCCGGCGCGGCCTTGTAGCCGGGGGCATTCAAGCCCAAAAGATCGAAATAGGGTGCTGCGCCGGCTTCGTACATCCCCTTCAGATAATCGACGTCCGGTATGGCATCCGGCGGGCCTGAGCCAGTAGGGGCAAGCCCTGCTGAGATGACCAACGCCCCTGGATCCGCCGTCTTGATGCCCACGTAGCACGCTCGAAGTACGGTGACGTAATCGGCGGCGTTGGGGATCAGGCCATTCCACTCGCGGGCCAGATTCGGCTCGTTCCAGACCTGATAGCCGGCCACGCGCCCTTTGTAACGTTCCGCCAGCGCATGGCAGAAGGCGCCAACTGCCTCTACATCCACCGGCAACATTCGCCCCTCGGCATCTGGTTCTGTGGGTCTGGCCCACAGCGGCGGGCAATCCATGCGAAAAATCAGGTTGACGCCGGCTTCTTCTGCCTCTGTGACCAGACGATCGGCGGCAAACCATTCGTAGTGGCCCGGTCCAGCCGCTTCAACATCGAACCACGCCAGCCGCTGCTTGACCCAGGTGAACCCGCCATCGCGCACCAGTGGCCAATCGCGCCGGACAGCGGCCCAGGGATCCCACCACATGTGGATGTTAATCCCGTATTCGGGCGAGTTGAAACGCAGCGGCACGGGCCACGGCGTCGGCGTCGGTTCGGGTGCAGGCTCACGCCACGCTGAGAAGAAGCCAGTTTGCGTCCCTAACCACCATCCGCCGAGCGCCAGGAGTGCAAGGCCCACCAACGCGCCGGCAAGCAGAAGTCGCCGCCGTGGTCGGGAGCGCTCCTGCGTCGCTTGTGAAGGATCGGCCATCACCATGACGAGAGGGGATTAGGGAACCTTGGGCATCTCCCCGAGTGCGCCGTAGGCCGGGCGCGCAACGCCCTGCAAATCCAAAACGCTGTACGGCGCGTTGGGATCGGTCGCGCCGATGCCGCCTTTGTACGAGTAGTCCAGGTTCCACAGGAATGCCAGGTGGACGAAGCCCCACTCGCGCATCAACTGGAAGGCCTGGACCGTCCATTGGGCTTGCTCTTCGAGGCTGTTGTCGTCGGCGAACTCGAAGCCTACCGGCGTGGCGCCCAACCCTTCTGAGGTGGCCCATCCAAACTCGGTGACGCACAGCGGCTTGTTGAAGCCCGCTTTCTGGATCATCTCATGATAGCCCCAGAGCGTGCTCTTGAACGACCAGGAGTGATCGGGATTGTCGAACGGTCCACGAAACTTTGCGTTGGGGTCATTGTAGCCATCATTCCACGCGACATCCGGTGGCATGTTGATGCCGTTGTGGTGCGCGCCTACGCAGTCCGCATAGTTGAGAAATCCCGCATCGATCATTTGCTGGAAGTAAGCGAAATCGTCCATGTAGATCACGCGGTTCGGGTTAGCGGGATCGGTCGCCGAAGCGCCTGTAGGCGACAGCGCGCCGCTGATGACGATAATGTTGGGATCGCGGCTCTTGATGGCCTGGTAGGAAAGGCGCAGCATTTCCACGTAGCTGGCCGCGTTGACCCCCTGGGCGGTGTCCCACTCACGGTCGAGATTTTGCTCGTTCCAGACCTCGATGGCGTGGATTTTGCCCTTGTAGCGGTCGACCATTTCACCCAGAAAGTTGGTGAATAGCGTGATATCGTCGGGTGGGGCAGCTTGCGGGTTGGCGTCGCGGTAGGTGCGGCTCCATTCCGGCGCGCCGACCACGCTCAACATCACCTTGAGATTGCGCTCGTTGGCAAATTCCACCATCACGTCGTATCCGCTCCAGTCCATCTGACCGGGTCCGGGTGAGAAGTGATCCCAACGCACTTGCTGTTTGACCCAGGTAAAGCCGAGTTGGTGGGCGATCTGGTCGAGCGTGTAGTCTGGCATACTGATGGCGTGCGCTGCGATGCCGTACCCGAAATCTCCCCACGGCAACGGTGGATAGGATGGAGTCGTGGTCTGCGTGTCGCTTTGAGGCGTTGGGGTGGGCAAGATGATGGCGCCTCCCTGTGTCGCCGTGGGTTGGGGGGCCGGCAAGGTTGCCGTTGGCGTCGCGGGTGTTTCCTTTGCCGGCGTCTGTCCGCCGGGTAGCTTAATCAAACCGAAGACGCATGCCAGGGCCAGTAGCAGCAATATACCCCAGATGACGGCCACAATGATCAGTTTACGACCCTTCAATCTAGCAAAAAAATCCCCAATGTGTTGCAAAAATGGGTTATTCATTGATCCTCCACGTGCAGTTTATATGAACACGATCAGCATCAGCCAGATGATCAGAACCAGG
>DYKY01000029.1:27622-29273 GCA_020722365.1 Thermoflexus sp.
TCTCTGCCCTGTCCTGTTCTTCTGCCGTGTTGGCTGACCATTCGGCCCCTGCCTCATCCGTGGATGTCGTCATTGTTCACCCCCAGCCTAAGTCTTTTGCCGCCCGGCGTTGTGTAGGTGGCGTTCTACGCTCCGGTTCTGCGCCGGTCTGGTCGGTAGTGGCGTGTTCGTGATCCTCAGGCGGGCCTTCGGCCAGCATCCGATTTTCGACCTGGTCTGTGAGGATCACTGCGCCGGCCATTTGACTGGCCTCCGAAGCGCGCATTGACGCCGCGAGGTCATCCACCAGGTCTGTCACGTCGGCGTCGGTTGCTCCCTCGGCGCGACGGGCAAGCAGTTCGCGGTACGCCGGGCTGCCATAGACTCCCTCGGCGTCGGCGAGACGCCCGGAATCTTGCAGGAAACGCGCGATGGCGCGTGGATCGTCGGCGTTCACCTGTTTTGCCGTTTCGCGCAACTGGCGCTCGTGATGCGCACCGCTGTGCACGACGTTGGCCGCTGCGATCAGGCGCTCGACCTCGACGTTTCCGCAGCGCGGGCACGGCGGCGGCGATTCATCGATGCGCCGCGCCAGGTGTCGGAAGCGACCGTTACAGACGGGACAGTAGTATTCGTAAATCGGCATTGTCCTGATACATCCACAACAGGCTCCCGTCTGCATGAGAACGGGAGCCTGATAGCATCTCCACAGATAGTGAGTATACCCGTCTTCCCTAAAGGAGCAAGCGTCGTGCGGGCTACGAATCCGAGCGCGGCGGCGTGAAACTCGGCAGCGTGCAGATGATGGCCCGCCGGCCGGTACGATCGGTGTGGAGCGCATACGTCTCCGTGCCGCTCTTGAGGGTGATGCGATATCCTGGTGTGATCACCATCAAGCAGTATTGGTCCGGTTTTTCGCATCCCAGGCAAGAGTTGGGCCACTCGACCGCGATAACGTCTTCCACGGTAATGGATTCCTCGGCAACGCCCTCTTGCTCGACCAGCGTTTTGATGGCGGCTTCGACGGCGGGATTGTCCCGGTAGGGCGAAGGCGCTGCCGACTCGACAGACGGTTCACAGATGACAAAGTGCTCGCGGCTTTCGGTGGTGTGGACGTTGTATTCCCGCCCTTCGGCATCCGCGAATACGATCTGCCATCCAGGTGTGAGTACCTGCGCGTACATCATATCCGGCTGCGGGCATCCCAGGCTCATGTCCGGCCAGGTCACCTGTTCAGCGGAGACCAACGTCAACGCCGTGGCCGGCAGGCCTGCCTGCTCCGCAACCTGCACGCGCAACTCTGACATCGCTTGCTCGGCTGCCTCTGACTCGAACTGCGGCACGGGTAGCGGCGAAATCGGCGATACCGGTGCAGTTGGCAGTGGTGACTCCGTTAGTCTGGCCTGGCTGTCTGTGGTTGGTTGTCCGCAGGCAACCAGCAGCGCCATTACGATGGTCATCCCAAAAACAAACTCGAACTTTTTCATTTTAATCTCCTCATTGATAGCACATTATATCATTTGGGTGCATTTCATTTCAGTTGTAGCATAGGCCCTTGTGGCCGTTTTTAGCGCCAATACCACCGCCCACGAGCCAATACCACCGCCCACGAGCCAATACCACCGCCCACGAGGGGCTAGGCTACGGTTTTCAACTCATTTGAAACACACCC
>DYKY01000215.1 GCA_020722365.1 Thermoflexus sp.
AATACGGGCAGATCGAGACACTCTTCACCGCACACTTATGCTCCATCGTCCCCTCGGCTTCGTTCCAGGGACACGCGTCCTGCTGCCAGCCGATGTCCCCGTCCGGCGTCGCCAGGTTGATGTCCATATTCGCACCGTCCAGTTTGCGTATCGTTGTGTCCATATCACCTTAACGCCAACTGCTTGAGCGCAGGTTCGATTCGTTTATTCGTTCCATGATTCGTGGCCAGCCTACCCCACCCTTACCCCTGCCACATCCAGCCGCTTCTTCGCTTCCGCGACCACGTCGGCAGGCAGCGGGCCGGCTTGCACGGCGGCGACGTTCTCCGCCAGGTGATCGAGGTCCTTGGTGCCGACGATGATTGTGCTCACCCCCGGATGCGCGACGACAAAGCGCAGCAGGAAGTGCGCCGGACTTTCACCGGGCGCGCAAGTCGTCCAGACCGAGTTTAGTGCAGGCCTCCGCCAGGCTCTCCCACGGATCGACGCGGCGGGTCGCGCCACGGATGATCGTGCCAATACCCTTCACGGCAGCATCGTTGATCGCCTGCTCGCTGTGGCGCACCAGCGCCGAGTACCACACCTGCATCGCCTCGAAGGCATCCCATGCCGGATCAAGTTTTACCGAATTGTCGTTGTTCCATTGCAAACTCCTTTCAATTCACTTCATCATTTTCCGGAACGGCACAAATGCCTACACTGGCCTGACTTTTCTTTGTCCGTGCCGACGGATAAACCGTTGAACGAGCAGCACAGCGCCCAGCAGCGCACCATAACTTACGAACTCGATCACGGCGACTTGTAGCGTCTGCCAATCGGTGAAAGGTCGAGGATTTCTCACCGTCGAAAACCAGGGCACAGGCAACGCCAGCCGCGCATCGGAAAACGGCCAAAAGATAGCGACACCCCTGCCGTGGTTGTACATGGAGTCGAGAAGAAGGTGGCTCAACCACGCCGCCACGCCGCCGAGGACCACACGCCAACGCACCACCCGATGACGTAATCGCCAGGCCAAGACTCCGACGCTCAGACACAATACGATCAAGGCCAGGTTCACGAAAATGCTGTGGCTGACGTGATACGCATCGTGCCCCCACCCGGCGACGGGAAAATCCGGCACATTCGCCAGGACAACCAGCACGGCATAGTACAGCGATTTGACACGCGCTGGCGCCGTCTGCGGCACAGTCACCACACCGATCGTTACCGCAACCAGAGAATGGCCTACTTGGGTCACTTATCCACCTACCGCAGCGCCAGCCTTACCGTCTTTACCTCGAACGGGCGGAACTCCAGCGGGATCACACCACCCGCGCAAGGCAGCACGGCCTGGACATTTTCCAGCATATCCGTCTGCGCCGCCGCCCCTAGCGGCAGCGTCGTCGTGAGCGTGCAGCGCGTCGCCATGCGCTTGGCCTCGTAAAGGCGCACGATGATGTCACTAGAGCCATCCTCGGCAGGCTTGACGGTCTCGATGATGACGTTCGGGACGTCCACAGCGAACAGCGAAGCCGTTCCGCCACCGCCGGGCGCGGTCTGCACCGGGACGTTGAGGTCGTAGCCCTCGCGGACCACATCACAGTCGGCGAAGCTGCCGTTCCAGGCGTAGAAGGCGTAGTAGAAGACGTGCAAGCCCTGGTCGGCGGTCATGTCCGGGGCCAGCGCGGACTTGAGCAGGGTGAGGGCGATGGTGTTGCCCAACACGTTGACGCCGTACTTGCAGTCGTTGAGCACCGCGCAACCGCGATTCTCCTCCGCCAGCGCCGTCCACTTGTGATTGCTCACTTCGAAGCGGTCGGCGTCGAAGGGGCGCGAGCGGTGGTTAGGGCGGCGGATGTGGCCGAACTGGATTTCGTGGATGCCCTCGTTGGCGTGGACGTCCACCGGGAAGGCGACCTTGAGCAGCTTGTGCCGTTCCTGCCAGTTGATGGCAGTTCTAAACGTCACCCGCCGGCTGCCGCGTCTCAGGCTGATCCGCTGGGTCATCTCGGAGTTGTGCAGCGTGCGCTTCACGAACACAGCCGCAACCAGCGGGCCTTCCGTGACCACGTCAATCGTCGCCGGGGCCTCCAGTGCGACCGGCGTCTGCTCGACCATACTGTCGATGTCCCAGGCATCGAAGCGCGAAGGGACATCCTTGTACATCCTGAAGCTGTTGCACGGCCCGGCAGCGAGTTCGCGCTGCGTTTCCTTGTCGAAAATGCTGGTGATCTGGCCGAAAGCGTCAAACGTCAGCCGCAACAGGTCATTTTCCAACGTCGTTGGCGTCGCTTTGACCAAAGCCTCATCTTCCGCCGGTGCGGGAGCTTGTTCCGGTGCGACGGGCTTGAGCGTCGTCCAGCCGGAGGCGGGAACGGCAGCATCTGTATAAAGCGCGTCGCCGATCTTCTGGACGGGAAGCGCGTTGCCGGCTACATCCTGCGCGCCGCTCCACCCATCCGGCAGCGCGACCAGGGCCGTGCGCTCCCATGAGAGGGAGTTGAAGATTGTCAAGCCCTGACAGGTCTCAGAAGACCCGTCGGGTCTACCGGTTAACGCGCCTTGCGCCGCCGCTGCCACGCCCTGCGCCTCGGCGATGACCTGGGCATACGCGGCTTCCGCTTCCTCGTAGACGCGGTGGATAGACGAACCGGGTAGAATGTCGTGGAACTGGTTCAGCAAGACGGCCTTCCATGCCTTATCCAGCGTCATCGCGGAGAAATCAAAGCCTTTCAATACCTTCGCAGCAACGCCCCAGAACTCCGCTTCGCGCAGCGCGAGTTCGCTCTTGCGATTGCCCTGCTTCGTCCTGGCCTGCGACGTGAGCACGCCCCGGTGCGCCTGGAAGTACAACTCGCCGACGTAACGGGCGTCGGGCCAGCCGCGCGCATCCTGGTCTTTGAAGTAAGCGAGGGGATGCGCGATCGTGAACTTCGGCGCGCCCTCCAGGTTCTTGAGACGGCGGGCGAACTCCAGATGAGTGCGGGTTGGGCCGCCGCCGCCATCGCCGAAGCCGAACGGATACAGCCGCGTGGCGAAACCGTCCTTCTGCACGCGCTCGTTCCACCGTTGGATGACGCTGCTTGGGTCGACGTTCGCGTTGTAGTCGTTGTGCAGGTGGACGAAGACCTCGGAACCGTCGATGCCCTCCCAGATGAAGGTGTTGTACGGGAAGGGATCGCCGCCGTGGTACGTCCAGAAGATCTTCTGCGTGGAGAAATACTTGACGCCACAGCCGCGCATGATCTGCGGCAACGCGCCGGAGTAGCCGAAGACGTCGGGCAGCCAGAGCAACTCGCAGTCCACGCCGAACTCGTCCTTGAAGAAACGTTTGCCGTGGATGAACTGGCGGATCAGCGCCTCGCCGCCGGAGATGTTGGTGTCCGGCTCCACCCACGTCCCGCCCTCAACGATGAACTGCCCGGCTTGCGCCGCCGCCTTGATCCGCGCGTAGATTTCGGGATAGCGCTGCTGCAACATCCAATAGAGGTGCGGCTGGCTTTGCAGGAACTTGTACTCCGGATATTCCGCCATCAACGCCAACTGCGTCGCCATCGTGCGCCCGGCCTTGCGCTCGGTCTCCTGCAACGGCCAGAGCCACGCCACGTCGATGTGCGAATGGCCGAAGGCGAACATCTCCGGGGCGGTGGACCCGTTGACGCAATCCAGCAGCGGCTTGAGCCGCGCGCGTCCCGCGTGGATGCTCGCCAGCATCTCGGCTTCGGGGACCTCGAAGTCCACGATCAACGTGAAATCGCGCAAGCCCTGGTCGATCTCCATCACCCGCAGCGAATTCTCGTCCAGGTTCTCGCGCAGTTGCCAGAGCGTCATCACGTCCACCCACAGTTGGTAGACCTCCTCCTGCCACACGCCGAACGTCGTCTGGCCGACGACGGCCTGGGTGGGGCCGGGTTCGGGGACAGTCTCGCGGTCGGGCGGCGTCGGCCCGGCGTGACTGTTGCGCGGGCCGTGCCCGGCGTAACCCTCGACGAGCACGTCGTAGCGCGTCCCGGGGACGCCGTCCAGCGCCAACGTGATCTCGCGGTGCTCGTGGTCGCGTGCGCCGGCGGCAACGCCGTTGACAAAAACGATGCTCTCTGCGCCCACGTCCACCGCCAAAACAATGCGCTGCCCGGCAGCCGCATCGGGCAGAACGAAGCTACCCTTGAACCAGCCATATTCCCACTTCGCCCCCCACGCCGTACCGGGCGGCATCGGCGCAAAATCGCGAGCGCCGGCCTCTTCGGGCGTCAATTGTTCCAGCGTGAAGAAGCCCTCCAAACCCACATTGCCCAACGGCCGATAGAAATGGCGCTGCAATTCCTCATACCAGTGGTAAATCCGATCTTTCCATTCCAACGTCAAAGCCATAGCGAAATCTCCTTTTGCATAGTCGAAAGTCAAAGGTCTAAAGTCGAAAGTCAACATCTTCCGAAATCTGCCAAAGTGGAACACTCAACCTGTATTTTACTATGCCCGCGCAAAAATAGCGAACCGCCTTGTAGGGAGGGTGCGTTTCAAAATGGGGGTGACTTTTTCTTTTATTGCACCGCAGAGCACGCAGCGTTCGCAGAGATATAAAGAATTCCTCTGCGTTCTTAGCGAACTCTGCGGTTAAATCAGAGGTTTACTTAGTTTTTGCCGCCGGATTGAAACGCACCCCGTAGGGCGATTTGGCACATCGCCCACGTCGGATTTAACGAAATGTTAACGAAAAAGGCTTGAATTCTGGTGAGAAGTGTATATAATAGTGGCTGTAGTAGGATGTTAAACGCAATCGTGCCGTTTAACAATGGAATAAGATACTCGCCGAATGTGCGCAGTCTAGTTGCGCAGAACGGGGAAACCGAAACCGGGGCGAATCGTCGGATTGGCAATAATCCGATGAGGGGTCATCTTCTTTGGCCCAAGCCCGACAGCTAACCTCGTAGGCGTTAAAGAAGGACACCCAACTGCAAGGGCGTCCTTTTTTGTTGGCGCTCCTGGAGTTGGATCAGTCTTTCATAAAAAGTATC
>DYKY01000030.1:0-2639 GCA_020722365.1 Thermoflexus sp.
TTCCCAATCCCCGATTACTGATCCCTAATGCCCAATATCTCGCAACACCCGTGCCAACACCGCGATCCCCTTGTGGTACTCGTGCAGATCGATGTGTTCGTGTGGGGTGTGATCGAGCGCCGAGTCGCCCGGACCGTAGGCCAGAATCGGGCAGTTCCACACCGGACCGACGACGTTCATATCCGAGGTGCCGCTCTTGACCTTGAACTGGATGCGCCCGCCCTCCGCGTCGATGGCTTTGACGAAGGCGCGCGCCAATGGCGTGTTCTTCGCGGCGTGGTACGCGACTTCCCGCCCACTAAACACTATATCAGCGTCTCCGGCAAGGGTACGTAGGGTTGTCTGGAGGTCATCAATGTCGATATCGGGCGGTAGCCGGAATCCGAGGGTGAGTGTCGCCGTCTGCACAAAACCGTCATCCGCGGAGTGCATGGCCCGCAGTGAGGGCGCGAGCTGCTCGAACATCCGTGGATGCGCGGCGTTGTGAGCGGCGGCGTGCTCCGTCGCCGCGCGCCAGAACGCGAACGCTTCCTCGCAGGCGCTCGCGTCGGGCCGGGCGGTGTGCCCGATCTCGCGGGCGAGCGTGTACTGCGCCAGCAGACGGCCTTTGTATCCCGTCGTCACGCAGTCCCATTGGCTTGGCTCGCCGATGATGACGGCGTCCGGCGTGAGTTTGTCCAGCAGGAAGCGCGCGCCTTTGGAGGTGGCGGCTTCCTCCTCGACCGCGCCGACCACGACGATGCGCTTGTCGCCATTCGCCCCGGCCCGTGCCGCCGCCGCGACGAACGTCGCCAGCGGGCCTTTCGCATCGACGGCGCCACGCCCGTAGAGCAGGCTGCCCTCGCGCCGCACCTCGATGAAGCCGGGCACGGTGTCGATATGTCCGAGCAGCAGGATGGTGCGCGCGCCATCGCCCAGCTCGCCCACCGCGTTGCCCGCGCCGTCGATGGTCGCGTGGAAGCCGAGTGCCTCCATCCGGTCCACCAGATATTCCACGGCAGGGCGCTCTCGCGTGGAAGGGCTGTACTGCTCCGCAAGGCCCTGTAACAAGGCATCCGCCTGTTTATCATTGCATGTTGTCATCGTAGTCACTTTTTTTGACAGGATTAGTCTGCCGACCACGAAGTTCAAATGAATAGGGTGTGTTTCAAATGAGTTGGGCGGTCGTAGTCTAGCCCCTTGTGGGCGTGTTTTTTACGCTCAAAACGGGCACAAGCGGGCACAAGGCCTCAAAGTGGGCACAAGGCCCTAGGCTACACTTGAAATGAAACAGACCCAAATGAATAAACGAATAGTACCTCGACTAACGCGAGTTTTTCGTTTTGCCAGGGTCTAAATTCGTTTATTTGTTGTCCCATTCGTGGTCGGCCTCTGTTACCCATTCTACGCTGCCGCGACCTGCAACGTGTAGTCCACGACTTTGGCCGGGATGTTGACGCCGGTGGTGTCGATGCTGTTGCGGAACTCCATCGTGTAGTTGATCTCGTTCACCAGCAGCCCACGGTCCTCGTCCTCGAAGATGTCGAGTGCGACGACGCCTCCGCCGATGGCTTTGGCGGCCGCGAGGCACAAGTCGTTGAGTTCCGGCGTCACCGGGCACTTCGTTGCTACGCCGCCGCGCGCCGTGTTGGTGATCCAGTGTGGCGACGTGCGGTAGATGGCGGCGATGGTCTCGTCGCCGACGACGAAAGCACGGATGTCGCGGCCCGGCTTGTGGATGTATTCCTGGATGTAGTAGATCGAGTGGTGGTAGGAGCCGAGGACCTGCTTGTGTTCGAGCACCGTCTCGGCGGCTTCGCGGTCGTTGATCTTGGAAAGCAGCCGTCCCCACGAACCGACGCCGGGCTTGAGCACCACCGGGTAGCCCATCGACTCGATGGCTTCCAGGGCCGATTCCGGCGTGAACGCCACCATTGTGCGCGGGGTGGGGATCCCGGCGCGCACCAGGGCGCTGGTCGTCAGCAGCTTGTTGCCGCAGTTCTCGGCGACCTGGTAGGTATTGACAGTCGGCACGCCCCAATCGCGGAACAGGAGCAGTGCGTAGAGGGCGCGCGAGTGGCTGATGCAACGTTCCAGAATGACATCGTATTGATAACCGTTCTTTTGGATGTCGAAAATAATTTCGCGGTCGTCGATGATGTCAAAATCGACGCCACGGCTCTGCAGTTCGTTGATGAGCAGTTTTTCTTCGACGCGGATTCGTGAGCACAAAACCCCTACTTTTCCCATTGTCACGTGCTCCTTATTCACCCCAGTCTTCTTCTTCCCGCGGTGCGTAATCCACCGCGGGCGGATCGAGATTGATGATCTCAAGCTCGGTGCCGCAATCGGGACATACCACGATCTCGTGGACAATGGCATCGACGGCCAACGGAATTTCGGCGGCGCACTCTGGACATTCTGCAAACATGATTCTCCTCCTTGACTTTGACTTGGCTGAATACTAACTGCATACGGTAATTTTTGTCTGTCAGCAGACTACTTATCATTAAATCTGCTTAATCTGCTAAATCTGCTGACGAAAACACGCAACAAAAAACCAGCTTCCGTTTTTGTGCACGAGGCTGGAAGCTGGTTTTTCTCTGTTTAGATGCAAACGCCGTTATCCAGACTCGTCGTCCGGCTTGCTGCGCTTGCAC
>DYKY01000030.1:2739-29223 GCA_020722365.1 Thermoflexus sp.
AGGGCATTTTCCCAGGTTTGTTGGAATTGTCAAATCGGTATCTCCCCTACGTTTCCGTGATCACGGCCTCCAGAATGGCGTGTTCGCGGCTTTGTAACAGCTTCGCCAACGGCTTGAGCGTGAGCGCATACAGCCCCACGCTGTAGACGATCGCCACGGGAACGGTGATGAACAACGCGGGTTTCCAAAAGATGTACGGCAGCACCAGGAGCAGGGCCATCGGGATATCTGAAACAAGCCATGCCAACATCCCCCACATGTTGCCACGCTGGCGCGTGCCTGAGGTGAATTGAAGTTGCATCCGGTAGGGACCGATGATTGCCGCGAGTGTATACAGCGGGCTGCTGCTGATTTGCATACACAATCCCAGGCACAGTCCCAGGGGGACGACGACCCACGTTTGGGTAAACGCACCTATCAGAACAAGCAACAGCGTATACATCGCGCTTGTAACGAGAAAAACCATTGCGTTAGCCGCAACGATGATCTGGCGGCGATCTACCGGTGACAGCGCGAGCGCGCCAAACCCCTCACGGTCAATGGTACCGAAGTAGTTCGACAGGGTATTCATGTTGATTATCATACTCAGTAGCACAACGATAAAAACCCCTACGACCAGCGGCGCAATGGCTTCAAATTCGGTCTCCGCGATATCCGGGTGCCAGAGGATGAAGACCGCTGGCAACATCGCCATCAGGCCGGCGAAGATCATCCGCCGTGTGGCAGGGCTGCGCCAGAGGTACGTCCAATCCTTGTGTAGGAGCGCCCAGAACGTCGGGGGGCCGGGCAAGCGCCCGGTGAAACGCGATTCGCGGCTGCGCACGCGCTCCGTGCCCAAGCCCACCGCCGCGCCCTGCATCAGCTTCCGCGTGATGCCCGCGTGCAGCCACAGCAACAGCCCGACCGCCGCCAGCGATATCGCCAGGAATAATACACTGCGTCCCCACGCTCCAGCGGACGCCGACGCCATACCGGCAGTGGCCCAGCCCGCCGGCAACCACGTCAGCACGCGCGAAGGACGCAGGATTTCCAGAAACTGGCTGGGATTCTGGGCGGTCGACAACTGGGCGAGCAAGTCCTGAATTGGCAGGTTTTTCAGAAAGGCGATCTGGTCATAGTTTTGTATCACACTCTGGATGAACGACTGCCCGAGTCCCAACAGCATAAACGGCAGCACCATTACCGTGAGCACCAGCGTGCGCAAGCGCCGGTCTCCGGCAATGAGGTCGAACAGGTCTTCCATGACCCGTCCGGTGAGCACGAGTATGGCGAACGTTGGCAGAGCGCCCAACAGGATCAGCGGCAGCGCCAGCGGTTGGTGCCACGCCAATCCGATGATCTCCCCGCCAAGGAGGAGCACCGACCAGGCCCCGGTCATCGTCAGCAGCGATATGAGCGTGCTGCCCACCACGATGCTGCGAAAGCGGATCGGGTAGGCGAACAGGCGCGACATCTCGAAGCGTTCCACGATTTGCGAGCTATACGACGCCGGCAAGATCAGCCATAGTGCGAACAGGCCGTTGTTCACCAACATCAGGAATTCGTAATTGGCCTGGGGCGAAAACAGCAGAATGCCGAGGACGGCAATACCGATTCCCATCCCCACGAAAAACGGCAGCGCGAACACAAAGCCCACGACTTGCAGCACAACGCCTGCTATGTGTAGCCGTTCGCTGGCCCGGCGTGTGCGGAACATCGCCAGGGTGAGCCGTCCCTGGAGCCAGAGCACGTTCTTCAGGTCGCGCCACATGTTATGCCGCCTGTCCTGTCAGCCAGTCGAGCAGCCCTTGGTCGGTCACTTCTGCGCCGACCGTGCGCAGGAAAACGTCTTCCAGCGGGGCATCGGGCGGCAGGGACGCGCGCTCGCGCAGGTCGGGGATGCTGCCCACGCCGGCAAGCTGCCCCTTGTTGATGATGCCCACCTGGTCGCAGAAGCGCTCCGCCAGTTCCATAACGTGCGTGGAGAAGAAGATCGTCGTGCCGCGATGCTCGACCATGTCACGCAGCGTGGCCTTGATCGCCCGCGTCGAAATCGGGTCGATGCTCTCGAAGGGTTCATCGAGGAACAGGATGTCGGGCGCGTGGATGAGCGCGCAGGCCATCGCCGTCTTCTTGCGCATTCCCTTGCGAGTAGTCGAGAATCATCTTGTTGCCCGCATCGTCCAATTCCAACATCTCCAGCAGCGGCGGGATGCGGCGCTTGATTTCACTCCGGTCGAGGCCGTATAGGCGTCCCACCAGCTCGATCTGTTCGGCGGCGGTGAGGCGCTCGTAGAGGTTGAGGTTCTCCGGGACCACGCCGATGCGTCGCTTGACCTCTAACGGCGCTTTGAGGATGTCGAAACCGCCGACGTAAGCCGTTCCCGCCGTCGGCGGCAGCAGCCCGATGACCATATGAATCGTCGTGGACTTGCCCGCGCCGTTCGGCCCCAGGAACCCGAAGATTACGCCGCGCGGCACGGACAGGTTTAGGTTATCTACGGCGGTCAGTTCTCCGAAGCGCCGGGTGAGATTCTCCGTTTGAATAGCAGGTTTTGCATCGTGTTCCATCGTTACCTCAGGTAAATGTTCATTCGTTAGGTTTTCTCGATCAGCCCTTCGCGCCAGGCGTAGACGGCGGCCTGGGTGCGATCGGAGAGGTGGAGCTTGCTGAGCAGGTTACTCACGTGGGCCTTGACCGTGCGCTCGGTGACGACGAGTGCGGCGGCGATCTCGGCGTTGGATTGTCCTTGCGCGATGAGGTGCAGCACTTCCATTTCCCGCGCGGTCAACTCGGCGGCGGGATCGTGCGTGGGGCCCGGCGCGCTGACTTCGCTCATCAGCCGCCGGGCGATGCGTGGGTGCAGGCTCGCTTCGCCCCGACTGGCAGCGCGGATGGCGTGCAGCACGGTCGGCGCGTCGGCGTCCTTGAGCAGGTACGAAAGTGCGCCGGCCTTGATCGCGGAGAAGAGCAACTCGTCCTGCGCGTAGCTTGTCAGCACGACGACCTGCGTATGCGGGCTGTTCTGCCGGATCAGGCGCGTGGCCTGTACGCCGCCCTGATCGGAGGGCTGCCCGTTCGGTTTGAGCGGCAGCACCAGGTCCATGAGGACGACGTCGGGCACATGCTCGGCACAGCCCTCGATGGCGGTTTGCGTATCGCCTGCTTCGCCCACGATGGCGATGTCGGGATGCGCGCTCAGGTAGAAGCGCAGCCCTTTGCGAACCACGTCGTGGTCATCCACGATGAAGACGGTGATGCGTTCGCCGTTGGTGTTTGAAGTCATCGTTTTGTCCTGCATAGGTCAGCGCTCCCCGAAAAAGAGCACGCCGAAGGCCAGCACCATACCCAATCCCTAATCCCCGATTACCGATTACCACTGCCCAATCTACTCTTTCGATGCCGAGACCGGGAGATTGCCCAGCAGCAGCGTGGGGCTGACGCCCTTCTCGGTGACGACGATCTTGGCGTTGTCCTTGAGGGCGTTCTCGGTCATCTCCAATTGGCGCAGCAGTTGCGCATTGCCCTGGAAGTATTTCTCGGCGGCCTCGTTGACCAGACGGATGGCTTCCGCGCGGCCTTCAGCGACCTTGATGGCGGCCTCGCGATCGCCTTCGGCTTTGCGGATAGTGGCCTCTCGTTCACCTTCCGCGCGCTGGATCGTCGCAAGCTTTTTCTGTTCGGCGGCCTCGAATTCGCCGGTTGCCAGCAGGCGCATCGAGCGGCGTTCTTGCTCGGCCGTCTTCTGCTTGTGCATGGCGACCTTGATGTCCTCCGGCGGGTCAATCAGCATGATTTCGACTTTGCTTATCACCAGGCCCCAATCCACCGCAAACTCATTGAGGACACGCTGGAGGTTGGTTGCGATCTTCTCGCGGGCCACCAGGCTTTCATCCAATGTCAGGTCGCCGAACTCCTGGCGCAGGTTGGTCATCGCCAGTTGGATCACGGCGCGCTTCCAGTTGTCGATGTTGTAGAAGGTGCGCTTGATCGACTCTTCGTCGGACTTGGGCCGCACCCACATCACGCCATCTACGCGAATTTCGACGTTGTCCTTTGTGATGACCGGTTGCGGCGGGATGTCCATGGTGTGCTCGCGGATGTCGCGCACGCGGACGAGCTGGAAGAAGGGAAGTTGGAAGCCGAGGCCGGGCATAACGAAGCTATCGTATTTGCCAAGTGTCTCCTTGATGCCGCGTTCATACGGTTTCAGCGTGTAGATAAGACTATATATGGTTCTCATGGTGCTCCTTTCGAATGTGAAATTGATTAGGAAAATTTATAGGACTACAGCCAATTCGTCAAGTATGCGCGCCGTGGTCATCAGCAACAACGGAAGAGGCAGCGCGCGATAGACCGTGATTTGATAAGCGCCATCGCTTTTGAGACATAGCAATTCTTGCCCGGCCTCGTCGGTGAGCGTGAAAGCGCATCCCGTTTCACTTTTGGCATAGGCCAGACGATACCCTCGGTCATCGAAGATGATCTCGCTCCAGGTGTTCATCTGGCGTCCCTGGTACTGGGTCGCGGCCAGCGGTTGCCTGTTGCGTGTGAGGACCATCCGTCCGCTCACACCGCGCACGCGCCGCAGCGCCCACGATGCATTGGCCTCCTCCCATTCGTATCCCGACAGACTGTGGTGAATCCGCGCCAGTGCTTCGCGATGCTCGTTGAACGTGATCGTGTAGGCGCGTCCCAATCCCAGGAATCCCGGTACGCGGTGACAGGTTAACGGCGTGGCTTCGGGTTCGATCAATGGCCTGCGCAGATGGAACAAATCGGCGGGCAGCCAGGGCCACGTTTGTCCTACTGGAATCTCCAGTTTAGCGCCTAGCCAGGCCCAGTTCTCGAGGCTCAGATCGGGTTGGTGCGCCGCGAGGGTTGCCCCGGTAGGGCCGGGTAGTGTTGCCGGCGTGTAAGGTAATTCCGCTTCGGCTAAAATGGTTGTGCCGACACCGGCCTGACTCTCCAACGTCAGCCGCCCGCCAACGTTGAGCATCCGTTCCTGCATATTGGCTAAGCCCAGACCAGGACTGCGTTGCGTGGTGTCGAAGCCGATACCGTTGTCTTCGATGGTCAGCGCCACGCGCTCGCTGCTACAGCGCAAGTGAACGTCGACGCGTGTTGCTTTCGCGTGCCGGGCCACGTTGTGCAGCGCTTCCTGCACGACGCGATAGAGCGCCTCAGCCACGGCGGGGGGCAAGCGCTTGTCGTCACCTGCCACTTCCAGGTAGATAAGAAGATGTTCCTGCGCGCCAAAGAGCAGCGTGTAGTCGTTGAGCGCGGCGGCCAATCCCTGCTCTTGTAACGAGCCGGGCCGCAGGTCTTCGATGAGGCGGGTCGTTTCGCGTTGCGCATGCTGTGCGGCGGCTTCGATCTCGCGCGCCATAGCGCCTAGATCGGCAATGGCGGCGGCTGAGACACTTTCCGGCGCACGCTCCAACGCTTCAAAATGGGTACGGATGGCGCTGGCGGTCATTGCTAAACTGAAAAGGTGCTGTTTGACGCTGTCGTGCAGTTCGCGGGCCAACCGGTTGCGCTCCTCTACGACGGCCAGCGTTCGCACCTGGTCGGTGAGGCGAGCGTTGCGCTCGCGCAGAACGGCAAGGTCTTCTTCGTCTTCCTCGAGCTGTTCGGCCAGGGCGTCGAGCTGATCGGCGAATTGCCGTATGTCATCGATGTGCGTATCGTTGATGCGCAATGCCAGGTTGCCTCTGAGCCACGCCTGGCTGATGTCGTTCATCCGACGCAGGCGGCGTGTGAGTCGCTGGCTTAATATCGCGCCCAGCAACAGTCCGATAACGGCGGAGGTGATGATAACGACGCCAATGTGCAGGCCCCAGGTAATTTCACCTCGCAGTAATGCCAGCAGTCCCAATCCGATCATTTCGGCCAGCAGGACGCTGCTGGCGGTCACGATAGCGTACAGTAGAGCTAGGGTGTACCCCACTTTCAAACGTGGAGCGCGTAAATCGCGGCGCGGGCTATTTCGCATCGTTATGACTCCTATGTCTTCGAGCCTAAGCGCGCGGGTCGAGCGCGCACTCTTGAATTTTTAAGATGCTCTCATGGTAGCAAGAGTGCGCGGGTTTGTCATCAGGCATACGGACAGATTTTTCCTTGTACTTGAGTACAGGTGTAGGCCAAGCTCAGTAGATCAGAATTTAAGCCGAAGCCAGACTACAAAAGTCTCACGAAGCGCTTTACGTGCTGAGACTTTTGTAGTCTTTGTATTCATTCCATGTCTTTTTGTAGCGCCAGAGCTTGCGCGAGATCCGCGCGCGCGCCCAGTTTTTCGAAGGTCTGGATGGCCTCACGCAGGCGAGTCTTTGCCTCATCGGAGGGTGTTGGCTTCTCGGTCATGGCCAGTTGGGCGAGTGCTAATTTTGTCCTGGCGATTTCATGTTCGTTGTTCAGGTGACTGAGCATGTCGAAGCTGGCGCGTAGCGCCTTTTCGGCCAATTGCGGCGCGGCTTGGGCCAGGTGAATCTGGCCCAACAGCCGGTGCGCGATACCTTTCTCAAGAGGGTCGCTGTAGGTTTGAGCCAGGGTGATCGCGCGCTGGGTGTGTTGCATAGCTTCATCCAAATTGCCAGTCTTCAGGTAATACTCTCCCCAAAGGCGCTCAAGCTCAGGCAGATATTCTTTGGAGCCGATGTCGTCGAAGCGGGCCTGGCTCTGCTGCAGGTATTGCTGCGCCTGGGCCCAGTTTTCCTGGTGGATGTAGACCTGAGCCAGGTTGATGAGCGCCACGGCCTCGCCGCGTGGGACACGGATATTCTGCCAGATGGTGAGGCACTGTGTGTACATGTCGTGCGCCTCTTGCCATTCGCCGCGTTTGAGGTGGAGGTTTGCCAGGTTATTGCTACTGACGGCTTGCCCGTAAATGTCGCCAATCTCGCGCTTGATTGTCCACCCATGCCGGAAGGCAGCGGTGGCCTGCTCCCAATCGCCGCGCAGGACGTAGGCAGTGGCGAGATTGATGTGGGCATTGGATTCGCCGGCGGGATCGCCAACTTCCCGGTAGGCGCGGATGCTTTCCTGGCAGAACTGAATGGCGTTGTCGAGGTTGCCGAGGCGCATATCGATGCCGGCTTGCGTGTAAAGCGCAGCGCCATAGGCACGTTTCCCTTCAGGTGTAGCGATGCGCGTGGCGATGTCCAGACTTTTTTGACACCACGTAAGCGCCTGGGGGTTATCCCCCCGTCGTGAATGAACTTTGGCGCCCAAGAGGTAGATGCGTGCTGCTTCGACGGTCGGCGCCAATTCGGCGACAGTCTCCAGGCCGCGTTGGAGCCAGGCGAAAACGGTGTCGTAATCGTCGCGTAGTTCGTAGACGGTGGCGATCTCGTAGCATAGTTCGGCCACCTGCCGGCGCTGTGCATCCGACGGGGGTTTTGCTTCGAGCAAGGCTTGTGCGACGGCGTAATGCGCTAGCGCCTCATCGTATTGTCCGATAAGGGTCAGCACGATACCTGAGGATTGGTGGGCGAGCAACAAGGATTCGTGGTGCCGCGCCAGGGTATCCGGCTCAGCCTTGTGCAGAATCTCCAACACCCGCGCATACCACTGCAATGCGGTCGCGTTCGCATACGCCAGGTGGGCTTGCCGTGCGGCTTGGAGACTGTAGGTGATCGTCTTGTCGATTTCGTTAGCTTCGCCAAAATGATAAGCCAATTCCTCGGCAAATGCGCCGACAAAACCGGCACTATCAGTGTTCCCGGCAGCGCGATGCTCCAATGCTTCGCCGGCTTTACGGTGGAGAAGTCGCCGCCGCAACGGGCCGAGATCAGCATAGATAACGTTATGGATTTCGGTCTGGCGGAAGCGCAGTCGTGGTCCGCGCGCCTGAGTGCTGGCAGGAATTTCCTCGATGAGTTGGCGCTCGAAGGCTTCGTCCAGGCGTTCCAGAAGTTGCCACTCGGACAGTCCACTCATTCTTTGCAGGTCCTCGAAGCGGAAACTTTGACCCAACACCGCTGCCTGTCGCAGGACTCCGCGCGTTTCGGTACTTAACTGTTCAATGCGCCGCCAGACGGTCTCGCGCGCGCTCTGCGGGAGTCGCACCTCTTTAAGCGCTTGCTCGTGCCACATGGGATCGGCATTGGCGCCAAATGGTGGGATCAGGCCGTCATCCTCCAGAACTTTGGCGACTTCTTCCATGTAGAAAGGATTGCCGGCAGTTTGGGCGTAAATCTTTTCGATGAGGGCTTCGGGGACGGTGCGCCCCCACAAATAGGTCAGCGCCAATTCAACCTCGTCCTGGGACAAACGTTCAAGCGGTACGTGACGATAGGTAGGATGACTGCGCAGCCCGCGCAGCGTTTCGAGGAGGGGATGCCCGCGTTCCACGTCGATATCGCTGTACGTTCCCAGTACGAAGATCGGCATAGTGGGAATGTGTCTTCCTAGATAGAGCAGCAGTTCAAGGCTGTTGGTATCAGCCCACTGCAGGTCTTCGAGGATGAGAAACCACGGGCGTTCCTGCGTTGCATGGCGGATGAACTGCGTGAGGCTCGTCATCAGGCGTAGGTGTTCCTGTTTGGGATCCAACGGCGGCGCCACGTGGAGTTCCGGCAACATCTGATGGATTTCTGGGATCAGCGATGCGAAGTTAGCGAGCTGCTGACGGGCTTCCGTATTAAAGAACTCCGGCGGGACGGTATTGAGATACTCACGCAACACTTCGGTGAACAGCCGGTAGGCCGGTTGTCCCTCGTTGTCCTCGCAGTGACCGCTGAGCAGCACCGGTGGGTGGCATTGTGCCGCGACCTGTTGCGCCAGGCGCGTCTTGCCGATACCCGGCTCCCCGGTGACGAAAGCCAGCTGACCGTGTCCGGCAGCAGCCTCCTCCCAGCAGGCGCGCAGCGTCTGTACCTGCTTTTCGCGTCCTACGAGGAGTTGTGTGCGCGGACGCGCCGAGGATTCGATGTCACTGAGCAGATTGCTGAGGATGCGCCGGACTTGTTGGGCGCTGGCGTAACGATTGTTTGGATTTTGATCCAGCAATTTGAGGATCAGGTGATCCAGAGCGGCTGAAATCTGTAGTTTGCCATCAGGGCTGTTGAATTCGCGCGGGTGACGCGGTGAATGTCGCAGATGACTGAGCAACACCGCCTGTTCGCTCGTGTCGGCGGAGATGGTTGTCTCTCCGCGCGACGGTTCCTCGAAGGGCAAGTGCCCGGTAAAGAGCTGGTACAGAATCACGCCAAATGCATATAAATCGGTGCGCGCGTCAAGAGCCTCGCCCAGGATTTGTTCAGGGGCCAGATAATCGGCGGTGAGAAAGAGCCGCGGTGTATTCAGCAGATTGCGCCCTTCTTCCAGGCGCCCCAGGCCGATGCCGGTCAGCCGTGCGCCTTGTGGAGTGAGGAAGATGTTCTGTGGCTTGAGGTCCCCCAGGACGACGCCGTGGCTGTGGGCGTATTCCAGCGCATTGATCACATCCAGGGCGATCTCGAGAAGGTACACCGGGCTTGTGCTCAAACCGGATGGGGTTCGCGTCTCCTCGGCGCTGACTTCCCGTTCGTTCAGAAAATCCTGGAGCGTGGGATAGGGAACGTAGGCTTCGACGCTCACGATGTAGTTCTTCTCGCGGTCCCACGCGAAAACTTCGACAATATTGGGGTGATCCAGGGCGACGATCTGCTGCGCTTGCTGCATAAAGCGTTCGATCGTCGCGGCGCTGAAGGCCGGCGAGAGGATTTTAAGCACGACTGTCCGGTTCTCCTCGGTGTCGGTGGCCTTGAGCACGGTACCCAAGAGACTCTCGCCGATTTTGCTTTCGATGCGGTAACGGTTTTTGATGACCTGCCCCGGCAGGTTGAGCGCCTCGCGCGCGTGAACGGCGTTGAGTGCTGCTTCTACCGAGGGATAAACCGTGAAGAAATCGGCGCAGCCGCCCAGTTCGATAATGTGTTTGACGTTTTGCGGTGGATTGGCGAGGATGATGGGCTTGCCGCGCCACTGCTGGCGGAACGCGACCAGCGATTTGAGGCTGGCCGTCGTGAAGGTTTCGACTTGCGACAGGTCGATAATCGAACTGGTCGGTGAGCGCGGATCGGACATCTCGGTCAGTTGCCGCGCCAGTGCGTCGATACCGTGTTCGTCAAAAATACTGGTGGGGGTGACAATGGTAGTCTCGCCGTTGGGTGTGAACTGCAAATCCATAGCGCCAGGCGGCGTTAGATCGAAGGTCATGCCATCGCAGGCAACAACGGTTTCCAGGTTAAACGCGCGTTGCTTTTGATATTCTACAGCGGTCGTATAGATTTGCTCGATTTGTGCGTCGGTGTACGAAGGGTCGTGATGGAATAAAATCAGCCTTTTGACGCCGGCTGCCTGCGCCAGGTCCACACCGATCATCGCCGAGCTGTGTCCAAAGTCCTCTTTGATCCAGGCATCCTGCAGGGTGTACATCGCATCGAAGACGAGGGCGTCGGCATTGCGGAAGAATGTCACGTGGGGATTGACGACATCGTCCTCCAGCTTTTTGTATTCGGCGTCGCTGGCGTAGACGAAGCTGCTGTGTTGATCCTCGATGCGGTAGCTGTAGGCGTCGCCGGGGTGCACGTTTTTGAGCGTCTCGATGCGCACTTTATCGAGGAAGAGGGGTTCACCCGGTGTGACCCGGCTAAACTTGATATCTGCCTGCATATAATCCAACGATACCGGCCACGTCAGCGGGCGTTGTTGAATCTCAAACGCGGTTTCCAGATCGTGCGCGCCATAGATGAAGATACGATTGCCGGGGACAAACGCGGGCGCAAACATCGGGAAGCCCTGGATGTGATCCCAATGCGTGTGGCTGATGAAGAGATGCATCGTGCCCTGGCCCTGTCCAAACGGCCCTTTCATCAGCTCGAGGCCCAGGGGATAAAGGCCCGATCCGGCATCGAGGACGATAAGCAGCCCATCGGCCCGCACTTCGACACAGGCGGTATTTCCGCCCGCTGTTCCGCGCACCATAGGCGGGAGTTTGCTCACGTAGGCCCGTACCGCTTCGGGGTCCTGTGTGTTGATTTGCGGCATGGCCAAAATCGCCTGGCTGATTTTTTCTTCGATAGAAGCGGAACTGAGTGGGGCGGGAATAGAGCCGCGCGCACCCCAGATTTTGATTCTCATCTATCTTCTCGTCAGTCTTGAGTCGCGATGGGGGGCGGACATTTATGCTTCTTCTGGCAAGGGGAGGGCGATGTAGAATGTACTACCCTGGTTGGGGACGCTTTCCGCCCAGGCACGTCCGCCATGCCGTTCGATAATCGATTTGACCAGAGCCAGGCCTAATCCGGTGCCCTGGATGTTGCCGGTCTCGCGGCGCTTGATGCGATAGAATTTCTCGAACAGCCGTACCTGATCTTCTGGTGCGATGCCAATGCCGGTGTCGGAGATGTGGATCACGGCTTCATGCGGTGTGGTGCTCAATCCCACACTCACCTGACCGGGCGCGGGGGTGTATTTGATGGCGTTATCCACCAGATTGCTCACGGCTTGCCGCAGCAGCGTGCGATCTCCGGTCACTGTAGGCGCGCCTTCTGTCGGTTCCAGGCGCAGCGTAACGCCCTTCGACGTGGCCCGCGCGCGCATCGCATCGACCGCTTCCACCAGGATGAGGCCCAGGCGACACGGCTCCTGGCGAATGCCCACGCCGGCTTCGATGCGCCGCAGGTTGAGCAGATCGCCGATGAGGGCGCTCATCTGGTCGATACCTTCGAGAATGCGCTCCAGATAGTCGTGCTGTTTTTCATTCAGGTCGCCGGCCATCACCAACAGCGTGGCGTACCCCCGGATGAACGTCAGCGGCGCGCGTAAATCGTGGGACACCGTCGCCACGAACTCGGACTTCATCTCATCGAGTTCCTTGAAGTGTGTGACGTCGCGCATCACCGCGACCATGCCCAACGTCGTTCCTTCAGTCCCTGTAATGGGGGCGATGCTGGCATAGTAGATGCGCCGGTCGTCAATGGGGACTTCAACGGTCGGCAATTGCTGCTCGTCCCGAGGGCGCGTCAAGGCCTGTGCCAGGGCTTCGGGCAGCGCCAGAGCGCTTAAGGGACGTCCCAAAGCGGATTCATCCAGCGTCAGCAGGTTTTGCGCTGCCGGGTTGGACAGCAGCAACCGCCCTTCCGCATCGGTGACGAGGATGGCGTCTGTGGTGCTGGCAAGGATGGCAGCCAATCGCCGGCGTCCGCCCTCAGCCGCCTGGAATAACCGCGCATTTTCGACCAGGACGGCGGCCTGGCTTGCCAGCGTGGAGAGGAAGTTGACGCGCGCCTCGTCGAAAGCATCTTTTTTCTCATCGCCTACCCACAACACAGCCACCGTGCTATTTTGCGGGCGCACAGGGAAAATGGCTACGCTTTGCAGGTTGTCCGTTGCGGCTGTACCTTTAAGTTGCGTAAGGTCTTGGATCACCAATGGGTCACGTCGGCGTGTGAGGACGGCAGCAAATGCGCGATCCAACTCCACATAGGCGTTACTTTGGTTTGTGGCAGGGTCTCCGCCTGCCACAAAAGCACGCTGGGGGCGCTCGCCCCCACCAAGCATAACGAAGCGCGCTATGCTTGCGCCCGTTTCCTCAAGCGCACCTTCCAGGATGGGATACACACCACGCTCCAGATCGAGCGTGGCGGAGACACTTTGCGCGATATTGAGCAAGAGTGAAAGGTCGTTAAGGCGAGCTTGCAAGCGGACGCGCATCTGTTCGAAGGCGTTGCCCAGTTGCGCGACTTCGTCCTCGCCAGAAATAGCCACCGGCACGGCCAGGTTACCGCCGGCGATCTGATCGGCAGCTCCGGCCAGTGTATTGAGGGGCTGGATGATGTGCGTGGCGAAGTAGGGAAGGGCGATGAGCAATAATGTACCCATAACAATCTGCACAAACAACAGCGGGCTGGAAATTTTTGCCGCCGTTTCAAGGACGGTGCTGAAGGGGAGTTGCAGCACTACCCGATAAGGCGTACCTTCGACGTTGAGCGTATAGATCAAGACCCGGTAGCCGTCGGCGCTTACGTCTTCATAGACGGTTCCCCGCTCGACGCTGCCGGTGTATTGCAGGGCATCCTTGTTCGGAGACCAGGGCCGTAGCACATATTCGGAGTTGGGATGGGCGATAATGAAGCCGTTCTC
The DNA here is from genome assembly GCA_020722365.1 of Thermoflexus sp. Lineage (GTDB taxonomy): Bacteria > Chloroflexota > Anaerolineae > B4-G1 > SLSP01 > DSWT01. Next base: position 15,848 of record DYKY01000030.1, read on the forward strand.
GTCCAGAATAAAGCCGGCGCCTGATCCGCCCGCCGCTTGCAGCGCTTCCAGCGCCCGCCGCATCTCCGGGTTCATATCTAACTGAACCCGCCCTAAAAGATAGCCTTCTGGAGGTTGGTCGATATTCTCCCCGTTTCTGAAGATCTGCCGCACGAGCGTGATCCCGTACTGGCCGGAGGGTAGTTCTGACATACGCGTGACCGAAGAGAATGGGATGAGGGAACTGGAGCGAGTCAGTGCCAGCTCTTCCTCTGCTGTCAAGCCCAGGGTGCGGGCTTCGCCGGGAACAGCCTCCGTAATCTCCAGGTTTTTATCGACGAGGATCAGTTCTTGAAAGAAGGGAACGACCTGGCGCGCTGTTGTCAATGCTGCCGTACGCTCCTGTGGGTCTGGGCTGAGTAGCGCCGGGTTCTCCGCGAAAGTAGCGATCAAGTTTTGGCCGGAATAGTGGAAATAAGTCAAGCTGTTAACGGCATTCTCGGCGCTGCGACGCATCTCATCGAGCGATTGCTCGCGGGCCAGATTGATCGCGCGCGAGGTGACGGCGGCCATCGACAGAATGACGCTGAGCAACACGAGCGGGATGATGATGATGATCAGCCTGGCGCGAATGGATTTGCTGTACACTGATACAGTGTCGGCGCGTTGAAACGCACGCCAACTGGGATTGAGAAAGAGCAGTTGGAAGAGGACGGCGAGTGAGGCTGCACCAACAAGCCATAGCGGCCACTCGTTATTCCAGACCGCAATCACATAGTCAATTGCTAACAGCCCGCCCGGGGGAAGGTTGGTAATCAACCGGCTAAGGGATAAGAAGCTCAATGACACCAGCGTAGCGGTTGGCAGCGCGATCAGCGGCCGGCGCAAGATGTCGTACAGTTCACCTTTGTAGGTCTGATGAAGCAGATAGCCGACAGCCAGCCCCCAGGTGGCGATCGCCATAACATCGGTGAAGGTCAACGGCCCGAACCAGGCCCACGTAATGGCAGCCACCAGGTTGACGATCAATCCCGGCCCAGGCCCTAGCTTGATTGCTACCAGAGTTACCAGAAACAACCCTACGAGAGAGAGGGTGGGTGTGGCGGGCAGCACACTTATCGGTGAAGCCGGTAGCGCCCCAAATTGATGGCGGTAAAGCACCAACAACGAGCGTGTGGGGAAGAGTAAGATCAGGCAGAGTCCAAAAAATACCCATGCTTTTCCATCCATCTTTCTGAAGTCTGAAGAGCGGGACCACAGCGCCCAGATAAACAGGCCGATGTAAACGATGGATAAGGCAATATTCGGCAACTCTAAGGGAAATTCTAACGCAAATTCCCCCAGCGTGCGCCAGAAATCGAAACCCATAATGCAATCCTTTTACTCAGTGTGCTTGTGCGGAGTGGTATTTTTTCTACACTGATTCCAACTATAATAATACTCAAATGCCAACAAACGGCAAGTAGGGTCTAACCTATCGCATTCTTGCCCAACAGGTAAGAAAACGGGCGGTGTCGGACTATAGTTGGCTCCGGGTTGGGGTAAGAATCGGCATTATAAAAAACTTGCCCCGTTCAACATGAACAGGGCAAGTTAGCTTTTAGATGGGGATATCTGATCGGCGTATCGAAGGATTACTGTTCGTCTAAATCCTCGTCTTCGTCTTCTTCTTCGTCCCAATCCTCCTCCTCATCCCAATCCTCGTCATCATCCCAGTCTTCGTCGTCAAGCTCGTCTTCCATAAAGGCCCAGTCAAGCTCAACGGGGTTGACTTCGATGACTTCCAGGTCGGCCTCGCATTGCAGGCAGGTGATCTTTTGACCAATCTTGGGATGGTCGGGGAGCTTGACCCACTCGCCGCAAGATGGACAAATCGCTTTCGCTGGCATTCAATTTCTCCTTACACGCAATGGTAGAATTATTTGAATCTCTGATGTCATTTTACCGCAAAAATCAGGCTTTGCAATAGCCGTCTCATTCGCACGCGCCGAAATTTCGGTTATACTACGTTGAAAATGGGGCGGCGAATCGCCGTTCTGGCTACAAGACCGGCGACTATAGGATTGCGATCGGAGGAGGTATTTATGGCTATACCACTATCACAGCGCAAGATTGTAGGGGAGACTCGTCCTGCGCGTGGAAAGTGCTGTGATACGTGCGTTTGTCTGCCGGAAAACGAGCGCCCTGTCCCCCATCCCGGCCTGTTTGGCCGTATCCGCGAAGACATCCAGACCGTCTTCACCAAAGACCCGGCGGCGCGCAGCGTTATTGAAGTGCTGACGTGCTATCCGGGCCTGCACGCAGTCTGGCTGCATCGCGTGGCACATGCTTTGTGGGCGCACAAGTTCCGCTTTCTGGCGCGTCTACTCTCGCATATCACCCGCTGGTTTACCGGAGTGGAAATTCATCCCGGCGCGACGCTCGGTCGCCGTGTCTTCATCGACCACGGGATGGGCGTGGTGATCGGCGAGACGGCGGAGGTGGGCGACGATGTCCTGATCTACAAGGGTGTGGTGTTGGGCGGGGTCTCATTGGAGAAGGTGAAGCGCCATCCGACCATTGGCAAGGGTGTGGTTTTGGGCACCGATGCGATCGTGCTTGGTCCCATCGAGGTGGGGTCTAATGCGCAGATTGGCTCCGGCTCGGTGGTCGTCAAACCCGTTCCCCCTTGTGCGACAGTGGTGGGCGTGCCGGGGCGCGTCGTCAAAATCAGCGGCGTTTCGTGCCGTCTGAAACCCGATTTGCATCACGAGCAGCTCCCCGATATGGTCGTCGATACGATCAATCGGCTGACCCAGCGCATCACGGCATTGGAGGCGCGTTTGAATGATCTGGAAGGCTTTGCCGCTCCAACGCAAGAGGCCCTTGCTTTAGAGGAAGCCGAACCATGGATGTAGGTCAGGATGGTTGCTGCTTGATCAGGGCTGTTCCCGCCATTGCCTACTGGCGCCGTGTTCCAGTCGCGCTATGCCAATTCCCGGCTGTGCGCCGCGCGTCCACTGCGCGACGAGCAGTTCGTTTTCCCCGGCGCGCCGCAAGATGCTTTCCGGCAGCCAGAAGCGATGTTGCGGTCCGCGCCCGTCCCAATAGTGCCCGATCAGCTGTCCGTTGAGGAACAGATACGCCCGGCTCGGTGTTTGATCCAGGAACAGGAAGAGCGGCGTTTCCACGTCGTTTGGGAGAGCCAGGGAAAAGGTGGCGCGATGCCAGGTGATGTGCGCCGCGCCGTCGTCGGGCACGAGCGTCCAATCTGCGTAACCGGGGAAACCCTGCACAGCGCGTTCCCCGCTTAACCCCCAACGCGAGCGCCAGGTGATAGGCGCGCCATTGTCGAGCGTGCAGGCTGCCAATCCTCGTGTATGCGTCGTGGCTTCCCAGGTTTGTTGATGCCCGCTGTTTTCCACGAGGATGGCGAGGACATTGTGTTTGCATTGCAGCGATGCGGGCAGCGGAAGTGTTTTGGGCGCGCCGGACGCGACGTGCGGTGGCGTGTTCAGCGCCGCGACGAGCGTCCCGTTGATGAAGACATCACACGCTTGATCGCAGTACAGCGCGATCTCGCTTGCCGCTCCATCGAAGCGCCCGCGATACCACATGAATCCGTCAGCGATGGCAGCGTAATCGGCATTGGGCGATGCCGGGATAGCGACGGGCGTCCACAAGCGATCGTCGTAGTCCGGCGCGGTCTCGTGGACGGCAGCGCGAGATTCCCAGACGAGTGGCGGCAGCTCGACCGGCGGCGCGTCGCGCCAGGTGACCGGCGCGAGCCACGTGTGCGGATCGCTGCCGCGCCACGGTCCCCAGCGGTAGCCGGTTCCCCTTTCTCCGGCGAGGTAGCTGTAACTGCCGTCGGCGTGCGGCTGGACCAACTCCGGGCCGATGACGAGGCCGCGCGCCGGGTCTTCGGGGGCGGGTTGCCACGCGGCGGGACAGGTCGGCGTCGTGCGCCAGGCGTCATCCAGGGGCCACACACGCGCTGCGAGGCGCGGCTCAAGGGCCAGGCATTGCAGGACACCTTCCGGCCCATCGAGCAGCAGTGAAATCCAGCGCGCTGCCTCGAAGTGCACGGCCAAACCCTCATCGGTGCGCTGCGTGCGCACGGGACCGCGCGCGTGCCGGGGGCGGAAGTCGTCGGACAGCAGCAGATCGCCGCCACCCTCGTTCGCCAGCACGAGCAAGTGCCGGCCCGCGACCGTTATTTGCAGCACCGGCTCCATCGTCGTTGTGTGTGCGTAACCGCCGGGGATGGGCCAATGCAGCGGCAGGATGCGGGCGCTCTCCTCTGGCAGGGCAATGTTGGGTGTGGTGAGCATCGCGTCGCCGAGCGCCAGCGAAAGACGTGTCTCTGCTGTGCTCGCGTTGGTCGTGTCGAGGAAGGCGATGATTGTGGTGTCCACGGCGCGCGTTGCGCGCAGTATACGGGCTGTGGTAGCGTAGACTGTGGATGCCGGTTGCGCAGCGGTCAGCACGCTGCCAAGTGTCTCGACTGTGAGTGCTAATCGTCGCGCGTGGAAATATGCCGGCGTGAGTGCTGCGCCTTCTTCAATCAATGCGCCGACGCCGTGAGCAGTACAGGCATCCGTCATGCCCCAATATCCCCAGTTGACGCCGGTATGCGCGGGCGCAAGCGTATAGCTCAACGCGCCCTGGCCTACCACGCGGCCGATGAGAATGCGGGGGTGTTCCGGGCCGAGATGTTGGCGTAATCGTTCACGGCTCTCGCTGTCACGGGTGAACAATGGCGCGGTTTCCAGTATGTGAAATCCCTCTGGTTCGCCGTTCCATTGCGTTTCGTCAAGGAGTGTATCGCGATTCCATCGATGTAGCGGCAGGATGGTAGCTCCGGCGATGGTAGGCGTCTCGCCGTCTGTGGAAAGGTGGTGTGCTGGGGCGGTGAATAATTCCGGTGCGCCGAGTTCGCGCGCCACCTCAACCAGGGCGCGCACGTAACGTGGCAATCCTTCGTTACCTTCTGTGCACGATCCAGGATTTACGGCAAGGAGCAGCAGGTTGGGGCGCTCGATAAGGAAGGGGAACAGCCGCTCCCACCACTCCCGCGCGTAGCGCAGGAACGCAAAGGACGGCCCCGGGGGGACGACGCTGGCGCAATCGGGACGCACGTCGGGCGCGTTCACGAACCAGGTGGGAAGGCCACCCGCGTTGAGATCGGCGTCGATCCACGGCCCCACGTCGGCGATCAGCCACAGCCCCGCCGCCTCGATCTCGTCCAGCAGCCGTGCAATGTCACGCGGGCCGGTGAAATCGTACAATCCGCCCGTCGGGCTGTGATAGGCCCACGGGAAGGGGACCACCACAGCGTTGAGACCACCCACCCGCATCCGTTGCAGCACCGGCATCCACAGCGCGGGATGGGGCAGCCGGAAGTAGTGCAGCACCCCGGCCTGGATCGGCGCCGGGACGCCGTCGATGCGCAATTGTTCGTGATACGTTATCTGTGGTCGTGTTTGCATCTTCGAAAATTCTAACCGATTTGCGAGATTAGCGGTTTATCCGAGGCCAGCTTTCAGCGCATCGCTGACGGCTTGGCTGAAAACCGGAAGTTGCCCGCTACTGATTCACATCGATGTCGACGAAGGCCGTCATCCCCCAGCGGATCTGCGGGGGAAGTTCGCTGGGATCGATGATGACGGTGTAGTTGACGCCGCCCGTGCCCGGTTCGGCCATCGGCGCGATGTGCGTGATCTGGCCCGTGAGCGTGAGATCGGACAGCGCATCGAAGGTGAGTGTGGCAACCTGTCCCTCTGTGAGCCGCGCCACGTCGATCTCGTCGAGGTCGGTGGTCTCGATGCGCAGGGTACTCAGGTCCCCCAGCGTGATGAGCGGTTGCCCCGGCACGACAAACTCGCCACGCCGCACATCGATGCGGGTAACGGTCCCGGTGAAGGGCGCGGTGATCGTGGTGCGCACGAGCGCGACCTGTGCTGCTTCAACGGTCACCTGTGCCTGCGCGACGGCGGCCTCCGCGATGGCGATGTCCTGCGGTAGGACGCCTGCCTTGAGGAGTTCAAGCTGCGCCACGGCGACCTCGTATTGCGCGGTCACAGCGATGACACCCGCATCGGCGGCGCGGCGCTGCGCCCACGTCCCGGATTTGGCGACCTGGAGTTGCGCTTCTGCCGCCGCCAACGCTTCGTTCGCGGCGTAGAGCGCCTGGCGGGCTTGCTCTTCCATCGTGCCAAGGAGTGGGCATGTTTTTTGTGTGCTGCCGTCGGGCAGGGTGACGTCGTAACATTTCATCGTTTCGTCGTGCTGGAGGCGGGCGGCGAGTTGTTCGGCCTGCGCCGCAGCGACGGCGGCTTCGGCTGCGGCGATCTCGGCTTCACCGGCGCCGGTGAACAGTTGATCGCGCTGCGCCAGCGTCTCGGAGATCAGCGTTTGCGCGGCAAGGGCTTGCGCTTCGGCGACGGCGATCTCTTCGGGCCGTGCGCCGACTCTGACCCGCGCGACTTGCGCGGCAGCCGCTGCCAGCGCTGCCTCGGCCTGGCGGAGCGCCAGTTGTGCATCGGTGTTATCCAGCCGCACAAGCACATCTCCGGCGGCGACCTGCGCTCCTTCTTCAACGAGGACCTCGACGACCATGCCGCCGCTCTGCGCCCCAACCGTCGCCCAGATGGCGGGCGTGACCTTGCCGGTGACGGAGATGAGTGTCTCGTAGTTTTCCACGAGAACGGGTGTCGCTTCGGGCGTGGTCGCCGTCATCTCGCACGCGGATAGAAGCAGGGCCAACACAAGACCGCAAAGCGCCAAGTGACGCCGGCGATTGCGGCACCGGAGATTGCGGCGTTGAGGAGAATGAGGCTGATTCGACATAGCCGTTGATTGGATAAGTTTTGTGTGATTCATAGTTCAAACCCTCACTGCGAAAATGACTCAGGACAGCATAGGAAAGACGCTGACCAGTGCGATTCATAAAAGTGTACTTGTGAACTGGACTTTGGCAAGCTGGATCGCGTTGGCTGTTGGCCCATTGAGGTTGACGTAGTGCATAGTTCGGGGTACACTTCTGCTCTGAATGGTCAGAATACAGATGTTCCGAGGTGCTGTAGTGGAAAGGAAGGCGCTTTTCAAAATAGTCATTATGTTAACGACCGGCGTGTCACTCTGCTCGATTACGAGGTGTGGTATGTTCCTAAAAACCAGGAACTGATGTACTGCGTTGGCTCGGAAGTCGATTCGCGGGGAAGACGGCAAACATCAACATCGCGAGCATCGCGGAGGCGGATATCGCGTGCACAGACTTCACGCAATCGTAAAAGGAGGCAGTGATGGTGTTATCGGCTGACTACATCGAGCGTGTGTATGCCGGGGTTCTCGGCAAGGTCATCGGCGTGTATCTGGGACGGCCTTTCGAGGGCTGGACTTACGCGCGGATTATGAAGGAGTTGGGCGAGATCAACTACTACGTCCACGAAAAGCGCGGCGTGCCCCTCATCGTGACCGATGATGACATTACCGGCACATTCACTTTCCTGCGCGCCATGCCCGACCACGGCAACACGTTGGCGCTCACCCCTGCGCAAATCGGCCAGACCTGGCTCAACTACCTCATCGAAGAGCGTACGATCTTGTGGTGGGGTGGGTTGGGCAATTCGACGGAACACACGGCGTACTTGCGTCTCAAGCACGGAATTCCCGCGCCGCAGAGTGGTTCGCTGGCGCTGAACGGCAAGGTTGTCGCGGAACAAATCGGCGCGCAGATTTTCATCGATGGCTGGGCGATGATCGCACCTGGCGATCCCGCGTTGGCAGCAGATTTGGCGCGCCGCGCGGCGAGCGTCAGCCACGATGGCGAGGCGATTTACGGCGCGCAGGTCATCGCCGCGCTGGAGTCGCTGGCCTTCGTCGAGCCGGATCTGAACGTGTTGCTGGATACAGCCGTCACCTTCATCCCTTGTGACTCGGTCATCTACCGGATGATCGCCGACCTGCGCGAGTGGCGCGAACGCGTTCCCGACTGGCGCGAGGCGTTCGGCTTGCTTGCGGAGCATTATGGCTACCACAAATACGGCGGCAACTGCCACATGGTACCCAATCACGGGCTGATTGTGTTGAGCCTGCTGTGGGGTGACGACGATTTCCAGAAGACGCTGATGATCGTCAACACCTGCGGCTGGGACACCGATTGCAATTCCGGCAACGTGGGCTGCCTGATGGGGATCAAGAACGGGCTGGCGGGGTTGGAAGCCGGGCCGGACTATCGCGGCCCCGTCGCCGACCGGATGTTCTTGCCGACGGCGGACGGCGGGCGCGCGATCACCGACGCGCTGACGGAGGCGTTCCACATCGCTAACATCGGGCGCGCGTTGGCAGGAGAATCTGCGCTCGCGCCGAAGGGTGGGGCGCGTTTCCATTTCGATCTGCCGGGCGCCGTGCAGGGCTGGCTGCCGGAAGAGAGCATCGAATCGCAGGGCACGGTGACGGTGGAAAACGTCGCCGGACACAGCATCCTCGGCGCGCGCAGCCTGGCGTTGCGCTACCACGGCGTCGCCACGGGGCGTCCGGCGCGCGCTGCGACGGCGACGTTCATGCCGGCGGAGGCGGCGCGTATGCCCGGTTACGGGCTGCTGGCATCCCCGACGCTTTATCCGGGCCAGACGGTGCGCGCGCGTCTGTCTTCCGATGGCGACAATGCGATGCCGGTCGCGTGCGGGCTGTATCTGCGCGTTTACGGGGCCGAGGATCGTCTGGAACGCATCGACGGGCCGCAGGCTGTGTTTGGGCCGGGCAGTGCGCACACATTCACGTGGCGCATCCCCGATACCGGCGGCGCGCCGATTGCTGAAATCGGCATCGAAATTGGCAGTGAAAAACGCGCCGATGGCGTCGTTTACCTGGATTACCTCACGTGGGATGGCGCGCCGGACGTCACATTCGCGTGCCCTGGTCACACGGGCACCATGTGGCAGCGCGCGTGGGTCGATGCCGTGGATCACGTGCAGCACGGGGCTGAGACGTATCGCCTGATTCAAAATGAGGGTGTGGGCTTGCTGATGCAAGGGACGCGCGAATGGTCCGACTATCGCGTCACCGCCGACGTGACGCCGCACCTGGTCAAGTCCGCCGGCATTGCCGCGCGCGTGCAAGGGATGCGGCGCTACTACGCGTTGTTGCTATGCCGCGATGATGCCGAGTCGCCCACAAAAGTCCGTCTGGTCAAGATGTTTGACACACTCCACGTGCTCGCCGAGGTTGATTTCCCGTGGGAATTCGGCGAGACGCACATGCTAAGTCTGGAAGTCGCCGGCGCGACATTGCGGGCGTGGGTTAACGGTGTGGCGTTGTTCACGCTGACCGATGCCCAACCGCTTGCCGGCGGCGCGGTGGCGCTTGTCTGTGAGGAAGGCCGGACCGCGACGAACGCGGTGCGGGTGCAGTCTGTGTGATTCCGTTACGGTGCGCTGGCGCGGATGACGAGCTCGGGCTGGAGAAGCACTTGCTGACATTCTGTGGCACAGCCATCGATCCGTTCCAGGAGCATCTTCATCGCCTGAACGCCCATTTCGTAGCGGGAGACGTGACACGTCGTCAGTGGCGGCGTGACCAGCGCGGCTAACGGGATGTCGTCGAAACCGACGATGGCGAGGTCGTCGGGGATGGCCAATTCAAGATCGTGGCTCGCCTGCAATGCGCCGATGGCGACCAGGTCGTTGTAACAAAAGAGCGCGGTGATTTCTGGATGGTCGCTGAGAAGCCCCGCCGCGACTTTGTGACCTCCTTCGACGCTGGGCGGGCAGGGCCGTAGCCAATCTGGATCGTAGATGATGCCGGCGTCTGCCATCGCTGCGCGATACCCGGCGACACGTTTTTGTCCACTGCGCGAGGCGGGTGGCCCGGCTAAAAATCCAATGGTCCGGTGCTGGCTGTTGAGCAAGTGCTGGGTGATCTTCTTCCCGCCCTGTTCGTCGTCGATCAGGACACAGCCGAATTCGTAGCCGTTCAGTTGTCGGTTGACGAGGACGACGCTGGCGTGGCGGCTCAGCGCCTTGTGGAGTGCCTCGTCATCGAGACGCGAACTGCACAGGATTACCCCGTCGACGCGTTTTTCCTCCAGCGAGCGCAACACCGCGATTTCACGTTGTGGGTCTTCGTCGGTGTTACACAGAAAGACGTTGTGCCCTGCCGCATACGCCTCATGTTCCGCTCCACGCGCGACCTCGGCGAAGAAGGGATTGGCGACATCGGGAACGACCAATCCTAGCGTGCCGGTGCGCTGGGTTGCCAGTCCACGGGCGATGCTGCTGGGGCGGTAGTTCATTTCTTCGGCGATGCGTAAAATTTCGGCGCGCGTCTCCGGTCGTATTTCCCCCCGATTGTTCATCGCGCGCGAGACGGTTTGGCGCGAGACTCCGGCGGCTGCGGCGACATCCTGGATGGTAACCCTTTTGCTATTCACGATTCACCTGCTATAATAGAGATAACGTGAGCGGTAACGTGAGCGCTCACAATTATAATAGCATAGCTTTTCCATAAGGTCAAGAGGCTTGTCCCTTGCGAGGATTGTAGCTGAAGACTACAAAAGTCTCAGCACGTCCTGTGCCTTGCAAAACTATCGTTTAACGCAGATCGGTGCTCAATCAGGCGCTTCGTGAGGCTTTTGTAGTCTCGCTCCGGCCTAACTTTCGATCTACTGAGACTAAAATGCACTTATGCTCCTTTTTATTTTGGACTATAATTCTGGATAAGGTTTGGAGGAGGTTGTTATGCAAACAATCGGTAAGGGGTATCTCGACCGCACACTCACCGAAAGTGAAGTCCGCGAGATCGTGGCGCAGGCTTTTGCCGCGCACGATATGACCGGCAAGCGCGTGTTGTTCATCACGCCGGATTCTACCCGCTCTGCGCCAATGGATATGATGTTCCGCGTGTTCTACGACGCGATTGGTGACCAGGTCGCCGCGCTGGATTATCTCATCGCGCTGGGAACCCACATGGCAATGGGTGAGGCGGCGCAGCTCAAGCGCTTCGGCCTCACCGCCGAGGAGAAGGCGACGACCTACGCCAGGGTCAACATCTTCAATCATGAGTGGGAGAAGCCGGAGACGTTCAAACAGATCGGCGTGATTACGGCGGACGAAATTGAGGCCATCACCGGCGGCTTGATGCGCATGGCTGTGCCCATCACGATCAACAAAAAGCTGTGGGAGTACGATCAGGTCATCATCTGCGGGCCGACCTTCCCGCACGAGGTAGTGGGCTTCTCCGGCGGCAACAAGTACTTCTTCCCCGGCGTCGCCGGGCCGGAGGTCATCAACTTCTCGCACTGGCTTGGCGCGGTCATCACGAACTGGAAAGTCATCGGGACGAAGATGACGCCGGTGCGTGAGACGATCGACCGCGCGTCGGCGTTTATTGACGTGCCGAAACTTTGCTTTAGCATGGTCGTGAAGGGTGAGCATGACCTGGTTGGCTTGTTCTTTGGGACGCCGGAAGACGCTTACGATGCGGCGGCGGACCTGTCGGCGCAGCATCACGTCATCTACGTGGAGAAGCCGTTCAAGCGCGTGCTTTCCGTGATGCCGGACCTGTACGACGACATCTGGACGGCGGGGAAGGGAATGTACAAGATGGAACCGGCGATTGCCGACGGCGGAGAGGTCATCATTTACGCGCCGCATATTGACGAGATTTCGTACACACACGGCAAAATCCTGGATGAAGTCGGCTATCACTGCCGCGATTACTTCCTCAAGCAGTGGGAGCGCTTTAAGGGCTATCCGTGGGGCGTGCTGGCGCACTCCACGCACGTCAACGGCATAGGCGAGTACGACGCTGAAACCGGTGTTGAGAAGCACCGCATCAAAGTCACATTGGCGACGGGTGTGCCGAAAGAACGATGTGAGAGGGTGAATTTAGGGTATCTTGATCCCAATAGTATCAATTTAGATGAATGGAAAGGCCGCGAGGACGAGGGGATTTTACTCGTGCCGAGAGCGGGAGAGATGTTGTATCGGCTAAAATAGAGCAAAGGAGGAAAGGGATGGTAAGTACAACGTTAGATATGATCGTTCAACCTTTGATACAACAACACATTTTTTCAACCCCTGTCGAGGCGGTTCATACGTTGGTACAAGACTACGTTGATCGCCAACTCCGCCGTTGCGAGAAAAAGATCACGCGTTTTGAGAAGCAGTATGGTATGAAATGGGAACAATTTGATCGTTACACGGCTGCGCGTACTGCCACATTGCGAGAAGCTGATCTGACGACAGAACAACGACAAACGTTAAGTCAAGCCATTATGCAGGAAGAAGATGATTGGCTAGAATGGAAAGCCTTCTTGGATATGCGTAAAAGTTGGCAAACGTTGCTGGCGATTGAATCGTAGGTATCCCTATGCCCACTTTGCCGGAGTTACTCGATCAGATAGTTACGCCGTTGCAAGTCTTTCCATTGACTACTCGCGTCGGGATCGTTGAGACGGAAGTTTTTGCGGAGAATCGCTTCTTCTGTAAGGTTCGGGCCGAGTTCAGCCATGGATTGTCGTTTCAAGCGCGGGTTTACTATAATCGGGGACATTACGACTATGCTTACCAGTTGTTCCGCAATGCCCCGTTGTTGCGCTGGGATAATAAAGAGGATGCACCTGGTCTGGATAATTTCCCTCATCATCACCATAATGCTGCGTGTGATGTTATAGCTTCTCCGTTGCAAGGCATACCGGAATTGGATTTACCGGTAGTATTACAACAAGTTATGGATTATGTTCAAAACCAATTGATCACGAGGTGAAAATCATGGACAGAGTACGACTCGCCGTTATCGGCATTGGGAACATTGGTAATTTGCACCTGCGCAACATTGAAAATCAGCCCAAGGTGGAGCTTACCGCCGTCTGCGACATCGTGCCGGAAAAGGCGGACGCGGCGGCGGCGAACTATGGCGTCAAAGCCTACTACGATTCGGACGTACTGCTGGCGGACAAGGTCTGCGACGCGGTCATCATCGGCACGCCGCACTACTTCCACACCACCATCGGCATCGCCGCGCTGGATTCGGGCCATCACGTTCTCGTCGAGAAGCCTATTTCCGTCCACAAGGCTGACTGCGAGCGATTGATCGCCGCCCACAAACGCAATCCGCAGATGGTGTTTGCGGCGATGTTCAACCAGCGCACCGACCCGTTCTACCAGAAGATTCGGGAGCTGGTACAGTCCGGCGAACTGGGCGAGCTGGTGCGCGTGAATTGGATCATCACCAACTGGTTCCGCACGCAGAGCTACTACGATTCCGGCGGCTGGCGGGCGACGTGGGGCGGCGAGGGCGGCGGCGTGCTGCTCAACCAGTGCCTGCACCAGCTCGACATGCTCCAGTGGCTTTGCGGAATGCCCTCGCGCGTGCGCGGGTTCTGCCAGATCGGACAGTTCCACAACATCGAG
>DYKY01000216.1 GCA_020722365.1 Thermoflexus sp.
CCTGACTCGGTAGGGCGGGTCGAGGTCGTCACGGTGGCGATTGAATTCTAGCACATCTTGCCTTTCTCCTATAATCTATTATACTTTGTGTTGCAAAAATAACCGCCAGGAGTAGTTCCCGTGACGCAAAGTATAACAACTCTAGACTCTAAAGAAGCTGCCTTTCTGACCACCTTCGCCGGCCAGGGTAAGATGATCTTCACTAGTGCGCAGGCGGGTGAGTTTTTGGGGGAGTCAGCCCACACGGCCCGTATACTAGCCCGCCTGGAAAAGGGGGGCTGGTTGCACCGTCTGGAACGCGGTGTCTATATGATTATCCCGCTAGAAGCCGGCCCGGAGCGAACCTGGACGGAGAGTGCGCTGGTGATTGCGCCCCATCTGATTCGACCGGCAGCCATCGCTTACTGGTCGGCGTTGCACTACTGGCAATTGACCGAGCAGTTGCCCGGTACGATCTTCGTCCAGTCTACAGCGCGTAAACGTCAATCTGAAAAGACAATCTTGGGTATGACCTTTCGCTTCATCACAGTGGTCAAGACCAAGTTCTTTGGCGTGCTGCAGCGCACGCTAAATGGCCAAGCTTTGTATGTTACTGACCGTGAGAAGACGTTGGTCGATGCAGCCGACCACCCTGAACTGAGCGGCGGCCCCCTACAATTGGCTCAAGCATTGCAGGCAGCTCAACCCACTCTTGATTGGCTGCGATTGGATGATTACTTGCAGCGTTGGCCAAACACCGGCCCTCTGAAGCGCCTTGGCTATTTGGTTGAGACGTTGGCACTATCATTACCTGACCGAGAGGAACGCTTAGCGCGTTGGCAGGGCGCGTTGTCGCCGGGCATTGTCGCGCTGGAACCCGGAGCGGCGACTGAGGGTGGTCGCATCGTGACCCGCTGGCAGTTGCGTGTCAATGTCCACGGGCCGTGGCCCGTGGAGGAAGGGGCATGATCGGCGAAGCAGAACTCCGACGTCAGGCAGCCTCTTGGGGCGTTGATCCGATGGTGGCGGATCTCGATTACAGTCTTGGATGGTTCATTGCAGCGCTCTATAGCGCAAATCCGAGCGCAGAGCGGCTCTATTTCAAAGGCGGCACGTGCCTGCGTAAATGCTACTTTGGCGACTATCGTTTTTCCGAAGACTTGGATTTCACGGCTGCGGTGCGCTTTGATCCTGAGCGATTACAGCGTTGGGTAGCGCGTGCTGCCCGGTGGTCGGCAGAGCACGATGGGCCTGATTTTGAAGCCGGTGCGCCGTTTATCGAGACCCTGCAAGATGAATATGGTAGCGAAAGCTACCAAGTGCGCGTTTATTATCGCGGGCCATTGCAATGGAGTGGCAGTCCACGTGCGATTCGCTTGGATGTGACTCGTGATGAGGTGTTACAATCTCCACCAGAAATCTGTCCATTGCTTCATCCCTATTCAGATATAGCGTCATTGGGTGCCCCTGCTATCCCATGCTATGCATTGGTGGAGATTCTCGCTGAGAAACTACGGGCTATCGGTGGGCAACGCCGCTTTGCCGTCTCCCGTGATTTGTATGATATCCACCGCTTACTTCAGATCGGAGTGTCTGTGGCTGACATCCTGCCCTTGCTGGCAGCGAAGTTTGCAGCGCGCGGGGTGAATCTGGCTGCATTGGATATCCCCCAATTTGAGGCGCGACGGGCAGCCTTTGCGACGGATTGGGAACGCCGCCTCAGTTATCTGGTCCGGGATACGCTGCCGGTGACATTCGAGATGGCCTGGCAAACGGCAGTGGACATGTTGCACTACGTCCAGGCACATCAGCAAAACACGATCAACGCTGCGAGTGATAGATGTAATCCGCGTTTATCTGCCCAATCGGTAGGCTGACAGGCGCGCTGACGCAGATGACGACAGGCGGATTTTCGTGTTGCTTGAAACTGTCCGAGCAAGATTGTGGAAGTCGTTGTGAATTGTCACCTAATAGACCACGAGCAGATTATACTAATTCACCTGTGGCTTATCAGATGTCAGATCTACCCACAGTGCTGTGTGTAACGTACTACGATAGTCTGTATTATACGTATTAACGTAGTGCGATTTACAGGTCTTGCTGAACAGACAGAAGCCGGAGTTTTTCTCCGGCTTCTGTTTAACATGATTCAACTTTTAGCTATCTCGAGATGTGTTGTGGTGTAGACTGTCCCAACGCTTGACATTCATTCTCCTTTACCAAAACGCCGGATACTCCTCCTTCAACTCCAGCTCAATGTCCAGACTGTGGGCGAAGAGCGCCCACAACACCCAGGCCAGCGCCCGTTCTACTGGTTCGGTGAAGTCGCGGGCGAAGTACGTCTTGTGCTCGTGACCCAGCAGCATCTCCGGATGCAGGCTCACTGCAACCTTGAAGTCTCCGGCTTTGTCCGCGCGGTTGTAATTGCTCGTCGGATAGGCGCGCAGCCCGCCGGAGTTATGGAAGCCGTGATAGCGCAGGAACTCGTTGATCACGTTCTGCATCTTGTGCATGACCATGGTTGGATTCCAGGTCATACGGCTGGCACGGCGCTCAATGGCCTTCTTCAGCGCCACACGGAGTGCCGGGTGTAGGGCGAGATACTTGCGCAGCAGATAGAGTGATGCATACGGGTGATGGGCCAGTTGCCAGGGCGTGGCGTCCTCGGGGTAAGAGGCGGCGTAGATCACCCGCATCACCTCGAAGAAGGCCCGGTCAGGGCGTGGCTGTTCGTCATTGTAGGCCAGGGCGGGACCCTGCTCGATGACGTGTTGGTAGTAGGCCTCCATCACGCGGCGGTCGTCACTCGCCGTGCGCCGGCGCAGCGGTTCCGGCAGTGTTTCTCCTCTTGATCGGCGGACGCGTCTGTGGTAGCCACAGCTGTGCTTTGGGAAGCCGGGGTACTGATCTTTTTGAACTGCCGACCGAAGTGCTTGGTTTGCGCCGGATCGAACAGCGACTCCCAGCAAGCGCTGGGTGCTGTGCTCCAATCGGGCTTTTCGAGGAAGGTCAGCAACGGTATAGCGATGATCTTGAACGGCAGTTGTCCGTTGTGTTCGTCGGCGACGATGGCCGCGGCGTGTTCCCACACACTGACGGTGGTATCCCACAGAGGGCTGAGCGGCAGGTTGATGAGCACGCGGATAATGGGCGAGACCGATTTCCCGGCCTCGCTGGTGAAGAAGGCGACCTTGCGTCGCAAGCTGTCGCGGACCCGGCGCAGCAGGCTCATATCGGCATCTTGCTCGATCTCGAAGAGCGCAGGCAAGCCGTCGGGCAGCGTCACCAGGTTGTCGGGGCGGAGCGCCTGATCGTCGCCATAGGGCAGCTCCTTTTCGGTCTGCACCGATAGGCCTGCGGCGAGGGCGGCCAGACGCACATCGAGGACGCTGCGCGCGTGGGCGATGGGTGTGCTCTTTTCCAGGCCGCAGGCGTGCGCGTCGGGATAGCCGTTCTCTTGCAGGAGCGCCGCACCGACCTCGCCTAGCTTGTAGATGATGGGAGCGCCGCCGCGTCGCCCGGGGCGCGGGATGCTCTCCTTAACGCGCGTGAGAATGGCGTCGGACGCCAGTGCATCGAAGCGCTTGACCAGACGATTAACCTGGTCGCGCGAGAGGCCACTGGCCTGTTGGAGCTGCTGCGTATCGGCGACGCCGGTGGGCAGCAGGGTTTCCAGCACGGGCAGCCATTGGGACAAGGGGCCGATCTCTGCCAACAGCGTGGCTGTATCGACCGCGCTTCGCTTGCGGCGGCTGGATGAACGATTTGAGTTCCTTTGCATAGTTACTTTTCCTCCTGAATGAGATTGAGATAGTGATGAAAAGGGCGCACACGAATAGCGCCCGCGCGCACACGAATAGTGTTATATGGAATCGGACCATCTAATATAAACAGAGTATTCGTGTGCGGGTCACTTTCTGTAAACATTGATGGTCTCCTGTTGTTCGACGACCAGACGGTTCAGTTCCGCGATCTCCCCCTCGAGCCGGTTCTGTCTGGCCTGGTTGGCTCTCTGTTCGCGGACCAGGGCCGCCTTGAGTTCGGCAATGTCCTCTTCCGCATTCTGGGCGCGCTCCCGCCAGTGCTTTATTTGCTTGGCCTGCTCGCGCAGTTGCTCCTGAGGGGGATGCTGCTCGAAGTAGTTGACCCGCGACTGGAGTGTGTGACGTTCCTGTTCGCATTTCTTGAGCGCCGCAGCGAGATCATCGCGCTGTTGCAGTACCTTTGCGACGGTCGCCGCCATCGCTTGGGCCACGGTTCTTGCATATTCACCCGGTGTATGCATTTTTGGAACGGAACAGAGTCTCTCAAGGAGCAACTGCTGCGCGGGTGAAGGCTGACCTTCGGTGAGTCCTTCAGTCAGGATTGTGATGATGTTCCATTGCGCATTGACGACTTGTTTGTCGCTGTAACCAAATAAGGGTAGCTTCATTAATCACCTCCGTGTGTTATGGCGTTGTCACACGTCACCGCCGCGAGAAGATCCCCGGAATGATAACGTGTGTGCCTGATGAGGCCAGCATAGGGCCGGCGTTGCTTGCGCACATTGGAGGTCAACCACTTGGACAGCCGTAAGGTTCCCGAAGTGGCCGACTCCGCCTTTACATCGAAACATACTATGAACACTGCACCTCCTTGAACTGATCAATATGATAAAAAACAAAAAAGGGGAGGACACAGGATTACTCCCGTGTCCTCCCCTTTTGTTCTCTGTCCGTACTTCTCTGGACAGAGCGCCGCAGGCTTGAAGGCTTCCTGCGGTTCGGAGCGCTTAGCCCCAGACCTTTTCGCGATGTTTGTTCACCGCTAACCAATATTATACCATACCGGACATGGCAAAATCAAGGGGGGTATTAGATATTGGTAATGTGATATAATTGATATAAATGAAGATAGGAGGGATGATGACGACAGTACAGGTTTCGTTGAAATTTCCGCGGAGTGTGTTTTCGGCTTTGCGCGAAGATCCAGAAAACTTCGTCTCC
>DYKY01000031.1 GCA_020722365.1 Thermoflexus sp.
CGTACTCCATACTCCATACTCCGTACTCCATACTCCATACTCCGTACTCCATACTCCGTACTCCATATTCCATACTCCGTACTCCATACTCCATACTCCGTACTCCATACTCCATACTCCGTACTCCATACTCCATACTCCGTACTCCATACTCCATACTCCGTACTCCATACTTCCTATTGGAGGTGATATGAAAACGTTAAAGTTTGTCTTTGGTTATACGCGGAATTATGTCAAGCCGCTGGCACTGACGATTTTCAGCATGTTGGCGCTCGTGGGCGTGCAATTGTTAGCGCCGTGGATCATCAAGCAGATGGTCGCGGCAGTCAAGACGCCGGACAATCTGGTGGACGGGCTGAACACGGTGAGCCGCCTGGCGATCCTGGCGCTAATCGTGTACATCGCGCGAGCGTTCCTGCAATTCCTGCGCAGCTACATGGCGCACGTCGCCGGTTGGGGCGTGGTCGCCGATGCACGCAACGAAATCTACGCGCACCTGCAACGCCTCTCCCTGCGCTTCTACGAGGACAAGCAGACGGGCGACTTGATGTCGCGCATGGTCAACGATTCGGACATGTTCGAGACGCTCATCGCGCACGCCATCCCCGATACGCTGGTCAACGTCCTGATGCTCATCGGCGTGATCGCGGTACTGGTGAGCCTGAATGTGGAATTGATGCTGCTCAGTTTAATACCCGTACCGTTCATCGTCCTGGCAGCGCGCGGATTCTCGAAATACGTGCGCCCCGCCTTCCGCCAGCGCCAGCAGGAACTGGGCGAACTCAACGCGACGCTCAACGACAACCTCTCCGGCATCCGCGAGATCAAGGCGTTCACCCGCGAAGACGTCGAAGCCAAACGCATCGGCACACACATCAGCCACTACCGCGATTCGCTGTTGCGCGCCTTGCGCCTGATGGCAACCTTCCAACCCTTTGTGGAATTCTCCTCGTCGCTGGGCACCATCGTCCTCATCTACTTCGGCGGGCGGTTGGCGCTCAACCAGGCGCTGCCGCTCGAAGACCTGGTGGCGTTCTTCCTGTACCTGGAGATGTTCTACCAGCCCATCCGCGCGTTGAGTGGCGCGTGGGAAAACGTGCAGCACGCGATGGCCGGCGCCGAGCGCGTCTCCGAGCTGCTGCAAGAGACGCCGGAAATCTACGACAAAGACGATGCTATCACCCTGCCCGGTAAAGCAACCGGCGCACTCAGCTTCCGCGGCGTCAGCTTCCATTACGTGAAGGGCGACACCGTGATCTCCAATATCAACCTGGACATTCCGGCGAACACGGTTGTGGCTCTGGTCGGCCCCACCGGCGTCGGCAAGACCACGCTCGCCAGCCTCATCCCGCGCTTTTACGATGTGGTCGAAGGCAGTATCACCCTCGACGGTCACGACATCCGCGACCTGTCGCTCAAGAGCCTGCGCGAACAGATCAGCATCGTGCTGCAAGACGTATTCCTGTTCCACGGCACCGCGCGCGAGAACATCCTCTTCGGTCGCCCCGACGCTACCGAAGAAGAAGTGATTGCCGCAGCCCAGATCGCCAACGCCCACGAGTTCCTCGTCCGCCTGCCCGACGGCTACGACACGGTCATCGGCGAGCGCGGCGTCAAGCTCTCCGGCGGACAAAAGCAGCGGCTGGCCATCGCCCGCGCCGTGCTCAAGGATGCGCCCATCCTCATCCTGGATGAGGCCACGTCCTCGGTGGACACGGAAACCGAAAGGCTCATCCAGCAAGCGCTAGAGCGGCTGATGGTCGGTCGCACCACCATCATCATTGCGCACCGGCTGTCCACCATCCGCAGCGCCGACAAGATCGTTGTGCTCGAAGACGCCGGGATCAAGGAAATGGGCACACACGAGGAGTTGATGGCGCATGACGGCCTCTATCGCTACCTCAATGAAGTCCAGCGGCAGATTGAGCCACAATGGGAGATCGTGCGCGAGCGGCGCAGAAGTTTAGCGATGAGTGCGGTTAATTAGCTTGTGATTTCGTCTAAAAGTGGTATGCTTGTAGTGTTTGTAACTGTCCTAACTGCCCATCCGAGGCAATCCCAATAGATTTGGTGATTACCCACATGTTGCACTATGCGCGCGATTCATTCACCGCAGAGGTCGCAAAGCACGCAGAGAAAGCTTCTTTTGTATCTCTCTGCAGCTTCAGCGTGCTCTGCGGTGAGATATGGGTAATCACCAGCAATAGATTCGCCGGCGCGGGATAACAACGATCCCGCGCTATTGGCGGGGCAGATTTGAAGTCCGCCCTCAGCGATAAAAAACGACTAAGGAGTAACAGGTCTATGAATCAACGCAGTTTGTCATCGCTATTTTTGCTCTTGATCATAGTCGGCCTTGTCAGCCTGCCGCTGGGCTGCTCGTCTGGCTCGTCAGGCTCCTCCTCTTCTTCACAGAGCGGACCAACACCTACACCGATCCCCACCTCGATCGTGCCGACCAATCCGACCTACCAGGTACAACGCGGCGACGTCGTCCGGCTACTGCAGTTCTCCGGTCGCGCGGCCCCGGTGCGCGAAGAGGAGCTTTTCTTCCGCGCCAACGGCTACGTCGAAACCGTCTACGCCCGGCGTAATGACAGCGTCAAAGAGGGCGATTTGCTGGCCGAGCTGGAAGTCACCGACTTGAAGAACCAGATCAGCCAGGTTGAGGCCGAATTGGTCGCGGTGCAGATGAACAACGACCGTCAGGTTGCAGAGGCCATGGCCAACGTGCGCGCTAGAGAACTGGCGCTAGCCAAACTACAGGCCAGTATGTCCGACACGCAGATTCTCAGCGCACGCATCAATTTAGAGCGGGCGCAGGAGGCTCTGGCGGATGCGCAGGTTGAGTATCAGGAAGCCCTCGACCGTCCTTGGGAAAAGGAAGAGGTGCGCGAACGGTATGCTGAGGCTGTCCGCAACGCCCAGTGGAACCTGCAGATCGCGCAGTCACAATACAACGATGCGCTCAACGCGAATGAGCGCCTGAGTTACGACATTGAGTTGGCCCAGCAAGACCTCGATCTCGCGCGGATGCGGCAGGCAGAAATCGAAGCAGGCGTGGATGTCACGCGCACGCTCCTGAGCCTGCAGCGCCTGCAAGCGCAACTGGCCGACGCACGCATTGTCGCGCCCTTCGATGGCGTCATTCTCTCCACCAGCGTCATCGCCGGCTCGCAGGTGCAGGGGTACAAGACCGTCATGAGCATCGCCGATCCTACCGAATTGGAGATTATGGCCGATCTGGAAGACGCCGAGATGAGCGAACTCACGGAGGGCACGGTGCTGGTGGCCGAGGTCGTCAACCGCCCTGGCGATCAGATTCCCGGCTTCATCCGCCGCCTGCCCTATCCTTACGGTGGTGGCGGAAAAATCGAGGGTATGCAAGACGAAGATACCTCCACGCGCATTGAGCTAGAGCAATCGCCCATTGAGTTAGGGATGGCAGTTGGCGACCGGGTGCGCATCACCATCGAGTTGGAGCGCTCCACCGACACGCTCTGGCTGCCGCCGCAGGCCGTCCGCACCTTCGAAGGGCGCAACTTCGTGGTCATTCAAGAGGGTGGCGGGCAACGCCGTCTCGATGTCACCATCGGCATTCGTTCCGATGAACGGCTCGAGATCCTCGATGGACTGAGCGAGGGACAGATCGTCATTGCGCCGTAAGGCCCACAACACCTATGCGAATGTTGCAACACTTGCGGGCGATGTTCATCGGCGGATGGTCCGCCATCCGCGTCGTCATCAAACGCATCATCTCGCAACCATGGTTGATTCTGGCTACAACGCTAGGGCTGATCATCGCCCTGGCGTTGATGATGAGCATCCCGTTGTATGCCGACGCCGTCTACCGCCGCACCTTCTTGAAAAACATCGACGCGGACGACAACACGGCGACGCCGCTGACCTTTCTCTTGCGCTACGACGGCAACATCCACGGCCCCATCGAATGGGAAGAGATACAGCCCGTCCACGCCTACATCACCCAAAGGGCCGGGGCGGACCTGGGATTGAACCCGCAATTTGTAATCAGCTACTTCAACACCAATCCTTTCAGCATTTTCGCCAGTACGGAATCCCAGTTCGGAGAAGTGCGTATGCCGCTGATGTGGGCCGGATTCGCCACCATGAGCGACATCGAAAACCACATCACGTTGGTCGAAGGCCGGTTTCCAAACGTCGCTTCGACCGCGCCGGACGAACTCGTTGAGGTGTTGATCTATCAAGGGCTGGCGAGCAGGCTGGGCTTCCAGACGGGCGAGAGCTACATCGCCTATACCCAGGTGCGCGGGCAGGAAGGGACGGTGCGCGACGTTCAGATTCCTATCCGCATCGCCGGTATCTGGGAAGCGACGGACCCGCAGGAAGCGTTCTGGTTCTTCAAGCCATCGCGCTTCGAGGAACGTCTCATCGTACCGGCAGGCACGTTCACCGGGCGCATCAACAGCCAGTTGACGGATGAGGTCTACACCGGCGTATGGTATCTGGTGATGGAGGCAATCGACATCCGCCACGATGTGGTCTTGACGTTGCTCCGCAACGGGCTGGTGGTGCAACAACAAATCTCCGGCTTATTGCCTGAGATCAGACTCGCCCAATCGCCGATGGATGAACTCATCGATTACCAACATTTGTCCTACCTGCTCACGTTTCTGCTGTATGCCTTTAGCATTCCCATTCTGGGGCTGCTGTTCGCTTTCATCACGCTGACCGCGGGGATGGCCGTCGAACGGCGGCGTAACGAGGTCGCTGTGCTGCGCAGCCGGGGCGCACGGGCGACGCAAATGATCGGCATCGCGGTGGTGGAGGGATTGCTCCTGGGGCTGATGGCGTTGGCGCTCAGCGCGCCGGTGGGATTGCTGATCACCCGTCTCATCGGACAGGCGCGCAGCTTCCTGAACTTCAGCGCGCAAGCGGAAACCCTGCGGGTCAACATGACCACTGCGACGTGGCGCTTTGGCCTCGTTGGCGTGGGGCTGGTGGTCCTCGCGCAGGTGCTGCCTACGCTCGGCGCATCGCAGCACACCATCGTCTCCTACAAGCGCGAGGTGGCGCGCATGATGCGCAAGCCCTGGTGGCAACGGATGGGGCTTGACATTCTGCTGTTGATCCCGGCAGCTTATGGCGCGTATCTGCTGCGCCAGCAGGGTAGCCTGGTCGTGCTGGACGAGATCGTCGAGCTTACGGGGACCAACCCGTACGAGAACCCATTGCTCTTTCTCGTACCGGCACTGGGGATTTTCGCGCTGACCCTTTTCTTCCTGCGATTGATGCCCGTGATTATGACGGTCATCGCCTGGATAGCGGGACGCACCCGGGCCGTGGGGCTGTTGATGGCGAGCCGTCACCTGGCCCGCACGCCGAGCTTCTACACCACACCGCTCATCCTGTTGGTGCTGACGCTGAGCCTGTCCGCGTTTACTGCGTCGCTGGCCTCCACCCTCGATGGCAATCTCAGCGATCAGATGCGCTACCGCAGCGGGGCGGATATGCAGTTTTTGGATATGGGTGAAGACAATCGGGACACCAGCGCCTTTATCGCGCCCGAGCAAACGTCCACGAGCGACGAGACAACCACTGAGAGCGAAGGACCGCGCTGGTTCTTCCTGCCGCTCACGGATTACCTGAACGCACCGGGCGTCGAGAAAGTGACCCGCGTTGGACGATTTCCGGCCTATGCGCGTATGACCACCGGCGATCAAATCGGCATCTTTATGGGCATAGACCGCGCAGAGTTCGCCGATATTGCCTTCTGGCGTGGGGATTTCGCCTCCGAGAGCCTCGGCGGGTTGATGAACGCGCTGGCGGCCACTCGCAACGGCGTGCTCGTTCCGCGCGACTTCATGCTCGAACAGGCGCTAAACATCGGCGACATCCTCCAGCTCACCGTATCCACCTATGGTCAAGACAACGAGGTAAACGTAACGGTTGTGGGGCACTTCGAGTTATTCCCGACGTGGTATCCCTCCGAAGGACCGCTTTTCGTGGGGAACCTGGATTATTTATTTGAAAGCGCCGGTGAGCAGTTCCCCTACAGCGTGTGGCTGAAAACTGCGCCGGATGCGGATTACGCAACGCTCGGCAATGAAACCCTCAGCGGGCAGCCGTTGGATTGGGAAGCGCCCGCTGTGGACATCCTCGCCGAACAAGAACTTCCCGAACGGCAAGGGTTGTTCGGCTTACTCTCGGTGGGGTTCGTGGCAGCGGCAGTGCTCACCGTGCTCGGATTCTTGCTCTACGCGCTCTTTTCGTTCCGCCGCCGCTTCATCGAATTTGGCGTATTGCGCGCGGTGGGTCTCTCCGCAGCGCAGATGACGGCGTTCCTGGGATGGGAGCTGGCATTTTTGATTCTGACGGGCGGCGCGCTGGGCACAGGATTGGGAGCCTTTGTCAGCAAGTTCTTCATCCCCTTCCTGCAAATCAGCGTTGATGAGGCCTCGCGCATCCCCCCTTATAGCGTGGACATTGCTTGGTCGGCCATCTTCCGCGTCTACGCGCTTTTCGGGATACTCTTCGTCGTAGCCCTGGTAGCCCTGGTGGTGATGTTGCGACGCATGAAGATCTTCCAGGCCATCAAGTTAGGAGAAACAGCATAATATGGCACAAGAAGCATTTGTTATTTGTGATAATCTGGTAAAAATCTATAAGATCGCGGAGTTGGAAGTGGTCGCCCTGCAAGGCCTCGACCTGGTCGTTGGCCCCGGTGAACTGCTCGGCATCGTCGGCGCGAGCGGCAGCGGCAAGTCCACGCTGATGAACGTGCTCGGCGGCCTGGACCGGCCTTCTGCCGGGCGCGCGTGGGTGGATGGGCTGGACTTGCTCAAGCTGTCGAACGCCGAACTCAACAACTACCGCCGCACGCGCGTGGGCTTTGTCTGGCAGCAGGGCGCGCGCAACCTGATCCCCTACCTCAACGCGCTCGAAAACATCAAACTGCCGATGACGCTGGCGGGGCAGGCCGGGCGCGTCGCGCAAAAACGCGCCGAGGAACTGCTGGAAATGGTGGAACTCAAGGAACGCAAGAAGCACCGGCTTTCGGAGCTATCCGGCGGCGAACAACAGCGCGTCGCGATCGCTGTCGCGTTGGCAAACCAGCCGCGCCTGCTCCTGGCCGACGAGCCAACCGGTGAATTGGACTCCGCGACCGCGTTGACCATCTACCAAATGTTCCAGAAGCTCAACCGCGAGCTGGGACTGACCACGCTCATCGTCAGCCACGACCCGAGCATCGCGCGGCACGTCAACCGCGTCGTCGCCATCCGCGACGGCAAGCTGGCGACGGAGACCGTCCGCGCCAGAGGCGGCAAGTCGGCCTTCGAACCGGCCCATGAAGGCACCGAGGAGATCTTCGAGGAACTGACCGTCCTGGATTCTGCCGGGCGGCTGCAAATCCCCAAGGAATTCCTGGAGCAGTTCGGCATCCGGGGGCGCGCGCGCATCGAGTTGACGGAGGAAGGCATTCTCATCCTGCCTGCAACCAACATCGACCACGTGCAGGACGCCGAAGCCCTGGCCTCAGAATTGGTCGAGGCGAAGAAAGCGCACGGCTTGCGCGGCCTGCTGAATCGCTGGGTACGCGGCGAGCACAAAAAGCATGAGGTGAAAGACTAATGGCGAAGGATAAACAGCTTAACCACGCTACCCCGCGAACAGAGCCAGAAGCCGTCGGAAATCCAACATCCGACATCCAACATCCGAACTACACCTACGCCATCCACACAGACAATCTGTGGCGGGTCTATAAAGTGGGCGCGATTGAGGTGCCAGCCCTGCGGGGTTTGTCCCTGCAAATCGAACCAGGGCACTACGTCGCGTTGAAAGGACGCTCCGGCAGCGGCAAGACCACGCTGCTCAACTGCTTGAGCGGGCTGGATCACCCGACGTCGGGATCGGTGGAAGTGCTCGGCAACGATCTGACAAAGATGAACGATCAACAGCTCACCCGCTGGCGACGCGAAGAATTGGGCTTCGTCTTTCAGTCGTTCGGCCTGCTGCCGACGCTTTCCGCTTATGAGAACGTCGAACTGATGCTGCGCATCAAGGGCGTCGGCGGGCGCAAACGCCACGAGCGCACCGCCTACTGCCTCAACCTCGTCGGCCTCACCAAGCGGAGCGATCACCGCCCTTACGAGCTATCCGGCGGACAACAGCAGCGCGTCGCCATCGCCCGCGCGCTGGCGAACAGTCCCAAGCTCATCCTGGCCGACGAGCCGACCGGTGAATTGGACAGCGAAACGGCGCGGGAAATCCTGGGACTTTTCGGGCGCATCGTGGAAGAAGAGAAAGTCACGGTGCTCATGGCCTCGCACGACAGTCTGGTTGATGAGTACGTGGACACAGTCCTGCAACTGCGCGACGGGCAACTGGTGGAATGATGCCTGGTAGACGGTAGACGGGGCCTTTTTTCCCCTGTCTACCGTCTACTGCTTTACAACGCGCGCATGAGAATGCCGCGCACTTCAGCCGGGGTCAGTTTAATGGGATTGCCCTTCATGCTGCTGGACGCCATCGCCTTCTCGATGACGTCCGCGAAAACCCCGGCGGTAACGCCATACGTCGCCAGGCCCGGCACGCGCAGCGCCTTACACAGCTCTTGCACCCAGGCCACGCCATCCGCCGCCTCGACGTCCCACTCGCCGGTGAGGATGACCGCGACGTCGTCGTAGCGTTCCAGGGCGAGGCTGTCCGGGTCGCGGGCCTGCAACGCCCGCACGTTGGCGTCCATCACGAACGGCAACAACCGCCCGCACAGTGCGCCGTGGGGTGCGTCGAACATCCCGCCCAACACCCCCGCCAGACCGTGAACAGCGCCGAGTTTGGCATTCGCCAGCGCCAACCCGCCAAAAAGGCTGACGAGCGCCATATCCTCGCGCGCGGCGGCATCCTTTCCGTTTTGGTAGGCCTGGCGCAGGGAATGAGCAACGCGCATCAGCCCCTCACGGCACAACGTATCGGTGAGCGGATTTGCCATCAGCGAAACGTAAGGCTCCAACACCTGGGCGAAAGCATCCAGGCCGGTGCTGGCGGTGAGTTCCGGCGACATCGAATAGGTCAGCGCCGGATCGATTAGCGCCACACGCGGGATCATCAAGCGGCTGCGCAAACTCACCTTCTGCCGGTGTTCCGGTGAGGCGAGCACAGCGTTCGCGGTCACTTCCGCGCCGGTCCCCGCCGTCGTCGGGATGGCGATGTAGGGCGCGGCGGGCTGCGCGATAGGCTGTCCCCGCCCGATGACCTCCAGGTAGTCGAGCGGATCGCCGCCGTTGGTGAGCAGCGCGGCGACGGCCTTGCCCGCGTCGATCACGCTGCCGCCGCCGATACCGATCACCAGATCGCAGCCGGCGGCGCGCGCTTGCGCAGTTCCTTCGCGTACCAGGTCGGTCGTCGGCTCGCCCGCGACGGTGAACGTCACCACCTCCACTCCGGCGGCTTTCAGGCCATCCAGCAGCGGCGTCGCTCGCTCCCCGCTTCGCCCGGTCACGACGAATGCACGGCGGCCCAATCCCGCTGCCAGGCCACCGGCTTCCTTCAGTACGCCAACGCCAAATACGATTCGAGATGCAGTCGCAAATTCAAAACGCATCATTTACCTCCATAACAATCGATCAAGCTCATAGCACGCTCTTCCCGAGCTTCAGCAAGTAGATTGCCCTCATAAACGCCAGCACGTTCTTCGATCCTCTTACGCATATCGCACAATTTCGCTAGTGCTTCACGTTGACTTGTGTAACGTCGTACTTCATCGTCCACAGTACGTTCATCAAAATGCCTACTGATGAGATCACGTATAACAGCAGAAACTTTACGATTTTCCTGCTGTGCGATCTCTAGCAATGCGTTGTATTGGCTCAAATCGAGAAGAATCGATATCTTTCGTTTATGCGCAGTCACGGGCCATACTCCCTGAAACCGCTAGAAACACTGATGAATGAAGAGTTATCCCCACTTCTCATCATCGGGGAAGACGTTCGTACACTTGATGCTGGACCGCGGTTCCGCCATCATCTCGGCGACGGTGTCGCGCCATTGCTGGTAATGGGCGGTCTCCTTGTGCCGGGCGGGATCGTCGGCAGTGCGGTAGACCTCGATCAGCACGAACTTCGTGGGATCATCAAGCTGCTGCACCACGTCGAAACGGGCGATGCCCGGTTCCTGGACGCTATGCCGCGCGTTTTCCAGCGAGGCTTGTTTGAAAGCTTCGATTGACTCAGGCTTAACATGGACATAGACGAATACAACTAACATTGAAAATGCTCCTTTCATCTGTATGTAACAGACATAGATTTCAGAATGAATCTGATTGTACGCAGAATAGAAAGGTGGCGCGCCAAGCATCCGCCGCTGCGTCCGCCGATGAAGCCCGTAGCGCCCATCACCGGCGCTTCCACTGAGTTATCCCTCAACGCCAAGGCCACGCTCACCTCCCCCACAACCGCCGAATCCTGCTACCCAGTTTGCCGCCAAGGCTGCCGATAGGCAGAACGGAAAACAAGCTCACAACTTCGGCCGGCCTGACTTCGCCAAGGGCCACTAGTATCCCGAAGTGAGCAAGGTATAGCATCGCGCAAGCAAGGAGCGCCCACGCGCCGGTCAAGCCACGGGCAGAGTAGGCCAGCGCCCCCACAATCGCGGACGCCAAAACGATCCTGCCCAACGACGCCAGGGGATTCAGCCTACCAAACCGCTTCGTGATATGGCGCGCCATAATGAGACAACCCACCGAGGCTGTGATGACGATGGCAACCGCCGCCCCCACCATGCCTGCTACGGGAATCAACGCCAGACAGATAATCCCATCGAGTAAAACCATCAACAGGCTGGCGAACAGGGCAAAACGCAATCCGCCGGCGGCTGAAACTGCCATAGCGAAAACCCTGAACAAGCCTAGCAAAGTCGCCCCCAACACCAAGACCCAGAGCACCTGCGCGGCAGGGGCGTACGCCACCCCAAAGATGGTCGTGAGAAGAGGCTGTCCCAGAACGATGGTCACCGCAATGAGCGGTAGCAATAACATCGCCAGGCCCCGAACGGCTTGGGCCACGCTATGTGCGACGCCCTCTCCGGCATGCAGTGCGGCCGATTTGGCAGCCAGTGGGAAAATCGCGGCAGACATAGCGAGAGCGACAAAATGGGGCACTTTACCGAACAGTCCTGCGACGGCATAGAAGCCGGCCTGGGCATGGTCAAGCGCCAACGCTTTCACAAACAGTTGATCGGCGGTAGTCAGAAACCTGACCGCCCCTGAGAAGATTGCGAACTTGACTCCGGCGTCGAAGAGTTCTCGCCAGGACCCATCTCCCGTATTGCTGTGCCCTTTGCCTCTGCCAAACATGCTGGCCGCCCAGGATGCCAGAACTGTAGCCAGCACCATTGCCCAAAGCGCGCCCGTTGTGCCCGTCCCCAAGGCCACAAACCCAAAGGTAAAGAGCAATCGCAGGACGGAAAATAGCGCAATGACCGCTGCCTGCCGGCCAAAAGCAGCCAGTCCGTTCAGTATCCTGGTATACAATTGGAACGCTGCGCTCGCCGGCATCCCCCACGCGATGACGCGAATGTACTCGGCCAAACCGGGATCGTTCAACCAGCCTGACAGGAATTGAGCCATGCCAAGCAAAGCCAGGAGGATGATGCCACTGCCCACCAATTGCAGCCACCCGAGCCGGCGTATCAATGACCGCTCCCCTCCGCGCGTCTCGGCAATGTGCTTGCCGAGTGCCGTCGGGACACCGATGAGGAAAACGGTTTCCAGCAGCACCGCTAACGAGACGATGGTGGCGAAGCGCCCGAATTCGACCGGTCCCAGCAGATACCCCAGGCCGATGTTGACGATATAGCCACTAATGACCAAGGATGCCTGACCCGCAATCAGATACGTAGCGCCTCTGCCTACCCCCATTCCCGGGGTTTCGCCAGCTTCAACCGATTCCATACGGGTCACCTAATTTTGGACATAATCGATCGCACTTTGCCCGAGCTGTCCCTCAGTATCTCGTCCACGAACTGCACTTTGACCTCGACATTGTCGCTCAACGCCTCTCTCAGCCTTGCCTCAACCTCAGCAGCTATTTTAAGAGAGGATCCCTCGCCGCCGACTATGCGAACTTGTAGCACGCCGGCCTCTTCTTGGATCACCCTATGCTGCTTGATCCCGTCGATGCCCCTGAGGGTGTTTACCAACACGATGGGGGAAACGGTCTGACCATTTGCCAGGCGCACGAAGTCATCCGCGCGCCCCTCTATCACCTTCATCAGAGGCAAGCCCCGGCCGCACAAACAGGTTCCGGTCAACTGCACACCGATATTCCCCGGGTTGTAGCGGATGAAGGGCATCGTATACGAGTAAAGAGACGTGCACACGATCTCGGCCCGTTCGCCGGGCTGCGCCGGACGCCCATCCGCCAGAAACTCCACCAGGACCAGGTCACTGTTGATGTGATAACCGCCTCCTGCGGGACATTCCCAGGCAATGTTGCCGAACTCCACGGCGCTATAGGTATCGAAAACAGGCGCGCCAAAGCCCTGGCTGATGATTTCGCGTGCGCCTTCACCGAGAAGCTCCGCGCCGGTGCTGATAACGCGCGGCCTGATGTCCGTAATTCCTCGCTCGATCAGGGCGCGGGCCAGGATTTCCAGGGCCGATGGATAGCCATGGATATTCTGCGGTTGTAACTGCCGCAAACTGGCGATCTGCACATCCAGATCGTCGAAGATACACACGGGATATTTATGGTATAGCCCCCAGTTTTGAAACCACCACCGGCCCAGGTCCTTCTCATGCAGCGTCTCAACCCATGCCATGCGCTCGTTCAACCTGTAGCCTGTCTCCATAAAGGTGCGCAAGAAAACCAAGTTTCTTAGCCAGTTCTCTTGCCGGCTGATGTGGACGTGAAGAGGCATACCCGTTGAGCCACTCGTCACCACAGACTGGTAGTTGCGGCCATCCGTGTGCGGCGCGACCAGCGCTTGTCTGGGGTACTCGCGCAAATCCGCTTTCGTCGTGACCGGCAGTGCCTGCAAGTCTTCAACCGAGCGAATGTCACCAGGATTCACACCGGCCCGGTCGAACAACTGGCGATAATAGGGAACGTGCTCGTAAGCGTGCCGGACGATGGCGCTCAACCTGCGCCTCTGTAGATCGCGTAACTGCTCAGGCGACAGATACAAACTGCGGCGCAGTTGATAGAACCAATAGGGGAGGTGTATAAAACCTGGTCTATTTCGCACACGCACCAAACTTTCCGGGCAGGATGATGTACCCAACTTAGAGAGAGTGTTTGCCGCGCTCAGCCAAACTCTACTGACGCTCAAAATCGCGGCGTCACCTTCGAGATAATGGATCGCATTTTGCTTGCGCCGCTTCTCGGGATCTCATCGACGACCTCGATCATGACCTGGAGGCTGCCTCCCGAGATTTCGGCCAGTTTTGCCCCAAGCTGGCTGAGGGTGTCGGGAGAAAAGGTTTCGTCCTTGACAATCTGCACGCGCAATGTTCCCTCCACCTCCTGTATTACCTTGAACTGTCCAATTCCAGCGACGCGTTTGATAACACACGTCAGCGCCAGGGGCGAGATGAGCTTGCCGTCTGGCAAGCTAATGAATTCATCGGAACGTCCTTCGATGATTTTCAGCAGGGGCAAACCCCGGCCACAACTACACTGCTCGGTGGCAAATGCACAGATGTCACCTACACGATACCTGATCAGGGGCATCGTGAAAGTATCCAGACCGGTGCAGATGAGTTCCCCTACCTCTCCAGGCCGGACCCGTCGTCCATTCTTGACCAGTTCAACCACCACGCTGTCGCTATTGATGTGATAGCCTTCGCGCCGCTCACACTGCCAGGCTATGTCACCAAATTCCAATGTTCCATAGACGTCGCACGTTGCCACTTCGAAAACAGAGTCCAGAAACTGACGCCTATCAGGGCTTAGAAGCTCTGCCGAAGTGAAAACTAGCCGTGGCTTGATGCGACCAGACTGAGAAGCCCGAGCTGCTTTGGCCAACAGCGCCAGGGTAGATGGACGGCCATAGAGCACGTTAGAGCCTGTTTTCAAGATGGCTTGGATTTGCTCCTCCGGGCTGTCAAGGACGGAGACGTTACTTCTACGCAAGAATCCCAAGCGCTGAAACCAACGATTCTGCGCCACGAAGTGGTGGGGGTCGCTTATATAGGCCAATCGATCATTGAACCGGAGGCCGTTCTCCAAGAGGATCCGCAAGCTGACCAGCGTCTGGCGAAGTTTTTCCTCTGGGGTGACGTAGACGGTTAAGGGCATACCGGTCGAACCACTCGTCCGCCTTTCCAGACATCGTGCAATATTGGCGCCTCGGGTAACAATTTGATCGATGGGCAGGCTCTGGAGTTGCTCCTTGGTCGTGATGGGGATGCGTTGAAAATCATCCAGCGACGCGATATCGTCCGGCTTGACCTCTACGGAGTCGAAAAGACGGTGGTAATAGGGCACGTTTTCGTAGGCATGCTTTAGCAGCTTCCTGAGCTTTGCGAACTGGATCCGCTCCAGTTCCACCGTATCCAACCACTGGTTCCTTCTCAAACGAACCAGTTCGAGAAAAGCCCTACCGATCATCGCCGTTCTTCCTGTTTACTCGCCGTCATCTTATCCCGTAACGGCTCATCAATTGCGCAAACAGCATGACGTTCCGGCTGGCTCTGGTGCGGAGATTCTCTCTGGTTGAGATCACGCGACGGGCAAGCTCTTCCCTTTCTCGCCAGGCTTGAGCTACGCAACCCACCAGCCCTTCGACGGTAAGGGCTTCCGCCATACCGCCTGACGGCTGTTGACATTCGTTCAGCAGATACGTGTTTTTGGGGTACTTAGCCCGTTCGATAGCCACGAAAGGCACGCCGGCCACGGCAGACAGGACGAGAGAATGGTATCGCATGCCGATAACAAGGTCCAGCTGGCCGAAGGCCGCCTGCAGCGCCCGTGGATGAAAGCCCACACCGACTACATGAGCCTTGTCGCTGTGCGTCATCATCTCTATGATCCGGCGACTTGCTTGCAAATCGCCCTCAAACGCGATCGTACTCATGACGAGAAAAACCACCTTACAGTCGTACGTTGCTACCAAGTGATCGGCCAGATCTGCGAAAACACGCGGTACGTGCTGATAGTTATGCAGGTTGTCGGTCGGCCAGACCGAAATACCGATCAACGGCGTGCGTTTTTCGTAGATGCCCGCCCGGGTCAGCGTCTCGCAGTACTCTTCCAAACGTGGCGCGTCAAGTGTAAATGCCGGGTCTGCGGTCACATGAATAGGCGCGCCGGTCACGCCCATTCTGAGCATCTCCGTCTTCGACGCTTCATCCCGCAAGGCGATGAGGTCAACCATGTTGAAGGACAGTTTGATGACAGCCCGGGCAAATCGTTTCGTAACGGTGTCCAGGCCAATCGCGTAGACCATGGTCGGTTTCCCCAAAAGCCTGGCTATCAGAATAACCAGGCCGTACTTGAGACTGCTGTGAACCTGGTCGATGAGAATGCCCCCGCCGCCGATGATGACCGCGTCGCTTCGGGCAATAGCCCAAATTAGACTGAACGAGAACGCTCGGCGAACGGCTTCGACGCCGTGAATTTTGCGGGTCGCCGCCGGGTCGCCGGAAACCACTGTGATCTCGGTTGCCGGATTCAACTGACAAAGCTCCCGCACCATGGCCATCAAGACAGCTTCATCCCCATTGTTGCCATTCCCGAAGTTCCCGACAATAAGAATTCTCAATGTTAATAATCCTCGCGCCGGATCTTAATCTGAAACCCATCCTCGATGGGGTGATCGGCGACGAGGATCAGATAGCCGCCGCCGCCCGCGCCGGACAGTTTCCAACCCAGGGCGACATCCCGGTAGCGATCGAGCAACTTCGCCACCATCGGTGTCATCATATGGGGGAACATTACCACCTGCGCTTCGAGCGAAGCGCGGAAGTACTGCCCAAAACCGCGGATATCGTGAGCCAGGATCGCGTCCCAACACCGGTCGGTGGCCTCGGAGAGCGCCTGCGCACCTTCGCGAGTGATGGCGGTGTCACTCAGCACGCTGAAGCCGGATTCGCGCGGGCCAAGCGGGACAAGATACAGCGCATTTTCGATGAAGCGCAAGGTTGCCTCATCCTGCACGCTGTCGATCCGCGAGGGCCAGTATTCGCCTTCAAAATACGCTTTGGCAAGTCCGGGGAAAATGATGCCGATGGCGTCCTGCGCTCCGGAGATCTCTGTCGTGCCGGGCGGATTATCGTAGCAAAAGAGGATTTTCGCCAGCTTCTCATAGTTGTCGATAGGCAGGCGCGGCCCCCACAACTCGATAGCAGCCCGGCGAGTGCTAGTTGCCATCCCACTGCGCTCGTTGAATTCGACTGTGGGTTCCAGCGAAACCGTGATCACCGCGCCGGGATAGAGCTTGGAGACAAAAGGTTGATCCAGCCAGCCCCCCGCCACGTCGATGCGGTACGGGATCCGGCAGACATCGCGCAAGGCCGTAGTGGAGCGCGCTGCAAGGCCGGGGTGCGGGTCACGCCGCAGAACGTGGTACTCGATTCCCAGCGACTCGACCAATTCCCGCTTATCCGGGGTGTTGCCCTCTTCGTTGACAATGAAGATGTCGGGCCGGATAGCCTTGAGTTCCTCCGCAAAGTCCAAGATCCCCGATCCCTGCGAGATGAACGCCTCCTTGACCCAGGAAACGGACTGCACCATAAAAAGCCGTTCGGCTTCCGTGTTGACCGGCGGACGCCCCTTGAGATCGTTGACCGTCCGGTCAGAGCCGATGGCCACGTACAAATCGCCATAACTCGCGGCTTCCTTGAAGAACTCGACGTGCCCACTGTGTAACAAGTCGAAGCAACCGCTGACGAAGACCTTTTTCGCCATTGATGAGTCACCTCCAAGATGATGTGCAGATTATGGGCGTGTTTTGACGCTCGAAACGGGCACAAGGCCCTAGAAACGGGCACAAGGCCCTAGAAACGGGCACAAGGCCCTAGACTACACCCGATATGAAACACACCCTTATGAGTTTTGCTTAGGCTGGGTCAACGGCAGAACGACGTGGAAGCTACTGCCGGGACAGGTGGCTTCATCGTAGCCCTGACTTTCCACCCACACTTTGCCGCCATGCGCATCGACGATACCCTTGACGATCGCCAAACCTAACCCCGGGCCGCCGCCCCTGAACTTGGTCGTGCCGGAAGAGTGTAGAGCCACCTCGCCGGTCTGGTAGAACTTGGTGAAAATCAAATCATGAAAGCGCGGGTCAATGCCGATGCCTGTATCCTGGATCACAATCTCAACGCTATCTGATGGGATCCCATGCGTTCCCGCAGGCAGCACACTTCCCGTGACAGTGATGGTTCCACCATCCGGTGTGTACTTTATGGCATTGACCAGCAGATGGTAAAACACCTTCTTCAAAGAGTCCATATCTCCTTCGATCAACGGTAACCGCCACGCATCGCTAACGCAGAGTGTCAGATTCCGCTCCTGGAACACACCTCGAAGCCCACGGAGAAGCTCGCGGAGCAAATCTACCAATGACACGGGTGAGAGATAAAGCTGTAAAATTTGACTGTCAATTTTGGCGATGTCAATCATACTGTTAACGAGATCGTTGAGACGCAGCGCGCCTTCAAAAATGCCGTTTACTATCTCCGTGTACTCGGGCACGCGTTTGATTTCCGGAGCCTTGACGAGCATTTGAGAGTACCCACGTATGACGGTCAACGGAGTGCGCAACTCGTGCGCCGCGACGGTGATAAAGTCGGATTTAGCCTGATCCAGACGCTCCAACTGGGCATAGGCCTCTTCCAACTCTGAATACAGGCGCGCATTTTGCAGTGCAATGGCCGCCTGTCCGGCGAAGGCAAGCGCCAGGACGGCCTCATCGTCGGTATAGGCACGCGGCGTTTCCCGCGTAAGCGATAGCATCCCGATGACAGTGTTTTCGGCGTTGATCAAGGGCACGCCCGCCCATGCCCGCGCTTGGGGCAGATTCTCGACCTGCTGCCAATCGGATCGCTCGAACACCTCCGGGACGATCAAAGGGCGCTTGGAATCGCAAATTTGCTGGAAAACATCTTCCTCTTTGATGGGGACACGAATCTGGAGCGGGTTGCTTGCCGGTGGGAAGCCCCACGCCGCGACGATCTCCAATACCTGGTCATGCTTTAGCATAACCGAACCGCGGTCAAAAGGGACTATCCGCGCCAGATTACCGAGGATCAAGTCCAACACTTCCTGCAGGTTCAACGTCTGCGATAGCGCATGGCTGACTTCGTATAACGTTTCGGTTAAAAGGCGGCGTGAACGCTCGGCTTGGTAAAACGTCTCCAATTCTACGGTGCGCTGTTCCAACTCCCGATTGCGCGATTCGTTTTGGAAACGCAGCAATTCCTGCCGCCGCAGCGAGTCCAGCCGGGCCAAATGAATAATAACGGTTAGCGCAGTCGCGGAAACGAGCAAAAATCCATTTTCGCCCCAACCAGGTGCAGCAGGAGACCGCAACGCAATCCATATCCAAGTCGCCAGCGCACTACCGATCACGCCGGCGAGCCAGGGGGTCGAGAGGATCAAGAATCCGGCCCCGACGAAGGTAAGGATCATATTGGCAGTAGGAGCGGGATCGCGGAGCAGCGCGATGAAGACCAGACGTTGCAGCAGCACCAGCAGCGCAATCATAGCGCCCAGCGGATTTGCGTAACGCGCCGGAATCTTCCGCAAATACAGCAGAATGCCGGACACGAAAACCACGGCCAACGCCGCCGCCGCGACCACGATCGTGGGAACGGCGATGGCCTGAGGTTGCCGTGCGTACCCGTAAATCAGAATGAGGAGCAGGGCAATCAATACCCCCATGGTAGGACGCAGGCTGCCCAGCATCACCTCATCCAGCGCGGCGCACAGTTCAGCCTTGCCGAATTCTGGCAAGGTCGTTGTTACGTCATTGGGCTTGCTTTGCTGTGTTATTTGACTCATCACCCTTCACCCACTGTAAACCCGTCGGAAATCGACCCGCGCACAGGCGTGCGGAGACTTTGATGATCTTTGACGAATCCTACCTTAGTATAGCACAGAGCGCGCCGAACAAAAAGGGAGTTTTGCGGCTATGTAGCCACAAAACTCCCTCGAACGATTGAGCCTAACCACGCAAATTCTTGCCCAACGAGCAAGAAACGGGCGTCGCAGGCCTTTTTTGGTTCCGGCTTGTCCGGGTTAGGGGAAATAAAGCGTCGAAGACTACCAGGCGTAGGCTTCGGGCGCCGGGCCGCCGGGACCGGGCCAGATTTCGTCGAGCTTCGTCAGCACATCCTCGGAGAGCTTAAGCTCCAGCGCGCGCAAGCTGCCGTTGAGCTGCTCCAGCGTGCGCGGGCCGATGATCGGCGCAGTGACGACGGGGTTATGCAGCAACCAGGCCAGCGCCACGTCTGCCGGATTTTCGCCCATATCCTGGCAGAAACTCTCGTAAGCTTCAATCTGCGGACGGTGCTTTTCGATGCTCTCCTGCATCCGCTCCGAAGCGCGGCGGCCCTCGGAGATCTTCTTCAACACGCCGCCCAACAGACCGCCTCCCAGCGGACTCCAGGGGATCAATCCCAGGCCATAGTCCTCACACGTCGGGATCACCTCAAGCTCGACCATCCGCGCGCTGAGGTTGTAGAGACTCTGTTCGGAAACCAGCCCCATAAAGTTACGCTTCGCGGCGTGGGCCTGCGCCTTGGCGATGTGCCATCCGGCGAAGTTGCTGCTGCCCACGTAGAGCACCTTCCCTTCGCGGACAAGCTGCTCCATGGCCTGCCAGATTTCCTCCCACGGCGTGCTGCGCTCGACGTGATGCATCTGGTAAAGATCGATGTGATCGGTTTGCAGGCGACGCAGGCTGTCTTCGCACGCCTTGCGGATGTGATATGCCGAAAGACCGCGCTCGTTGGGCCATTCGCCCATGCGATTGTAAACCTTGGTCGCCAGCACGATTTTCTCGCGGCGGCCCCCACCCTGCGCCAACCACCGTCCGATGATCTGCTCGGTCACGCCTTCGCCGAGTTTCCACCCGTAGACGTTAGCCGTGTCAAAGAAATTGATACCGAGTTCCAGTGCGCGATCCATGATTGCATAACTGTCTTCCTCGGTGGTCAACGGGCCAAAGTTCATCGTGCCCAGACAAAGACGGCTGACTTGCAACCCCGTACGGCCTAATTTCGTGTATTCCATGTCGAAACCTCCTCTTTCACTTCACCCCCGCTATGGGGACAACCATAATATAGTATAATTGATTATAACACATTCGGCCAGATTTACAAGACAAAAAACTACAAAATTCAGATACGATGTGCGACGAGGCTTTTACCACCTTTGAGGAGAGAACGATGAAAACCTTGTTGATCTTGCGGCATGCCAAATCGAGCTGGAAACACAATGACTTGACCGACCACGACCGGCCGCTCAAGAAACGCGGCGAGCAAACCGCCACTCTGATGGGGGAACTCATCCGCAAACACGACTTGACGCCACAGCGCATCATTTCCTCAACGGCCAGACGCGCGTTGAAAACGGCAGAACTGGTCGCCGAGGCCTGCCATTACGAGGAGCAGATCATCGCCACGCGCGCGCTCTACGGCGCCGATCCGGATGATTTTGTGGAAGCGCTGCGCACGCTGGATGATGCTGACGAGCGCGTCATGATCGTGGGCCACAATCCCGATCTCGAAGTGCTGCTGGAGAGCCTCACCGGTGCGATGGAAAGCCTCCCTACCGCCGCGCTCGCGCAAGTTACACTGCCCATCGACTCCTGGAAGGAACTGGAAGAAAATACTCCCGGCAAGCTCGCGCACCTGTGGGTGCCGAGCACGCTTTAGTGCAAGTGTGACGGAACCACCGCCGGAACGCGATACGGTCCCGCTGCCAGATCGTCCCAGTAGCCGCGACTGTCGAGCGTAGCGTAGGAAAAGAGCACGTGCCCTGGCGCGCCAAGCTCCCGCGCGATGGCGATCCGTTGCGCGATCGCGTCGAAATCATCGTAGTACCCAGCGATGCCCGGATAGACGTGCCTCCCCGCACTGCTCGCCACAAAATCCTCCGCCAGGATGCGCCAGTTGGCGAGATCGTCGGGGACGCTGCTCCCGGTTCCGTACAACAGCGTCGTCGGGTAGGCGTGTTCCACGTACCAGTACGCGCCCGCGTAAATTGTCGGGCCGGGGGAGATACGCTTCGCCCCGGAATTTGATAGACAGGTCAAACACGTCATCGGTTTCCTCCTCGCATAAAATAAACCACTAAGACACAAAGACTCAAAGGGAACCTATGAACTTCGTGACGTGGTGTCTTGGTGGTGAAAGTACCCGTTCACTCGCCGAGAAGCAACCAGATCGACGCCCTCTGTAAAGGCAGCAGTGTTCCGTCCGGGGGGACGAAAACGAGTTCCGCCGGGACGTTGCCTTTCAAATCGGTCACATCGACGGGGATACGCACGTGCCGCGCCTCCATCGGGCGCGTCACGATCTCTGCCGTTCCCCGCATTTCGTCTTGCACCCACACTTGCACCTGCCCAAACGTCGAAACCGGCATCGCCTCGAAAACCACGTGTACGCTGTACCCCTCTCCCGCCCGGAGCGGTTGCAGCGTTTCGTAAGGCCGCCAGCCAACCATATCCAGCGCAACTTGCTGTGGATGAAACAGCAGATAACGCGGCGCGCCATCGATCTCGACGTCCAGGCCATTTTCCGCGCTAGAGAGCGTGCTGCGCGCGCCCAACATCTCGACCAAAACCGCCTCATCCACCATAAGCGGCAGGCAGATCGTGTGCGCCTCCCCCCTCGTCCACAGCGCCAGCGCGGCCTGATCTTCCTTGAGAAAGAGTAAGAGATAATCGTCCTCCTCTTCCAGCGGGATGCGTCGCATAAAGCGATAGCCCGCCAGCGTCGTCAACAGCGTTTGTGCGGCGTAATAGGCTGGCTTGGTCGAAAAGTCATAGCGCACCACGCCAAAATT
Organism: Thermoflexus sp.; assembly: GCA_020722365.1. Taxonomy (GTDB): domain Bacteria; phylum Chloroflexota; class Anaerolineae; order B4-G1; family SLSP01; genus DSWT01. The sequence goes on from DYKY01000031.1 coordinate 21,996, forward strand.
ATGCTGGATGTCGGCAGGATCGACGCCGTTGTTGCGCCAATCGTACCAGATGCTCAGGTGAGCATCGTAAAATAGATTGACCAACCATTGACGAGGCAGGTAACGCGCCTGCACAGCCTCACTGGGAGGACCGGCAACAGCCGTCGTCCCACATTCGCTGGAAATCACCGGGATTTTCCAGGCGGGATGGCAGCGGTGCAACAGCGCCGCCAGATGCACATAATGGGGTCCGAGGTCTTCAGGAATCTCGATGCCGTAGGGATGAACGGTGACAGCATCCAGCTTTTTGAAAGCGCCCATATCCCCCAAGGCCGTCAAGAATGTCCAGTCGAAACCGGAGATGCCCGGCGCAACGATCAAGGCGGTCGGATCGACCCGGCGAATCGCCGCGACGGTCTGGGACAACAACGCTTCGTAATGTTGGACGTTCGGCTGCGGTCCCCAAAATTGATCGAGATTGGGTTCGTTCCAGATTTCCCAGATAATGCCCTTGCCCTGATAACGCCGCGCCGCCGTTGCCGCGAACCGGGCGAATGCGGCGCGCGCTTCGGGCGAGTGCGGCGCAAAACCGCTGTCATAATGCAAATTCCCGTAGTCCAGGATAAAGATGATGCGGATACCACGTTGCGACATCGCCGCTACCAGCGCATCGTATTCCGCGAAGTTGTAGCGTCCCTGCTCCTGCTCGACGATATTCCAGGTCATATCCATTCGCACCCAGCCAAAGCCGGCCGCCGACAGCAAGGACAACTCACCGGGCAACGCGCGCGTGAAGTGGATGTTCACGCCAAACGGCTCCGGGACCACTCGTTCAGGAAGCGAACTGACCATCAGTGGAGAAGCGGCTTCCGCCAGCGCGATGGTCGGCGTCACCGTCTGCGTGAGGATGGGGATCACAATCGTGGGAATCGACGTGGGCGTAGCGGTCGCTGTCGGCGTAAGCGTGGGGGTGGATGTCGCTGCGACGGTCGGCGTGGGCGAAGCCGTGACCGTCTCCGAGGGCACTGGAGCCATCAGGTCGGCCTGCACGACAGGCGCTGCGCAGCCCGCGAGTAAACACAGCAGTAGCACAAGGCAACTATATCGCTCCATTCATCACATTGTACCTCATTCTGAGGGTGGCGCACTTTGCGCAAAAGTTATCCTTGATTTCTTAGGGCCAGCAAGGGCGAGCGAGTCTTTACAGCAAGTGGATGTTGTTCTCCCGGCAGGTCTGCACCATCGTCTCCGGCCATAGGCTCGACTGGATTTCCCCAATGTGGGCCTTGTGCAGGTACAGCATACACAGACGCGACTGGCCGATGCCACCGCCGATCGATTGCGGCAGCTCGCCCGCCAGCAGCCGCCGGTGGAAGAGCAACTCGCGCCGGTCGAGCGCGTCGCGCAGCGCCAACTGCCGCAACAGCGCCTCCGCGTCCACGCGAATGCCCATCGACGAGAGTTCGTAGGCGGAGTCGAACAGCGGGTAGTACACCAGGATGTCGCCGTTGAGGCCCTGGTAGCCGTTCACCGTCGGCGTCGACCAATCGTCGTAGTCTGGCGCGCGCCCATCGTGCGGTTTACCGTCACGTAGCATCCCGCCGATGCCGATGAGGAACACCGCGCCGTGCTCGCGACAAGCTGCGTCCTCGCGCTCCTTTGGCGACAGATCGGGATAGCGCGCCTGCAAGTCCTCGGCATGGATAAAGGTGATCTTCTCCGGCAAAAACGCTTCGATGACGGGATACAAGTGATGCACGTACCGCTCAGTACGGCGGATCACGTCGTAGATGCGGCGGACGGTGGCCTTGAGGTAATCCAGGGTGCGCTCTTCGGGCAACATCACGCGCTCCCAGTCCCATTGATCAACGTACAAGGAATGGAGGTTATCCAGATCCTCGTCGGCGCGGATGGCGTTCATGTCGGTGTACAAGCCTTCACCCGGCGCGAAGCCCAAGTCGGCCAACTGCATCCGCTTCCATTTTGCCAGCGAGTGCACGATCTCGGCGCGGACATCCGCCATCGCCTTGATCGGAAAAGCCACCGCGCGCTCGACGCCGTTCAGATCGTCGTTGATGCCGGTTCCGGTCTGCACGAACAGCGGCGCGGTGACGCGAACGAGGTTCAGCTCAAAGGCCAGATTCGTTTGAAAAAACGTCTTGATCTGGCGGATGGCCCTTTCCGTTTCGCGCACGCCCAATAGACAGCGGTAATTCTCTGGAATAATCAATCGTGTAACCATATCTCCCCCTCTTGAACATAGTCTCGAAGTCTTTTAGTCGCGTAGTCGTCAGTCGGATAGTCGAAATTCTGTGAACTTTTTGGCACGCTCTTGCATGGAACAGTTAACCGGACAAAAAACGGAGATCACACACAGGAGGTGCACAATGGTACGGTGGATTCAGGAATGGATTATTCTGTCGATGTTGGTGATCCTGGCAGTAGGGACAGTGTTCATCCTCTGGGTCATCTGGCCGTTGCTGCCGGGACGGCTACCAACGACGACCGTTCCGGCACTCGATCTGGAAGGCGCTATCTCCATCCTCATGCTACTTGTCATCATCGCTGGCTTCGGGAAGCTACTGTGCAGCAAATAGAACGAATGACGAATTACAGACTGCCTCTTGCCTCTTGCGTCCTGCCTCTTGCTATCCTACCCGCCCGCTGATGTAGTCTTCCGTCATCTTCTGCGCGGGACGGGTGAAGAGCTGCGCGGTAGGCGCTTCCTCGATAAGCTCGCCAAGCCAGAAAAACGCGGTGCGATCCGAGACACGCGCAGCTTGCTGCATGTTGTGCGTGACGATGACGATAGTGTACTGCTCGCGCAGTTCCCGCATCAAATCCTCGATGCGCAGCGTAGCAATGGGATCGAGCGCCGAGCACGGCTCATCCATCAGGATCACCTCCGGTTTGACCGCCAGCGTGCGCGCGATGCACAACCGCTGCTGTTGACCCAACGACAGACTCAACGCAGGCAGCGTCATATCGCCTTTGATCTCGTCCCACAAATCGACCTCTTGCAAATACTGCCGCGCCATATCGCCGAGCGCCGAGCCCCTCTCCAGCCCCAGAGAGCGCGGCCCCATCACGATGTTGTTGTAGATCGACTGCGGGAATGGGTTGGGCTTCTGGAACACCAGTCCCACCCGGCGGCGCAGCTCGACGGTATCCACGTCGGGCGCATAGATATCCTCGTCGTCCAGCAAAATCTCCCCTTCAACGCGCGTGTGCGGGATTTCGTCGTTCATCCGATTGAGGCACCGCAAAAACGTGGACTTTCCACAGCCCGACGGCCCGATGAAGGCCATAATCTCTTCGGGCATGACGTCAAGCGTGATGTCCATCAACGCTTGCTTGGAACCATAGTAAAAATCCAGGTGGTGTACGCGGATTTTGGGTGTAACCGGCGTCTCGTCCATACTCCATCCATTTCCTTCACATTACAGATAGCCGCAAGTATAAACGTCCTTGCAGTGTAGTCAATCTCAATTCGTGGTTGTTTTTTCATCTGAAACCGCTATAATGGTGCATTGTGCGAAACAAGGATACACACTTATCCATAAGAATCCTGGCGCTCCTTTTGCTAGGATTGGCGCTCGCCGGATGCGGGCCGCAAACCGCGCAAACCGATGCTGGCGGCGTTTCGGCAACCATTCAGAACAAAGGCTCCGACACCATCGTCAACCTGGCGCTGGCCTGGGCCGAACGGTACCAAACGCTCGAACCTGACGTGCGCATCGCCGTCACCGGCGGGGGATCGGGAACCGGCATCGCGGCGCTGATCAACGGCACGGTGGATCTGGCGAACGCTTCACGGCAGATAAAGACCGAAGAAGTGGAAGAGGCAAGGGCCAACGGCATCGAACCCGTTGAGTTCGTCATCGCTCGTGACGCCATCGCCGTCATCGTCCACCCCGACAATCCCGTGGACAAGCTAACGCTGCAACAGATTTCCGACATCTACAGCGGCAAGATCACCAACTGGCAAGAGGTCGGCGGGGAGGACCGGCCCATCGTGTTGCTCTCACGCGAGACGAACTCCGGCACGCACGTCTATTTTCTCGAGGAAGTCATCCGCCTGGGAGAAAGCGATAACAAGACGCTGTTCTCGCTGGATACGCTGCTCCTCCCCTCATCCGAAGGCATCGGCGTAGAAGTGCGCCAGAATCCCAACGCCATCGGCTACGACGGCCTGGGCTACGTCACGCCGGATATGAAGACCATTGCCGTGAGCCGTGGGCCGGAGCAGCCCTACTACTCGCCCACGGCCGAGACGGTGAACACGGGACAGTATCCCATCGCCCGCGACCTCTACATGTACACGGCCGGTGAGCCGCAGGGACAGATCAAGGCCTACCTGGAATGGATCCTCAGCCCGGCGGCACAAGAGATCGTTCTGGAACTTGGATTTGTGCCGGTCACCGCCGAAGGAGAGACGCCATGACAAACGAACATGAGGGCCAACAGAAACGATCGCTTTCATGGGTCGAATTTCTCATCGAACGCGCCATCCAGGTTTCGGGCATCTCCGCCATTATTCTGGTGGTGCTGATCTTCCTGTTTCTCATCAAAGAGGGCACGCCGACCTTCCTGGAGATTCCACTGTCCAGCCTGTTCGCCGCGCGCTGGTATCCCATCGAAGAGTATTACGGCCTGCTCCCCCTGATATTGGGATCGTTGATCATCACCATCGGCGCGGCCGTCGTCTCGCTGCCCCTGGGATTGGCAACGGCGATCTTCATCGCCGAGATCGCGCCCGAATGGGTGCGCGACATCCTCAAGCCCTTCGTCGAAGTGCTGGCGGGCATCCCCTCGGTCGTCATCGGCTTTATCGGGATGCTGGTGTTCGCGCCGCTCATCCGCGTCGCGTTGGACATCCCTACCGGCCTCACCGCCTTCACCGGCGTGCTGCTCCTGGCGTGGATGGCGCTGCCCACCGTCGTTAGCGTGGCGGAAGACGTGCTCGACGCCGTCCCCAAAACCTACCGCGACGCCGGGCTGGCGCTGGGGATGACGCGCTGGCAGGTGATCTGGCGCATCGTGTTGCCCGCCGGGCGCTCCGGCGTGTTGATGGCGTTGATGTTAGGCGTGGGCCGCGCCATCGGCGAGACGATGACCGTGATGATGGTTACCGGGAACGCGGCGCGCATCCCCCTCGGCCTGCGCGATTTCTTTATGCCGGTGCGCACGATGACGGCGACCATCGCCGCCGAAATGGGCGAGGTGGCGCAGGGCAGCCCGCACTATCACGTGCTTTTCGCCGTGGGGCTGACGCTCTTCGTCATCACCTTTGCGGTGAACATGGCCGCAGCCTCGGTGGTTTTCCGCCAGGTCAAACGCGCGGAGAGAATGTTGTCGTAATGATCCTCACACAAAGACACGAAGACCCCAAGTTTTTTGCTTTGCGGCTTTGTGGCTTTGTGTGAGCCAAGAGGAACAACCTTTATGCCCAAACTCTCACGTCAGAACTCACAGCGCATCGCGTTTGCGCTCATCACGTTGGCCGCGGTCGTCGTCGTCGCGCCGATTTTCTTCATCGTCGGCTACATCATCTACGAAGGCGCATCCGCCATCAGTTGGGAATTTCTCACCGCCTACCCTTACAACGGGATGAAAGCCGGGGGGCTGTTGCCTGCCATCGTCGGCACGCTCTGGCTCACGCTCGGCACGGCAGTCGTCGCCGTCCCCATCGGCATCGGCGCGGCGATCTACCTCTCCGAATACGCCAAAGACAATGCGCTGACCCGCGCCATTCGCGTCGCCATCATCAACCTGGCGGGCATCCCCTCGGTCGTCTTCGGACTGTTCGGCCTGGGGCTGTTCGTCATCTTCCTCAACTTTGGGACATCGATCCTGGCGGGGTCGCTCACCCTGGGCATTATGACGCTGCCGGTCATCATCAGCACGGCGGAAGAGGCGCTGCGCGCCGTCCCGCAATCGTTCCGCCTGGTCAGCGTCAGCCTCGGCGGGACGCGCTGGCAGACCATCCGCCGCGTCGTGCTCCCGCAGGCCCTGCCCGGCATCATCACCGGCGTGATTCTGGGCCTGGAGCGCGCCGCCGGAGAAACCGCGCCGATCCTCTTCACCGTGGCGGCGTTCTTCCTGCCGCGCCTGCCCACTTCCATGTTCGACCAGACGATGGCTCTGCCCTACCACCTCTTCGTCATCAGCACGCAGGTGCCGGGGATGCCGGTCCATATCCAGTACGGCACGGCGCTGGTCCTGCTCATCTTTGTGTTGTCGATGAACCTCATGGCGACGCTCATCCGCAACCACTACCGGAAGCAGAGGTTCTGGTGATGGCCGACGACGTCAAGATTCACATCCAAGACTTTGGCCTGCGCTACTCCGACGGGACGGAGAGCCTGCACGACATCACGCTCGACATCTACGCCAACCAGATCAACGTCCTCTTCGGCCCCGCCGGCGGCGGCAAGAGCACGCTGCTGCGGGCGATGAATCGCCTCAACGACCTGACCGATGTGGTCGAACAGACCGGGCACATTTTCCTGGATGGCGAGGATGTAACACGACCAAATTACGATATCGTGCGCCTGCGACGGCGTGTAGGCATCGTCTTCGCGCGGCCCGTTGTGCTGCCGATGAGCATCTACCGCAACATCACCTACGGCCTGGAACTGGCGGGCATCCGCGACAAGGCAACGCTCGACGCCGCCGTGACCCGCTCGTTGGAGCAGTCGGCGCTGTGGGACGAAGTCCACGACCGCCTCGGCGATCCGGCGCACGCGCTCTCCGGCGGGCAGCAGCAGCGCCTGTGCCTGGCACGTGTGCTGGCGCTGCAACCGGAAGTCATCCTGTTGGACGAACCCACCTCCGGCCTCGACCCCATCTCCACCGCCAAAATCGAAGCCACGATGCAGGAACTGAAGTCCGATTACACCTTCGTCATCGTCCCGCACAGCGTCCAACAGGCCGCGCGCGTGGCCGATTGGGCGGCGTTCTTCCTGCAAGGCGAACTCATCGAGCACGGCATTGGCCGTGAGATGTTCCTCAAGCCCAAACATTCCAAAACGGAAGAGTACATCACCGGACGGTTTGGGTAA
>DYKY01000217.1:0-2181 GCA_020722365.1 Thermoflexus sp.
AGCGGCGCGCGGCCTGGCGGCGGGATGGGGTGCGGCGTTGGCTGCGGCGCCCTTTGTGCCTCCCTGGGCCGCGTTGGTGATTGGGCTGTCAGGCGGATTGTTGTTCTCCTTCATCTTATATCTTACGAACGTCGTCATGCGCTTGCAGGATGCGGCAGCGACGGTTGCTTTGGGCCTGGTAGGTGGACTGTGGGGTCTGCTCAGCGTGGCGCTTTTTGCGGATGGGCGTGCCGGACAGGGCTGGAACGGTGTCACGTCGACTCTTGGTCCCGGCGGCGTGCGCGGTGTTTTCTTTGGCGGCGGCGCAGGGCAGTTGACGGCGCAGCTTGTGGGTATCGTGGCGGTGGGCGTCTGGGGGCTGCTGTGGGGTGGGCTGTTGGGTCTGATCGGCAATCCGCGCTTGTTCCGGCGCAAGCCTGCACCTGTCGTCGTGGCAGTGACATCGCCCGAGACTGTATTACCACCAGAAGGGATGCTGCCGCCTATCGATGCCCTCTCGGCAGAGGCCGGCGAACCGGTACTGCCGGAGACGGTCCTCGCGGAGGTTTCACAACCTGGATTGTCCCCTGAAGGTGCTGACCTTGTTACGAAGTCCCAGGAACCCTAACCTGATTTCCCATTTATGAGAATCGGTGTAGATTCATGTTTGATGCTTTAGGAGTCCGGTCATGCGCGTGATTGCGGGAAAGGCGAAAGGGCGTAAACTCTACGCAGTACCGGGGCCGGGCACGCGTCCGATGACCGATCGGGCGAAGTCAGCCCTGTTCAGCATCCTGGGTGACGATGTGCGGGCCACGCGCTTTCTCGATCTCTTCGCCGGGACCGGGCAAGTGGGGATCGAGGCGCTCAGCCGGGGAGCCGCGCGCGCCGTCTTCGTCGAATTTCACCACGCGGCGCTCCGTGTCATCCATAACAACCTGGCGTTGACCGGCCTGGCGGAGCAGGCGGAGGTGGTGCGCGATGATGTGTTTCACTATCTCGCCGTTCCATCTCAGCCATTTGATTACATTTACGTCGCGCCACCGCAGTATCGCGGGCTGTGGATCCAAACGCTCCAGATGCTCGACGCCCTGCCGGGTTGGTTGACTGACGACGGTTGGGTCATTGCCCAAATCCATCCGGTGGAGTATGCACCGGTCGCGCTGAACAATCTGATCCTTTTTGACCAACGAAAATACGGCAGTGTGCTCTTGTGTTTTTATTCGTTGCGCACCACGTAGGTGTTCCGCTTTTGGCTAACGGCTGATCGCTGACAGCTAAGTGCCTGCTTTCCTTCAACCCGGCGGGGTGTTGAGTGAAACGCTATACAATCCTGTTCCTAACGCGCTATCGCTCGCTAGAGCAGCAATTGTTGTCGGGCTTGAGCGCGCACTACACGGTGAATGTGGCGCAGACACGCCGCGAGGCTATTGCCGCGTTGAGCGCGCAACAAGTCGACCTGATTTTGGCCGACGTCCCGGTGCTCCGCTTCGATCTGGTACGCTTTTGGGATGATGCGCGCGCCAGAAACCCCGATATGCGTTTTTTCCTCCTGCTAGAAAAGGGCGCCCGGCTCGACCAGGTTCCACGTTCACACGGCTATCTGCGCTATGCTTTCTCGCTTTCCCAACTGCTGCGCCGTCTGGCGCGGGTTTTGCCGACCCGGCAAGGTGAAGTTGTTGCCTGGCGCGGGTTACGCCTGGACATTCAAGGCCATTTTCTGCTGTGGGACAACAGGCAAGTCGCTCTGACACCTAAGCAAGTAATGTTGATGGAGGCCTTTCTGCGTGCGCCCATAACGCTGATCTCGCGTGCTCAACTGATGCAGGATGTGTGGGGTACCCATTATCTGGGGGATACTCGTACGTTGGATGTGCATATCCACGGGATGCGCAAACTCCTCAAGCGCCTCCAGGCTCCCTTCGTGCTGGAAACCGAGCGCGACAAGGGATACCGTCTGGTTTGCTCTCTGCCCGAATCTGTGGAATAACGTCACTTTCGCACTCACTCGTCCAAATTAAGGCCTAACCCCAAAAAGGGCATCGCAGACCCTTTGGGTTCCGGTTTGTCCGGGGTAGGACTAAAGTACTACTTTTTTCCCTGATGGGGTCACTTGTGTTTCCTGAAATGGGAGTATAATTTGAATAGGTTCTCCATTTTGGCGGATGTGTTCACTAATACTGTTTTCCAGATTGTTTCTAC
>DYKY01000217.1:2281-4916 GCA_020722365.1 Thermoflexus sp.
ATAGTGATGTTGCTATATGCTTCATGGAATGGAGGTGATGTGTAAGTCGATGTTCTAAATATGGTTGAGATTGTCAAAGTAGTACTACTTGCCACGTTTTTCCACTTTGTAGCAGCAGCTTGTTTTCTAACGATGTGAGGAGGGATTCTCTATGCGATCGAGATGGTTTAACTTCTTGGTGTTGTTGTCCTTAGTTTTAGGATTTATGCCGGTTACGGCAGTGCAGGCGGCGTCTGAAACGGCGCCAATCGCACAACCGGCGACACAGGAAACGCCGGACATTGAAGTTGAGTCCGCATTGCTTGATCAGCTTGCAGCAGATGAGACCACGGGTTATCTGATCTATTTCAAGGAAAAGCCGGATCTTTCCCCGGCATATGAAATGGATTGGATCGAGCGTGGTCGTTTTGTTGCTAATGCCTTGAATCAGACGGCGCTGCGTTCCCAGGCGAAGGTCCGGGCTTATCTGGACGCGCAGGGGATTGAGTACAAGGCGTTTTGGATTGACAACGTCATTTCTGTCAAATCCTCGAACCGCGCCACTGTTGACGGATTGCTCAAATTCTCTGAAATTGAAGCAATTCGTGCGCACCGCCAGTTGAGTCTGATCGAGCCACAACAAACGACATCGCCTTCTGCCCCCCAGGCCATTGAGCCAAACATCATGCATGTGTTGGCCGACCAGGTTTGGGCGCAGGGCTACACCGGCGAAGGGATTGTGGTCGCCAGCGTGGATACCGGCGTGCGGTACACCCACGATGCGCTGGTGAACCACTATCGCGGTAATTTGGGCGGCGGTACGTTTGACCACAACTACAACTGGTGGGACCCCTACGGCGACCATCCAACCGAACCGGGCGACGATAACGGCCACGGTTCGCACACGATGGGCACGATGGTGGGCGACGACGGCGGCGCGAACCAGATCGGTATGGCGCCGGGCGCTGAGTGGATGGCCTGCCGTGGTTGCAATATCAGCAGTTGTGGAGACGTCGAACTACTGGAATGTGCCGAGTTCTTCGCGGCTCCCTGGGATCTGACGAAAAACAATGCCAATCCCGACATGCGTCCCAACGCCGTGAACAACTCCTGGGGCGATTGCAGTCAAAGCTACGACGGTTGGTATCAGGCCGTGGTGGATGCCTGGCTCGCCGCCGGAATTTATCCGGTCTTCTCCAACGGCAACGCCAGCAACTGCGGTTATCCTTCGCCTCCAGGCCTCAACACCGTGGGCAACCCGGCGCGCTACGGCAACGTCACCGGCGTCGGCTCCACCGGACGGGACAACGGGCAATATGCTCCGCACTCCAACTGGGGGCCGACGGACAACCCCGACACGGTCAATCCGCATCCCGGTTGGGCAGACTTGAAACCGCAGGTCTTGGCGCCGGGCGTCAACATCCGCTCTTCGGTCAACAGCGGGGACTCGGCTTATCAGGGGGGGTGGAGTGGCACTTCGATGTCTGCGCCACACGTCACCGGCCTGATCGCGCTGATGTGGAGCGCGGCGCCGTGCTTGGTCGGCGATTACGCCACGACCGAGACGATCATCGAGGATACGGCGACCCCGATCCCTTACGATGATGGGACCGGCGGCGGCGCGCATGTGCCGAACTATGCGGCTGGCTGGGGCGAGATCAACGCTCTGGCAGCGGTGGAGGCGGCGGCAGCGTCATGTGGTGACAGCGCAATCGTTGGCCAGGTGACGAATGCTACGACGAGCGCGCCTGTAGACGGGGCGATGGTTATGGCAACCAGCGCCACTGATCAGCGCAGGACAACGTCCGATGCGAATGGCCTCTATACGCTCAGCGTCTTCTCCGATACCTACACCTTGGCCGCTTCGCGCTACGGGTACCAGACGACGGTGATCCCCAACGTTGTGGCGACGACCGATTTGACGACGACGCAGGATATCGCCTTGACACCGGCGGCGTTCTACGAAGTTTCCGGGCAGGTGACCGATGCGACGACCGGCTGGCCGCTCTACGCGCACATCAGCATCACCGGCGACCCGGTTGATCCCATCGCACCGGATAACGCGGTGTGGACCGACCCTGCCACTGGCCAATACAGCATTATGCTGGCCGAAGGCGTCACCTACACGTTTGGGGTTGAAGCCTGGGTGGCCGGTTATAGTGCGGCGACCGGCGAAGTCGGGCCGTTGACGGCGGATGCGCCGAATACGGACTTCGCATTGCAACCTGACATGACGGCCTGTACTGCACCCGGTTACTACTTTGTCGACGGCTTGATGGCGAACTTTGAGGATGACGCCTTCCCGCCGGCCGGCTGGACGGTAGTAAACAACGGCGGCAACTGTGAGTGGACCGGTGATGATCCCGGCGGCCGGGGCAACCTTACGGGCGGCGCCGGCAAGTTCGCCGTTGCCGATAGCGATTCTTGCGGTTCGGGCACGACGATGAACACCGACTTGATCTCCCCACCGTTTGACGTCTCCGGCCTGTCGCAGATCAACCTGTCGTTTGCCTACGATTACAACAACCTCTCAACCAGCGAGGTTGCGGCAGTAGACGTAAGCCCCGACGGCGGTAATACGTGGGTGAACATCGTTACCTGGAATACCGACCAGCGCGGTCCGGCGACGTTCTCGCAGGACGTCACCGCGCTGCTG
>DYKY01000032.1 GCA_020722365.1 Thermoflexus sp.
ATCGGACGCTTCTACGGCGGCATCGGCGCCGTCATCTGGTCCCCGGAAAAGCAACGTTACCTGTTGCTGCGCCGGGCGGCGAGCAAGGATTTTGCGGCGGGTGTGTGGGAATGTGTCACCGGGCGCGTGGATCAGGGCGAAAGTTTTGAGGATGCCGTCCACCGCGAGGTGCGCGAGGAGTTAGGTGTCACCGTGCGCGTGTTGTGCATCCTGGGGACGACGCACTTTTACCGGGGCGCGCTCACGCCGGATAACGAGCTTATCGGTGTGGTCTACCTTTGCGCCGTGGATGATGCAGCTGCTGTGTGCCTCAGCACCGAACACGACGCAATGCGTTGGGTCACGCTGCAGGAGGCCGGCGCGCTCCTCACGGCGAATGATCTAAGCACACAGTGGATGCGCCGCGTTCTTGAGCGTGTGGAAGAGGTTCGGCGATTATTGCCATCTTCCTTGCTGGACTATTACGCGCAAACGGGATTCGAACTGGGGTAACGATGAAACCGACACAGATAACAGGGCGTCTATGGGTGCTCACCACGCCGGATGGCGCGCTCTACGACGACATCGACACCGACATGATCTTCCACAACCGCTACCTGCACATCACCGACGTGGCGCAGATGGGACAGTACGCGCTCGACAATCTGCGCGGGTGGGAGGATTTTGCCAAGCGCGCGCAGCCCGGCGACATCGTGATGGCGGGCCGCAACTTCGGGGCCGGATCGTCGCGCCAGCAGGCGGTGGACTGCTTCCGCGCGCTCGGCATCGCGGCGATTGTCGCCGAGAGCTTCGGCGCGATCTACAAGCGCAACGCGATCAACAGCGGTCTGCCGATTGTGAGCCTGCCCGGTCTGGCCGACAGTGCGGGTGCTTTTCACAGCGGCGACACCGCCAGCGTGGATTTCGAGACGGGGATGGTGATCCTCAACGGCACACAAACTTTCGCCGCGCAACCGTTCTCACAAGTGCAGATGGACATTTATCAGGCGGGCGATTTGTTCGCCTATGGTAAACAGATTATGTAGGCGCGGTTTCCATACCGCGAAGGCGCGATTTGGAAATCGCGGCTACAATCGTTCCCGAATCAGCGCGTAATACGCACCTTGATCCAATGTACATTCAATAGCCGCCAGAAATTCTTTGCGGGAAAGGCGCATTTGCTGCGCCATTTTCTGGATGTGAAAATCGCTCAGCTCACGAGCGCCGTGTGACATAAAAGTGCGCGCCACAAGTTGACCATCCAGGAACAGCCGGTAAATGCGATGATGCGAGTTCTCGATCTCGAAGGCGAACTTGCCGGATAACGCCGCAGCGACTCTGCGGGCGGGGAGCGTGGTCATAGGGCATCTGGCGCCGGCTCGAGGGCGCGTAATTGGGCCAGGTGCTCCGCCAGATAGGGCGCTAATCGGTCGGCGTGAGCCTCCAGGTCGGCGCGATATTCTTGCACAGTGATCCGGTAATCCTGGCGGGCGGCTTCCAGCGTGTCTCCTTCGCCGTAAAGATTGAAGACATCGTCAGAGATGAAATATCCCTGGCCGGTAAAGCGAATCGTTACGGGGATGCCTTGCACTTCGCTGAGCACACCGTTCTCGCTGAGCAACGTTAACAAATCGTTGTACTCCGATGCTGGTATAATAGCCGCTAACGGTTGCCCTCGGCGCTCAACGATATAGCGTTCATGCCCGTAGGCGACTTCGTTTAGGACATTACTCAGTTTTTCGCGCGCGTCAGACACGCTTAGGATAGGACACATAGCATGCTCCTTGATGGCAAATTGTACAACTTGTACGTATTGTACATTTCTCTTGTGCTTTTGTCAATCGGGAGTTCCCTTTAACTTGCAACTTTTAACTTAAAACTTGCAACTGGAGCAAAACGATGGGACATACCTTTGCCGAAAAAGTGCTGGCCCGCAAAGCCGGGCTGGAAAGCGTCGTGCCGGGGCAGATTGTGACCGTGCGGCCCGACAAGCTGCTCACCCACGATAATACGTCGGACATTGCGCGAAAATTTCGTGCGATCGGCGTTGACAAAGTCGCCAATCCTGCAACGCACGTCATTGTGCTGGATCACGTGACGCCGGCGGCGAGTGAAACGCACGCCGCCAGCCACAAAGCCACTCGCGCGTTCGTCGCGGAGCAGGGCATTGAAGCGTTCTACGACATCGGAGAGGGCATCTGCCACCAGGTCTTGCCGGAAAAAGGGCACGCCTGGCCCGGCGCCGTAATCGTCGGCAGCGACTCGCACACGCCGACGGCGGGCGCGTTTAGCGCGTTCGCGGCGGGCATCGGGCGCACCGAAGCCGCCGCCGTGACGGCGACCGGTTCGATCTGGCTGCGTGTGCCGGAGACGCTGCGCATTGTCCTCCACGGCACGCTGCCGCCGCGCGTCTCGGCCAAAGACGTGATTTTGCATATCATCGGCGACCTGCGCGCCGATGGCGCGGATTACTGCTCCGTGGAGTTCGCAGGCGAGACCGTGCGCGCGATGAGCATTGCCGGACGGATGGTGCTGTGCAATATGGCCGCCGAGATGGGCGCAAAGAACGCCGTTGTCGAAGCGGACGAAACGACGCTCGATTGGCTGGCAGGACGTACGCTCTGGGATACCGAGACGCTGCGCCGTTGGGCCGCCGAATTTCGCAGCGACCCGGATGCCGCTTACGCCCGCGTCATCGAGTACGACGTGAGCGACCTCGCGCCGCAAGTCGCCAAACCGCACACCGTCGATAACGTCGTGCCGGTCACGGAGGTTGTGGGAACGAAGATCGATCAGGTGCTCATCGGCACCTGCACCAACGGGCGGTTGGAAGATTTGGAAGCGGCAGCCGATATTTTACGCGGCAAGCACATCGCATCGGGCGTGCGCTTGTTGGTGCTGCCCGCTTCCCGCGAAATCCTGCTGGCGGCTATCGAACGCGGCATCATCGCCGATTTGGTGGCGGCGGGCGCGACGCTGCTCAATCCCGGCTGCGGCCCGTGCCTGGGCGCGCACGAGGGCTGCATGGCGCCCGGCGAGGTCACCGTCTCAACGGCGAACCGCAACTTCAAGGGGCGGATGGGATCGAAGGAAGCGTTCACCTACCTCGCCAGCCCGGCGACGGTCGCGGCGTCGGCGCTGGCAGGGGTGATTGCGGATCCTCGGGAGGTGTGAACTTATGAAGCACGACAAGGCTTGGACAAGTGTCGCCGGCATTGATTGGGAGCAGCTCGAATTGATGGCACAATTATCACCGGCAAAGCGTGTGCTGGCTGGGATGCAGGCGCAGGCCTTTGCTATGGCCGCCCTGAGGGGTACTTTGCGCCGTCGCTTCCCGGAGTTATCGCAGTCGGAGTTGAATATGAAGGTCCTTGCTTATCTCACCCCGCTACGGATGGAAACACCGTGAGTGCGATCAATTTCTACCTCAAAATTATAAAAGCCCTGGAGGAAATACAAGCTCCCTATATGATTGTGGGTGCATTTGCCGGATTAGCTTTCGGCGTCACGCGCGCGACCTTTGACGTGGATATCCTGGTTGATTTGCATGACAAAGACTTCGAAGCGTTAGCCGCTCGATTCCCTCTTCCACGCTACTACGCCGACCCTGAAATGATGCGCAATTCCACGCGGATGCGGATCATGTTCAACATCATCGACACAGAAGAAGGCGTAAAGGCTGATTTAGTTCCATTTACCCGTGAACCAGGTTATCGTGTCGCGTTCGATCGTCGTGTGCGGCAGGTTTTCGAGGATGCAGCGGGCAATACTTTCGAAGCTTGGTGTGCTCAACCAACGGACATCATTATTGGCAAACTTAAAGCCTGGACTGAGGGGCGCTCAGAGAAGCATCCCTCAGACATCAAAGCCATATTGGTCTTTACGTTAAGCGGACTTAGCCCCGAAACGATAAACTTACAAGCGATTGAAGTCGAAGCTGCACGCTTAGGTGTTGACACTGTTAAGCTCTGGCATGAACTGCTTTTCGCCGCGAAGGAAGCTGTGCGCGCTTATAAGGAGAATCGGAATGCAGACTAGAATCACCGGTCGTGTCTGGAAATATGGCGACGACGTGAACACCGACGTGATTTTCCCCGGCAAGTACACGTACAGTCTCACCGATCCGGCGGAGATGGCGAAACACGCGCTCGAAGATCTGGACCCGACGTTCGTAAAAAACGTTCGCCCCGGCGACATCATCGTGGCGGGGAAGAACTGGGGCTGCGGCAGTTCCCGCGAGCAGGCCGTGGTCTGTCTCAAGGAAGCCGGTGTGGGGGCAATTGTGGCGCGTAGCTTTGCCCGTATCTACTTCCGCAACGCGATCAACTACGCGCTCCCCATCGTCACCTGCGATGCGGTGGATAGCGTCGAGTCCGGCGAGGAGATCACCATCGACTTCACCGCCGGAACCGTCATCACGCCGCGCGCTACGTATACTTTCCCCCCCTTCCCGCCGGAGGTGATGGCGATACTCGAAGCGGGCGGGTTGATTCCCTATACACAGCAGGCGTTGGGGGTAAAGAGTAATCAGTAATCGGTAATAGGTAATCAGGTGCGAAACCAGTTACTTGTTGCTGGTTACTGATTACCCGTTACTCATTTCTCAAATCATAACACCCGGAGGAACAATGGCTAAATACAAAATCGCTCTGATGCCCGGCGACGGCATCGGCAACGATGTGATGGACGCGGGCAAGATCGTGCTGGACAAGATTGCGCTGGATGCGGAGTACGTCCCCGCCGACATTGGGTGGGAGTTCTGGCGGACGGAGGGCGAGGCGCTGCCGCAGCGCACGGTGGACACGCTCAAGACGTGTACCTGCGCGCTGTTCGCGGCGATCACGTCCAAGCCCAAAGAGGAGGCCGAGGCCGAACTCATCCCCGAATTGCAGGGCAAGGGCCTGGTCTACCGCAGCCCCATCGTGCGGCTGCGGCAGATGTTCGACCTGTACGCGAACCTGCGACCGTGCAAAGCGTACAAAGGTAATCCACTGAACTACCGCGACGACATCGACCTGGTGGTGTTCCGCGAGAACACCGAAGACCTGTATTCCGGCGTCGAGTTCCACCCGCTGCCGGAGGAAGTCCGCAGCGCGTTGGAGAAGCACAGCCCGCGCATGGCGGCTTTCAAGGACGTGGATTCGGCGGACATTGCGCTCTCGGCGCGCATCCTCACCCGGCGCGGCTGTCAGCGCATCGTGCGCCGCGCCTTCGAGTACGCCAGGCAGTTCGGCTATCCTACGGTGACGTTGGTGGAGAAGCCCAACGTCATCCGCGAAACGTCCGGCCTGATGGTGCGTGAGGCGCGCAAGATCGCCGCCGAATATCCTGGGATCGCATTGTGGGAGACGAACATTGACGCGCAGGCGATGTGGCTGGTGAAGAATCCGCAGGATTACGGCGTGATGGTCTCCAGCAATATGTTTGGTGACATTATCTCAGACTTGGCGGCGCAACTGGTTGGGGGGCTGGGGTTCGCGTCCAGCGGCAACCTGGGCGACGGGTTCGCCGTCTTCGAGCCGACGCACGGCTCCGCGCCGAAGTATGCAGGGCAATACAAAGTTAATCCCATCGCGATGCTGTTGTCCATCAAATTGATGCTCGACTGGCTCGGCGAGACGGACAAGGCGGCCGCGCTCGAACAGGCTGTCGCCGCCGTCATTGAGGAAGGCAAGGTGCGCACCTACGATATGGGCGGCAACGCCGGCACACTCGATGTCGCACGCGCTGTCGCCGAACGGTTGTAATCTCCGTAACGTGAAAGGTGAGGACGTTCGAGAACGCCCTCACCTTTTGTGTTCTTTAGGCTTGCGGTTTGTGAAATCTCAGTGTGCCTCTGCCGGTTTGACGGGTTCAGGGATCTGCTCCGGCGGCACCAGTGCCTCAATGACAATGTCGCCAAAAGGCTGCGCCTGTTGCGCCTGTACGGTGCGCTGTTTGATGAGTTCCAAAATTGCCTGCAATGTGACGACGGCCTCGACGCGCGTGGGGTGCTGGCTCAAAAGCGTGCGGTAGGTCACGGCAACGGCGCGAGTTGACGAGTGCGCCCACTTGATCAGGCGTTGGCGAATCAGCCGGATCTGCTGCACGATGGAGATGCGCGGGCGCTGGATGGCTTCCTGTGGAGGCGCGCCCTCGGCGGGGAACAACACGGCCTGGGCGGCCGCGCGCAAGTCTTTGAGCGTCACCCCCGACAGGTCGATGGTGAAATGCTGCGGGCGGGGTGTTGTACCGGCGTGGACGTAAGCGCGTAATCCGGTTTCGTCGCGCTCGCGCAACCACTGCGCTGCCTCTTTGTACTGCCGGTAGGCGCGCAACTGCCGCACCAGTTCGTCTCCGATGTCGTCTTCGTCCCGCGCGAGCCGCGCCGATTCCGGCGTTTTGGGTAACAGCGCCCGCGACTTGATCCACAGCAGGCGCGCGGCGACCGCCAGGAAATCCGCGATGACCTCGATCTGCATCTTCTCGCGCAGCACGTTCACCTGGGCCAGAAATTCGTCGGTCACTTTTGCCAGAGCGACCTTCGTGATGTCTAGCTCATTCTTCTCGATGAGATGCAATAGCAATTCCAGCGGCCCCTCGAAGATGGGGGTGCTGATTTCATAGCTCATGGGTGTGCGTTTCCTGTTCTCAAGATAACCGAAGAATAACCGAAATGCGGGAATGTTCAAGTGGGGGAGTGGGGATTGGTAATCAGGTAATGAGTAAAGAGTAAAGAGTAAAGAGTAATGAGTAAAGAGTAAAGAGTAAAGAGTTTTCACCATTCGCTCATTCGCTCATTCGCTGATTCGCTCATTCGCCATTCGCTCATTCGCTGATTCGCTCATTCGCTGATCCGCCATTCGCTCATTCGCTGATTCGCTCATTCGCCATTCGCTCATTCGCCATTCGCTCATTCGCCATTCGCTCATTCACTCATTTTATGGTATCATTTGGGATAATCATTGGGATAATGACACGGAATCGCAAATAACTTGACTATTTGACTACCCAACTAACGACTATCTGACGACCTGACGCTTCTGAGGGAACTGTGGACGTCCTGAATCCGGTGTTGCTGTTGCTGGCGGAATTGTTCGTCGTCCTGGGGCTGTTGCTCTGGGCCGACCGTTGGTTGCATCGCCATCTTCAGGGCGTGATGTATCTGCTCAGCAACGATGAGGAAATCGCTATCTGGCTATACGCCATAATCTTGTTTCCGGGCGTTGTTCTGCACGAGCTGAGTCACGCCCTGTCAGCCGCCATCGTTGGTGTGAGGATTGGTCGCATCAACATTCTTCCTCACCGGGTGGGCAAGCGTATCCAATTGGGCTTTGTACCGGTGCAGCAGACCGACTTCATCCGCGCCAGTTTCATCGGCGCCGCGCCGTTGCTTTGCGGTGGATTGGCCGTCATCGCGCTGGGGTACAAGGTCTTCGGCGCGCCGGAGGTGATCGCCGCGCTGGCGGCGCAGGATTGGCTGGTCGCAGTGCATGGCCTTGCCGCGGCGTTCCAGGCCCCGGATGCGTGGATTTGGGCTTATCTGGTCTTCGCCATCGGCAATACGATGCTGCCAAGTCGCTCCGACATCCACGCCTGGCCATTTTTGGGCTTTGTAGCCGTGGTGCTGGCATTTCTCGTGCTGCTGTTCGGTGGTGGGGCGCTGTTGTTGGATGGTCTCGGGCAGTTTCTCACGGTGGCTGTGCGCTGGTTGGTACTGCTCGGCGGTTGTACGTTGTTGATCGATCTGCCTTTCTTCGCGTTGATATTCGTAGCGCAGACAGTGCTGGAACGTATCAAGGGCGTGCGTCTGGAGTACCGGTAAGGATGCGAGAGGCAAGAGGCAAGAGGCAGGATGCAAGAAGCAGGAAGCAAGATACAGGCGGCAAAGCATTGGCCTGCCGTGGCGATTCTGGCGATTTTTTTGGTGGTTGGGACGTTGTATGCGGTGTACACGCCTGTGTGGCAAGCGCCTGACGAGCCTGCGCACTACAACTACATCCGCTCGCTGGCCGAGGGAGATGGGTTCCCTGTGTTGGAGCCAGGCGACTATGATCAGGCGTACCTGTCGCGTTTGACCTCCGAAAGGTTTCCCCCTGAGCTTTCGATAGATTCGATAGAGTACGAAGATCACCAGCCGCCGCTTTATTATCTGCTCATAACGCCCATTTTTTGGCTCAGCGGCGGCAACGTGGTGGCGCTGCGGGTGTTTTCCTTGCTCCTCGGTGGCATCGGCGTCGCCATGCTGATGGCGATGCTGCGCGAATTCTGGCCGGAGCGGCCCGGACTGGCCTGGTTGGGCGGCGGCATTGTCGCCTTCATCCCGCAGTTCGTGGCGATGATGGCCGCGATCAACAATGACGCGCTCACGCTCGCATTGTTGTGGCTGTGGTTGTGGCTGGCATTGCGCTATCTGCGCGGTGCAACGTCCCCCTGGGTGTTGGGGATCGTGCTTGGTCTGTTGCTGCTCACCAAATCGACGGGGTATGGCGCGGTCGTGCTGGCGGTGCTGGCGATTGCGCTGCGCGCGCGGCGCACGGGACAATCGTTGCGCTGGAGCGCGCGTGAAGGGCTCACGATCCTCGGCCCCGCGCTCGTTCTGGGCGCGTTCTGGTGGGTGCGCAACGTCGTTGTCTATGGCTGGCCGGACGTGATGGGTCTGATCCGCCACGACGCAATCGTGACCGGTCAGCCGCGCACGCTGGACTGGATCGTCCGGGATGGCCTGTTCCCCTTCCTTAGCGGGGCGCTGCGCACGACGTTCCGTTCGTTCTGGGGGCAGTTCGGCTGGATGGGCGTGGTCCTGGATGCGCGTATCTACCTGGGCCTGGCGATCTTCTCCGGCCTCATTATTTGGGGGGCGGCGTGGCGTCTGGCGACGGGCTTGCGCGTTGGCCTCGAGGCCCGGCAACGCGATGGCTTGCTCTTGCTCGGCGCATCCGCGTTGATTACCGCTGCGCTGTTTGTGGGGTACAACCTCACGTTTGTGCAACATCAGGGTCGCTACCTCTTTACGGCCTTGCCCCTCGTCGGATTGGCCGCCGCTGCCGGACTTGAGCAGCTCCTCAATCGCAAGTTGGCCGTGGTCACGGCGCTGTGTATGCTGCTTGCTTTGATCGTAGTAGGAGTTGTAGGTTTGCTCGCCGGCGACCTCCCATTCTGGTCGATGGCGTTGTTCGGCGCGGCGATGGTTGCATTGCCGGTCGCCGCCTTTGTTCCGCAGCGTTGGCATGGCCTTCTCAGTGCCGGGCTACTTCTCGCCCTGACCGCCCTGGACGTCTGGTGTCTGTTTGGCTTCATCGTGCCCATTCTGGCACGCTGATGGGGGATCGGCAATCGGGAGCAAGTTATCGCTCATTCGCTGATTCTCCATTCGCCGATTCTTGATTCGCAGGAGCCCGTATGCCCATTGAACCCGGATTGACGAACGAAATCATCCACATCGTTGCAGAAAGCGACACCGCCACCGTCTACGGCAGCGGCCTGGCCCCGGTGCTGAGCACGCCGCACCTCATCGCGCTGATGGAGAACGCAGCGCAAACGGCGCTTACGCCTTATCTGGAACCCGGGCAAAGCTCGGTGGGCACGGGCATCGACATCCGCCACCTTGCCGCCACGCCCGTTGGGATGTCTGTCCGCGTTTGCGCTGAAGTGACCGAGGTGGCGTTGCCGCGCGTGTGCTTCCGCGTGGAGGCATGGGACGCTGTGGAGAAAATCGGTGAAGGCAAACACGAGCGTTTCATCATCGATTACGAGCGCTTTATGGCGCGTGTGGCGCGTAAGCAAGGAGTGTGAAGATGTCAACGCCGGTAATCGACAGTGACGACTTCCCCAGGCAGATCTATCAACAAACGTTCGAGTCCATCTACGAATATCTCGAGGAACGCCTGCGTACCGATCCTACGTTCGCGCCGGAGGACATCCGGCAGTTCCTCAAGGATGCCTACGCCCGCCAGGGTGACAACTGGGTCGGGCGTGGGGTGCTGGAAAACAAAAAACTTGACGCGGTCATTGCCGCCTACGAGTGTTTCCTCGCTGAGTGGGAAACGGAACTGGAAGCAGACACATAACGCTCTCCCTCCCGTAGTGTATTACGCCGCAAGAAATTTCCCTAACGTAAAGGGGATTTGGACGCAAGATGTGCCCAAATCCCCTTTTTTGTTCTCTCAAAAGCTTGACACGCCGCAAAACAGGTATGGAATAACTGAGATCCCCAACGGATTGAGCGGAATTAAACGGAAATGCGAATGGAAGCCTGGAAACAGCACGCACGACAACTCAAGGCCGAGACTTTTGCGCTCTATCTGGCCTACCGCGATCCGCGCACGCCGTGGTATGCGCGGATCTTCGCCGCCATCGTCGCGGGCTATGCGTTCAGTCCCATCGACCTGATCCCGGACTTTATCCCGGTGCTAGGCTATCTGGATGACCTGATCCTCGTGCCTTTTGGCATCTGGCTTGCGCTCAAGATGATTCCGCCGGAAGTGATGGCGGAAAGTCGCGCCAGGGCGCAGGAAGCATTGGCGAACGGTAAACCCGTCAGCCGCACCGCCGCCGTCGCCATCGTAGCGATCTGGCTGCTGCTGGCGGCTCTGGGCATTGTCCTGACCGTCAGAATATTCAGATAGAAATTCGTTCAGTCTTTTAGTCCGCTGACGAAGGCGCGCCACTCTCGCACGCCGCCATCGTCGCCCGCGAGATGGGCATCCCCGCCGTCGTCGGCTGCGGGAACGCGACGATGGTCTTGCGTACCGGCGACAGAGTGCGCGTCAACGGGAGTGAGGGGACTGTCGAGATCCTGTCGACTCACTTCTCCACCGCGATGTAAAGCTCCTCGCTGTTCCAGAGCGTGCTGTGGGCGCTTCCATCGGGACGGAGGCCGCGCACTTTAGGCCGCGCAATAAACCAGAACGGTCGCCAGGTCAGGAAGACGGCGGGCAAGTCCTGGAGCAGATGGGCATCGGCTTCCTGAAGCGCCTTGTCCTGTTCTGCAACGTCGATGGCCGTCAGCGCGCGCCGGCAGGCTGCGTCGTATGCCTCCGAGACATAGCCGCTGAAGTTTTCACCGATCCAGCCATTGTCCTCGGTGGGAATCCGCGTAGAAAGCCACCCCCCGCACAATTGCGGCAGTTCGGCGCGCCAGCCGAACAGCGCCATCTCGTAAGTGCGCCCAAAAAGCGGGCTGACGGCATCGTTGGCGTAGAAAAGTTGAGCTTCGATCGGTTTGGGTTGCACACCGATCCCACACGTCTTCAGATTGGTCGCGATGTGCGCCGCCGTGACGAGATACTGCGGTGCAAGGTGCAGCGTCAGGCTCAACGGTGTACCGTCGTCGAATTCTGGCACATCGTGCGCCTCGCGGATGCCATCCCCGTCCTCGTCACGCCAGCCGATCTCATCCAATAATGTCTGTGCCGTGATGGGATCGTAGGCCGTCAGCGCGGCGATGTTCGGATCGTAGGCCGGATGTCCCGGCGGGATGAAGCCGCTAGCGGGCGCGAACGCTTGCCCGGCAAGCGCCTCGCTCAATGCGGTGCGGTCGATGCACTGCACCAGGGCGTGGCGGACTTGCGGATCGTGCAGCGGGGAAAGCATTTCCTCTGTCGGTTGCAGATTGAAATCGAGTCGCACCACCACAGGTTCGACATCGGCCCAGATCATCGCCTCCCCCTGCTCTAGCAAGTACATCCATGTCTGCCAGTCGGTCGACATCACCGGATCGGGCAGAAGCACATCGCACTGCCCGGCGAAGAGCAGTTCGCCCCACACGTTGGGACCCAATGTGGGAAAGCGGAAGATGATGGTTTCCAGTGTGGGCGGCGTTCCGCTGTAGTAGGGATTGGGTTCGAGTCGCACCTCACGCCCTGCTTCCCACGCGACGATGCGGAACGGGCCGGTCGCAGGCGGCGTGCGATCTTCCAAAACTTGCGTCAAACCTTTGTCTTTCCAACGGTGGGCCGGCTGCGGTGGGAAGAGGAAGCCAGGATAATCGGTGCTGAGATAGCCTGGAATCCCTTCCCAGCGCGCGATGTGGCGGTTAACGGCGACAAAGCTGGCCGTGCGTTCGACCAACTCTCGCCAGCGCCCATAGGTTTCCGGCGCCTGCGCCAGGTAGTACCCCAGGATGACGTCCTCTGTGGTCACGAGCGTGCCATCGGACCACTTTGCATCGGTCTTGAGGGTGAAGGTGACGACGAGTTGTGGCAGTTCTAGCGTGTCCTCGCTTTCGTTGGTCTGTATCGCACCCGTCGTGTCGATGTAGCGCGTGCCGGGTGGAACGGGAACCATACGCGTGATCACATCGCCAGTCGCTATGGAAGGTACCCGCTCCACCAGGCGCGCTTCCCAGCGGTGGCCTACACGTTCCAGCGGTTCCTCGTAGAACAGCGCCAGCAGGTCATTGGCGGATTGCGAGGGGGCAAATGGACTGGCGTAGGTTGGCTCGGTTGCGCACACTACAAGCTGCTGCGGATGCGGCGTGGGTTCTGGCGTCCACGTAGGGGCGGCTGTCACAGATGGCGTTGCCGTTGGCGTGGGGAGGAAGAATTCCGGTGATGGGGTGGGGGACGGCGTTGACGTAGTGCAGGCTGCCAACAAGAGGGTCACCACTCCCATCCACAAGTAACCGCGCTTTCCATAGCGCGCCGGAACGCACATATCAGGCTGCATCCTTTCGGCTGAGATACAACAACAAGGCCAACGTTAATCCTCCTAGCGTTGCCAGAGCCGCCAGTTTGTAGAGGCGTGAGACCAGTGTCAATCCCAGCGTCCCGGCGATCGCGCAAAACACCCAGTAGCCAAAGACGATGGTGCGGGTCGAATATCCGGCGTCCTGCAAGCGGAAATGGAGATGGCGACGGTCGCCACGAAAAGGGCTTGCCCCATGTCGCCAGCGATCCAGGATTGTCCATGCCACATCGACGATGGGGATCCCCATCACCAGCAGCACGGTGGCGATGCGCCCTCCGGCGATCAAGCCGAGCGCACCGAGTAGATAGCCCACCATAAACGCGCCGTTGCTACCCATAAAAACACGCGCCGGAGCGATGTTGTAGACCAGAAAGCCCAGCGATGCGCCGAACAGCGCCAACGCTTGCGGGATCACGCTATATTGTTCGGAACGGAACATGTGGAGACTCAACACCGCTGTCAGAATCGCAGCGACGCCCGCCACGAGTCCATCTAATCCATCCAGCCAGTTGACGGTGACGATCATGCCGGTCATCCAAAATAGCGTGAGGGGGATGTATAGCAGCATAGGCAGAACGACCAGGGTGTTGGTCAACGGGTTGTTGAAGCGTTCCAGGATGATGAGCGCGCCGATGGCAATCCCGGCAGCCAGCGCGTAGCCGCCGTACTGCGCCCAAGGTGGCAGGTCGTAGCGGTCGTCGAGCATACCTACGATGAACATCACCACTGCGCCGATGATCAGCCCCCAGAGGCGGCGAGTCTCGTTGGGGTCGGCGGTGGGGATGGCGTTGAACCGTGAGAAGAGCAGCGCCCCGAAGAAGCCCACCGCAATCCCCAGGCCGCCGAGCTTGGAGACCGCGCCGCCATGCCGTCGTCTTCCGTCCGGCAATGCGACGATGTGCCAACGTTGACCTAGCCGGCCACCCAACGGTGTGGCAAGCAGCGCGAGACCAAAACTCACCAGCACGATCAGTGCGTACTGCCCCGCATAGTTCACGATAGTTCCTTAGCCCGTGCCAAATTGCCGGTCTCCGGCGTCCCCTAAGCCCGGCACAATGTAGCCAATCTCGTTCAGATGCTCGTCCACTGCCGCGACGTAAATATCGACGTCCGGATGCTGCGTGGAAAGCGCTTCAATGCCTTCCGGCGCGGCAATCAGTCCCATAAACTTGATGCGCCGCGCCCCCCAGGCCTTCAAAATCTCTACCGTTTTCACCGCCGACCCGCCGGTCGCCAGCATCGGATCCAGGAACAAGCACACGGACACGGTGGGATGAATCGGCAGCCGGTTGTAGTAGGCTACGGGTCGCAGCGTTTGCTCATCGCGGAAGAGGCCGATGTGCCAGACTTCCGCCGAGGGAATCATCTCCCAGATGCCTTCCACCATACCCAGGCCGGCGCGCAAAATGGGGATCAGGCCAATGGGTTCCTTGAGTTTGTAGCCCACCGTCGTTGTTAGCGGCGTCTCAACCTTGGTGGGAGCGACTTCCAGATCCCTGGTGGCCTCGTAGGCCAATAACAGCGTGATTTCGCGGATCAGCTCGCGGAACTTCTTGGGGTCGGTATCTTTGTCGCGCAGATGCGTCAATTTGTGTTTTACGAGCGGGTGATCGGAAACGTATACCTTGGCCATGCCTCTCCTTCAACGTTAACGGATTTAACGGATGCAACTCAGTTACCCTTGCGAAGGTTGCGAGTTTTCATTGCCAAGACCGTATAAAACCTTCGCCAGGGTCTGTGGTTAGACCAGATGGCATTGTACACGGGCAAGGGTGATTGTCAACAGAAGCGGATAGCTGATGGCTGCTACTGCATCCAGCGCCGGATCAACGCATCGAGTTCACCATTAGCCTGCATTTCCTCGAGGATCGCGTTGATCGCCTCGATAAGTTTGGCATCTTCCTTACGGGCGGCGATTGTATAAGGCTCGTCGGTAACAGGCGAGAGCAGCACGCGCAGTCCGGGCGTCTTGGCTACCGCCATCTGCGCGGTCACGTTGTCGAGGATGACGGCATCTACGATGCCGGCTGCGAGCACGGAGGTGATGGTTTCAGGCGCGTCGCCGGTCAGCAGGATAGGGGGCGTGGTCATTGTCTTTTCCCATTGCAGCGCGACCATGTGCGCCTCTGTGCCGAAAACCAGGGCTACTTGTTTGCCTGCCAGATCGGGCACGCCGGTGATGGGTGAGTCTTCCCGGACGACGAGAACTTCGCCGGCATTGAAGTAGCCAGGGCTGAAGGTGAACGTCTGCATACGATCGGGATCGGGGTACAGGGCAGAGATGATGACGTCGGCGCGACCCACGGTGAGGGCATCGTAGAGCGCGTCATAGCCGGTGGTGACGAAGTGCGCCTCCACGCCGAGCCGCGCAGCGATGACCTGCGCCAGGTCTACGTCCAATCCGGCTACCTGGCCTGTACCATCCACAAACTCGAAGGGTGGAAAGGATGGGTCCAGCGCCACGCGCAAAGTTCCCGTGGCCTGAATTCGCTTGAGGGGATTGGATCGTGGCCCTGAGCACGCGCAGAGTAGCAGCAGCGCGAGCGCGAGCTGCACTGCTACAATCACGTGCGCCGCGCGCGCACCACCCCCGAGTCGGGTATAGTATCTGTCAGACGTGGTCTGGCACATCTTCCGCGCCATGACCGGCGCGTAGGTCCTGCGCATCTGCTTCTTCGGAATCTGCATACACGTGCAGCGCTCCGCTGATCTCGTGCGCTAACATATCGCTCATCAATAACATATTGAGCAATTCTGTTTCTGTAATAGGATCATCGGGCGTGTGCGTCTGCCACGCCGTCTCCAGGGCACTGCTCATATCCTCCAGGTGCCTGAGCAGGTCTTCCAGGATCAGTGATGGGAAAGCTATCCACCGGCGCAACATCACCAACGGCCCACTCCAAAACCCTTGCATCTTCAACTTAGCCCGCAGCAAAGGGGTGAGCATCTCCAATGCCTCCAGGCCCTTGATGACGGCAAATGTTTCATCGGTCGCCATGAGATATTCGAACATCTCCGGATCGATCCAGGCCATCAGCCCTTCGTCTTCCAGAGCGTTGTAGAGGTCCTCCAATGGGACCAGGATGTGGGTTGTTTGTGCTAAAATTTGTGCAGCGCGTGCAGTAATCGGATCTTTCATACGTACTCCAATGTCACTATTTGTTCGGTTTTCGCTTGCTCAAGAATTCCACGATACGTTGTTCATA
The DNA here is from genome assembly GCA_020722365.1 of Thermoflexus sp. Classification (GTDB taxonomy): domain Bacteria; phylum Chloroflexota; class Anaerolineae; order B4-G1; family SLSP01; genus DSWT01. The sequence continues at coordinate 15,855 of DYKY01000032.1, forward strand.
GCCGTACCCCTTTGGCTTGTACCAGCCGCCGGGAACGCCGTCGGGCAGATAGCGTTGCGCCACCCACCCCTCGGGATAGTCGTGCGGATATTTGTAGGCCGGAATGTTGCTTCGCTCTTGTCTGAGCAGAGTTTTCTGATCCCGCAGGTAAGCGGGCGGCGGTTCATAGCCATGTTCTTCCAGATAGTTCAGTGCCTCCCAATACGCGCCGGCACTGTTCGATTTGTGGGACGTCGCCAGGTAGAGTGTGGCTTCTGCCAGGTGATACTGCCCTTCCGGCATGCCCACCCACTCGAATGCCTGGGCGCAGGCCATGACCACGGCGATTGCCATCGGCGACGCCAGCCCCACATCTTCCGCCGCCGCGATCAGCAGCCGCCGGAAGATAAAGCGCGGGTCTTCGCCCGCCGCGACCATCTTCGCCAAATAGTAAAGCGCCGCGTTGGGATCGGAGCCGCGAATGGACTTGATGAAGGCGCTGATGGTGTTGTAGTGCTCGTCGCCCGATTTGTCATACTGCATCGCGCGGCGCTGGATGGACTCCTCCGCCACGGCTATCGTGATGCGCTGCACGCCATCCGCGTCGGGCGGGGTCGATTCAACCGCCAGTTCCAGCGCGTTGAGCGCGGTGCGGACGTCGCCATCGGAGAGGTCGGCCAAGTGATGCAGCGCCTCGTCATCGGCGATGATAGCGCGGTTGCCGTAGCCGCGTTCTTCATCGGCCAACGCCTGCCGCAGCAAATCCTCGATCTGCGCGACCGTCAGCGTCTCGAAGCGGAAGATGCGCGAACGGCTGAGGAGCGGCGCGATGATGGAGAAGAACGGATTTTCCGTCGTCGCGCCGATGAGGGTGATGGTGCCGTCTTCGACGACGGGCAGCAGGCCATCTTGCTGCGCCTTGTTCCAGCGGTGGATTTCGTCGATGGCGAGGATCGTGCGCACGCCGTACATGCCGCGCCGTTCTTTCGCCTCCGTGACCAGCTTGCGCAGGTCGGCGACGCCCGCCAGCACGGCGTTGAGCGTCTCAAAATGCGCGGACGTGGTGTTGGCGATCACGGCGGCCAGCGTCGTCTTGCCCACGCCGGGTGGTCCCCAGAAGATGATCGATGAGAACAGGCGGTCGCTTTCGATGGCGCGGCGCAGCAAGCGTCCCGGCCCGATGATCTGCTCCTGTCCCACGAACTCGTCCAGCGTGCGTGGACGCATCCGCGCGGCCAGCGGCGCTTCGCGGCGAATCTGTTCCTGGCGACTGTGTTCGAACAAGCCCATAAGGGCCAAGTATACCCAGAGTTGCCAGAATCGCAATCGACGGGCAGGCTGCCGACCACGAATCAGAAACGCATAAACGAATGAGGCATGAGGATTCACCGCAGAGCACGCAGGGAGCGCGGAGATTTTATGTAGGCTCAGCATTCTCAGCGGCCTCTGCGGTGAAAAAGTCACCAACTGTGTAACTGCTGTATCTAAAAGCCTACGACCCTGTTATTTCTATCGAAGTCTCAAGCAGCGTCGCGTCATCCGAGCTGGGGCCGACCATCACCCGGTACACGCCCGGCTCCAGTCGCCACTGCTTGGCCTGCGCGTCGTAATACCGCAGTTCGTCGAGCGGGATCGCAATCTTGACCTGTGCCGTCCCACCCGCCGGGATGGCGACTTTCTCGAAGCCCTTCAACAGCTTCTTCTGCCGCTCCACACGGGAGTTTTCTATTCCCACGTAGACCTGCACGATTTCCTCGCCATCCCGCGCGCCGGTATTGCCGACTTCGACTGTGACCTCCAGATGCTGCGCGTTGCGCGCAACATGCACATTCCGGTAAGCGTAGGTGGTGTAGCTCAGCCCGAATCCAAAGGGGTAGGCGGGTTTCAATCCCTTGTGATCCAGCAGCGTGTAGCCGTGATACAAGTCGTAGGTGATCGTTTGATCCGTGCTGCTGAAGTAGGGCAGATGATCGGTGCTGGTGGGGATGGTGAAAGGCAGCTTGCCGCTTGGATTGACGTCGCCGAACAAGAGGCGCGCCAATGCCGTCCCGCCTTCCATACCGGAGTACCAGCTATAGAGAATCGCCGGGACGTTTTCTGCCCATGCGTCGATCATCACCATACTGCCGCACACCAGGCAGACCACGGTGTTCGGGTTGATTCCGGCGACCGCTTGAATGAGGGCGACTTGTTCCGGTTTGAGCGACAAATTTTGGCGGTCGCCGCCGGGCGCCAGGCCTACCGGGCTTTGCGCACCGGCAGCGATGGATTTGGCCTGCCGCTTCAGCAGGGCGGCTTTGAACGGCTTGCCCATATTGCGGTAGCCGGTGATGATGGGCTTGAGCATCTCCTCCATCCCGCCGGGCGAAACATATTCCCCCTCGTCGTTAAAGTCGTTCCCGGCGATGATGACGACGCAATCGACTTCCCCTGCCAATTGCTGCGCTTCGGCGAGCTGGGTTTCGTCGCGGTGGAGGATTTCCACGCCCGGCCCCAGGTACTTCTTCAGCCCTTCCAGCGCAGTGACGACGTAAGGCGCATAGACCCGGCTGGAACCGTGGTCGCCTGTGTTTTCCTGGGCGGCCAGTTTGCCCAGCACAAGCACCCGCTTCACGCTCTTGGCGAACGGGAGCGCCGGTCCTTCGTTCTTGATCAGCACCATCGACTTTTCGGCGGCTTCGCGGGCCAGGGCGACGTGCTCCGGGCTGGCGACCAGGTCCTTGGGGTACGCCATCGGATCGGGCGTGTTCTCGAAGACCAGCAACGTCCGCAGCACCCGCAGCGCGGCCTGATCGACGACGCTCTCCGCAACCTCGCCATCTTGCACGGCCTTCAGCAGGTTCTTTTGGTAATGGATGGGCAGCGGCATCTCCACATCCAGCCCGGCCTCGATGGCCTTTTTGCCGTTTCGCACCCCAAAGATGAAGTCCGAAATGGTGAACCCCTCGAAGCCCCAGTCCTCACGCAGGATCTCGGTGAGCAGCAGCCGGCTTTCGCAGGCCTGGTCGCCCCTGAACAGGTTGTAAGCGCCCATCACCGAAGCCGCGCCCGCCTGGACGATTTTCTTGAAGTGCGCCAGGTAGACTTCGTGTAGTGTGCGGTCGTCGGCCTGGACATCGACGAAAAAACGGCTGTTTTCGATGTTGTTGAAGGCGTAGTGCTTGACGCAGGCCATCACGTTGTGCGCCTGGACGCCCTCCGCGAGCTTCTGCCCCATCTCGCCCACGAGGAAGGGGTCCTCCCCGTAGGTTTCCTGCGCCCGTCCCCAGGCCGGGTGGCGGAGCAGGTTGACGCAGACCCCGCCGAAGAAGTTGGCATCCTGCGCTCGCGCTTCCTTGCCGATAGCATCGCCGATGCGTGCCTCCAGCGCCCGGTCGAAACTGGCCCCGCGCGCCATCGACACCGGGAAGCACGTCGATTTTCCCATCACCACTCCGCGCGGGCCGTCGGTGAATTTAATCGGCGGAATCCCCAAACGCTTTACACCGTTGGTCGCAATCGGCGTGGGGTTGTAGGCGTTGTGGTACTTGATTTGGTTGGTCACCATATCCCAATTGCCGTTGAGCAGCCAGACTTTTTCTTTCAGCGTCATTTGACCGAGGATTTCGGCGGCCTTTTGCTCGATTTCGGCGCGGGATAACGTGCACTTGGCTTCTTTGTTGAACATGTTTACCTCCTGAGGGTGATTTTGCGGACTGCGTAGCTCGTCCAAGGTTTCTTCTTATTCGAGATGGCAGATGGCTAATGCCGCTTCAAAAGCCGCCGGAGCAGGTTACCTGGGATACCCATCGTTGCGCATGCTATAAGTGGGTGGGGTGTCGGCGAACTTCACAAAACCAGCTGCTCGTAGAGCATTTCCAGGCTCAGGGTGGGGCAGACTGTTTCGTGGCAGAGGATGGTTTGCGTGGCGGCAGTGATGCCCAGGCGGACGGCCTCGGCAGGTGAGACATCTTCGAGCAGGCCATACGCCACGGCTGCGGTGAGCGCATCTCCCGCACCAATGGGATCGACAGCATCCACGGAGAACGCCGGCAGCCGTCCGCTCTCTTCGGACGTGGCGTAGAACAGTCCTTCCGCCCCGAGTGTGATGACGGCCAATTGGACACCCAACTGTACCAACCGGCGTGTGCCGGCGCTGATGGCTTCCGCCGTGTCGAAGGGCGCACCGAGCAAGCTCTCGGCCTCCTCCTTGTTCGGCGTGATGACAGTGATGTCGGGCAGGTAGGGGTGCAGGCGCGGAGCCAGCGCCGCGGTCGTGGGATCGACGCAGACGGGGATGTCGTAGCGCCGGGTGAGCCGGAAGAGCGTTTCGAGCGCGCGCGCCGAGAGATTTGCATCCAGGCATACCATATCGACGCTTTTCACCAGGCTGCGCAGCCGGTGGATGTGCCCTGGCGTGATTTCGCGCATGAGGTCCATATCCTCGAAGGCCAGCCAGAGCTGTTTGTCGTTGTGATAGAGGGCGGCGTAGGAAGAAGTGGATTTACCGGCGACGATGAGGCTCGCGTCGGTGTGAATGCCCAAATCGTGAAGAGGTTGCAGCAGCAGTTGACCTAGTTGATCGTCGCCCACGGCGGTGACAAAGTGGACTTCGGCTCCCAGGCGCGCCAGGTTTTCGGCGATGTTGCGGGCGACGCCGCCCCAGCCCCAGCGAATACTGCCGGGATTGGAGGGGCCAGGTTCCACAGCCCGATCACGCGGGTAGATTTTGACATCCACGCTGGCCGCGCCGAGAACCAGGACGCGATGTTCTGCTGCGTTCATAGTTTGGTTCCCTTTTTGATCAAAAGGCGTGGAATTCCAGAAAAGATCTCATCCTGTTGCTCATAAGGGCCGAAGATGATTTTCCCATCTGCACGGCGCACAAACGGCATATCACGGGTGAGTGTGATCTCCTGTGGTGAGACTGATGAGGTGGCTTCGATCAAGAGGATGTCGCCGACCTGACTCTGGCGCACCAGTTCACCTTTGCGCAAGATTCTCAATGCCAGATAATGAACGTCGGGCCATAGTTGCAGGAACAGCACCGCTTCGATTTCCAAAGGCACGTAGTTTTCCGGCAGATAGGCAGCGAGCGCATCTTTGGGCAATTGCACCAGGAACGGCGTCACCGGTACGGCATCGACGAGCGTCAGCGTGCGGTTGACCATTTCGTACACGGGAACGATCATCAGCCCTCCTGGCGGCGTACTTCCTGTCAAATTCCGTAGTGTGGACATCCACCGGGCCAGGGTCCGGCAAGTGGTGCTGCGGATGGCATTTTGTTCGAAATCCCAAAAACGTTCGCTTTGCACCAGGGCTTCCTGTGCGGTATTGAAGGCATGAAGGGCGTGGGTATCCGCCCGCAAGATGAAGTGGAGCAACCCTTCGAAGTATAACGCCACTGCCTGGTTATAGGTCGCTACTTGCGTCACTTCAGAACGCAGCCAGACTGCTGCCTGCCGTGTATGTTCCAGGGCTTCTTCGAGGCGCATTAGCCGATACAGCGCCTCCGCCTGGTATAGATACACTAACGCTTGTGCATTCGGATCACGTGCGTTGCGTGCAGTGGGAAATAACTGCTCGGTTTTATTGACAGCCTCGTCATAGTGTCCGCTATTGATGCTCTGGCTGATCGGACCGGTCAACTGATCGGCCATAAACGTCGATATGCCACGCAGCGCCAACAGGTGATGTGGTGTCAACCCTACAGGAATCGATACGATACGCATAGTTATTACTCCCAATCGTGCATCAGGCTATCTACTGCTAGCTTGTGGTCGAACCGGTCGGCTATGCCGACGACGAAGCCCCAATGGCAAAGGGTGGCTTGTCCCTTTGAATGGCGTTGATGATGCGCATCAGGCTCTCCGCCTGCTGATACATCAACAACTGCACAGCCGGATCCCGATCCGACATGGTGCGCAGCACATCCATGAAACTCATCACAATGAGCTGGGCCGGTACGTCGCTTTTTTGGGCATCCAAATCCTGAAGTTTACTCAACATGCTGGTCACCAACTCGACCTGCGCATCAACGCTGGTCTTCTCCAGCATTTGGCGCCGTCGGGCGTCTTCGGAGAGGTTGTAGACGGTCACCGGACGTTGCGCCTTTGCCTGCCAGAATTCCAGCCACTGGCGCGAGATGGCCTCTTCCTCCGGCAGCACCGGCCCTAACTGCACCATATCGACGACGATCCCGCGGTCCGCAGCCATTCTCTTCACTGCCTCTTCGACCCTGGCCTGGATTTCGAGCAGCGCAACCGGTTTTTCTGGCGGGGGAGAGGCTTTGTCGATGGCGCCTTTGCTCAGTAGCGCCCAGTAGCGTGGATTGAAGAAATGGTCCAGGCTGTATTTTTCGAGTGTATCCCTCAGGATGCCATCCAATAACCCGTTGACCAGCCCGCTGCGCCAGTCTAGAACCCGGCCAGCGCCCTCGTGGCTTTTAACGTATTTCGCCGTTGCCAGCTTGAGGATGACTGCCGGATCGAAGGGATAAGGTTGGGGAGGGGCGTTTTCTTCGTGTGGATAGGAGAGATCTGCTCTGTCTGGGCCAGCGACCTGGAAACGGATTTCTACATCGCAATAGGCCGGAATCCCGTCCGTGGTCATAAACTCGACATGCAGGCTCCGCCTTTGAGGACGCAGGTCGATGACATCCCAAATCTTCTCGAAGGACTCGGCTCTGTAAAAGCCAGGGCCAAGGACGCGCCGTAGTTTCCCCAGTTTGCCGGTAACCACGGCACTATCGTGCGCGATGCTGAAATAGCCCGGACCACCAACCTTGTCCATGTACATCACGAGCGGGCCATCATGGAGGGTCTGGCCTTCCTGAATGCGCAGAAGTGGACGTCTCGGCACATCGTCGGGCAGCCCGGCGAAGAGATAGAAACTCAACTGCTGGGCATCTTCCCGTGACAGATCGTACAATTGCTCCAGAAATTGCGGCGCCAGCAAATACAGTACGGTGAAGATGACGATAGCCAGATAAGTGCCAAAGGCCGCGCTTATCAGAAACAGGTTCAACAGGTAGCGTCCAGCATGTTCAGCGGGGGGACTGAAAAAATAAAAGATGACGACTAGAGCCACTGTAAAGGCCAGGAAAGCTATCATCACGATGGTCGACAGCAGCGTCAGGTTAGGGGATTCATATTCTTCCGACTGCATCGCTCACTCTCCCTTTGTCAGTTCTTGAAATTGGGTTAAGGTCGGTAGAGCAGTTTCGGGCAGCAGTTCCCGCACCTGGGAATTACGCGCCAGGTGGAGCAGATTTTCCAGTAAATGATGGGCCAGATAGCGACCGGCATTCTCTCTATCCTCGAGTTTCATCGCCGTTTGTTGTAGAATTTCGGAGAGCAATTCCACACGTGCATCGCTCCGGATGCGCGAGAAGTCCTTGAGGTTTTGAACTTGCGCTTCGGTCTGCCAGTCCCTCACCTTGCTGATCCAGCTTGCCTTCCAGGCTTCGACGCGCTGTTTGACGACTTCGGGATTGGTGGGGACGATCTTATTGCCGATCCCACCGCCGAGGATTTGAAAGCCAAGAGGTTCGACAGTAGCTTTCACAGTTTCGCGTACCCTGGCGGCGATACGGGGCCGGGTCAAATCACCGGTCTCGGGAATCACCTTACCCGTTTTGGGGTCGATTGTGCCGGGGGCGATGCTGTAGAGTTGTTCCAGGCTGTACTCGGGGATCACCTGCTTGACGCGGTTAATCGCGGCCTTGAGCGGAATATCATCCCAGAGACGAACCTGATGTGCCTCGAGCGGCGTTTTGCCGGTAGGGTCGACTTCTTCGTGAAAGACAATCTCGTAGATATCGCGCTTGTTCCGATAGGGCCAGGGTTCCTGATTGGCCAGGCTTTCGAGGGTGATCGTTTTGTACCCTGGATTGACACGAAACAGCGATGAGATGGGCAGGTTGACCTCGATGCCATCCTGTGTGCGGGCATTGATACGCGTGAGGCGAATCTGGTTGCGCAGGTCGATGACCTGGTGTGGCGATTCCGCCGGCTCGGTAAACAACACCCCCGGTCCTACGATACGCTTGATCTTTGTGCCGTCTTTGAGCACAACGAGATTCTCAGGTTCGGTCATTAGCCAACCGGGGCCGACGCCATAGAAAGCATTCCCCTTGATGCGCACTTTGGTTTCGCCATCTTCGACGATCCAACTTGGTTTGGGAAAGGTGGTGAAGAGGCCCGTGAAATACTGGACGATATGCAACAAGCGCCTGGGTTGGTCGGGAGCGATGGGGACGACACACGATGCGACCCACACCAGGAAAAGAATCGCCAGGATCGGTGGAAAGGTCACAAACGCCAGGAAGACCATAAATTGCCAGAACGAGAACGTATAGCGGGGCAGGGTCAAGAAGATAAGCAGTGTGAAAAATACGGAGAAAATCGCCGGCAACCACGAAAACAACTTGCTGACGGCTGATTCCGAATAAGGTTTAAGGACGCCAACGACGGTGAAAAAAACGATAAAGATATCGAGCGGTATGAGGAGACTCAGAATGACGATAATCGTGGCGGGGAGGGGCAACATCCCTGCTGACCTTGCCTCCACTTCGCTCATGCCAACAATCCAGGTGGGAAACTGCATCATTCCAATCCATATCAGGCCAGGTAAGGGCCATAACAACAGCCCAAACATCCGCACCAGCGCGTGTTTTAGGCGTTGTCGTTCGTAGACATGTTGGCCTTCGAAGCGTGGAGGATGATCCCGTAAATATGTGCGCAGCACGACGAATGCCGCAACGTACACGACCAGGACTAAGAACCGTAGAAGCATACTTGAACCTCCTTGCGTTTCCGCTTTAACTCACTTTAGCACAGAAATGCAAAAAAGGAAAGTATCCCGTATGGTTTTTGCTGCCTAAACCACACAACTCCAGGCAAAATCATCTATGATCAAAAAATGCCTCAAGGCGGACCGGATCCGGTCCGCCTTGAGGCATTCTATTTCAGACGGAGCCGCCAGCTTACTTTGTGAAGCTTTTTAGCGTCAAGGGCAGGAAGATGTCGTAGGGATAAGGGTCGATCAATACAATGGAGTCTGTCCACGGACCATAGTTGCCTGATTTGTCGATCATGGCAATCCGCCAGTAATATTGCGCCGCAGTATATTTTTTCAGAGGTGTGAAGCGCGTATTGTTCGTTGTTGCTGAGTCGATCAACGGCGAGAATTGCGGGTTCTGTGCAATTTCGATCCGATAGCGTGATACACTCGTTGTTGTAATTGGCTGCCAGATAAAGGTCGGGAGTGGATCGACGGCTACTGTTCCGGTGAGGGGAGCCACCAGCGTCACCACAGGATATTGTTTGACGAAAGTGGAAACGTCTGAGAACGGCCCTTGATGGTTGTTGGCATCGATCACTGCGACGCGCCAATAGTAGTCGCCATCGGGATAGGATTGGGTCGGCGTCCAGCTTATCGTATCCAGCACACGATTGTCGATGTAGTCAGCAAAGTTCGGGTTGCGCGAGACTTGCAAGCGATATTTCGGCGCGCCCCATCCTAGCGTTTGGGTTGTCCCTGGGGTCAAGAAGGCTGCCCATTTGAAAACAGGGGTGCCGTTGACCGTGCTGTCCGCCGGCGGCTCGATGAGGGTAGGTTGTGGCAAAGTGATGGTGAACGTACTAACGGTTGACCATGGGCCACTATAGCTCATGGTTTGCGCGTTTGCAGCGCGCACGCGCCAATAGTAGATGCCGGGTGCGTAAGCATCCAATGGGGTATAGCTTTCGTGGTTCACGGTCGCAGGAGGTGCCGTAGGTGAGAAGTCTGGATTGATGGCAAGTTCGAAACGATACGTGGCTGCGCCCTCTACTGCATCCCAGAGAAACTTCGGCGTCGAGGCAGTACTCTCTATACGCAAATTGCCCGGCGCCAGCCCCGATTTGGTGAATACCTGGGGTTCACTGGGCGGCGCCTCGTAATAGACATTGTTGAACTTGTGCCGTATGGTATAACGCCAGTAGAGCGTGTTATCTTCATAGATGCTCCTCGTAGTGTACAGGTACAGAAAAACGTCCGGGTAAGGTTCACAGCCTGTGCATGTGGTTTGCAATGTCTGAAAAACGCTGGTGAACTGTGGATCGCGCGCCACCTGGATCTTATACCCGCCGACAAGGTCTGTATCCGGCGATTCGGCATAGAGATACGGCGAGTAAGGCAACTGCGGGCGTTCTTCTGGCAACCCTCCTATCGGCACAGTCAACGAGGCCTGGTCGCCAATTGTCTTGAACTCACGTAAAATGCTGGGCGAGGCCCCGTTGTCGGGGACGGTATCCGCGGCTGTCGAGGCTGTATTGCTCGTTGCGCTGAAGAGGGCAGCCGATAGAGAGAAGGGCTTATCCCCCCTGTCTCCAATCGCCGTTTTGGGCATCTTCAACTCGACGTATTGGATCGTGGAACTGTAATAGATGGCGCCGCCTACCTGTCCGACATCGACAAGGTTTTTGATTTGCGGATCCCACGAGACGGTGGTTGTTACCCACGTATACAAGGGGACCATACCGGTATCGATCGTGGCGCCGTTATACGACACGTAGAGCGCGTGCTCAGGCTGATAGTATGAAGAAGTCGTGAGTGCGGGACGGTCAGCCGGTGCGAAAGAGGCGCCTTGTCCGTCTGTCTGGTCGGCATCGATGTACAAGCCGTATATCATCGGCGTCCCCAACGTAGGACTGATGTGGAAGCCCAAGAACCAATTGTCTTTGTCTTGCGCCACGTAGAGGGAGGTTAGCTCCGTCGCGCCCAGACCATCGTCCGCATCCAGCGCCAGCGAGCTGTCATACTGTGTGGGGAGAAAGCCGATTGTATACAGGTTTACCCCCAACCAGCGGGATTGCATTGACACGACCACCCGGCGCGTTGCGCTCCACGTTCCCACTGTGGCATTACTGCTATCTAATCCCCGGACGCGCCAGAAATAGGTGCCGATAGGCAGGCGCACCACAGGTGTATGGGAAGTGTACGTGGTGCGGGTGAGGTAAGTGGTCGCAGTAAAATCCGGGTCGGCGCTAAGTTCAAACTCATAACGTACCGCGCCCTGTTGCGCCTGCCATTCGAAGGAGGGCATCGTCGCAAAAACCTTTTCGCCGTGGCGCGGGGCCAGGAGCATAGGCGAAGTTGTTGCTGTCGCCGTTGGCCGGCGCGCCACATCGATCTGCGTTAGCCAGGGTTGATTGGTCAGGCTGCTCGTTAATACAGTCCCGGTTGCGGCATACGGCGTCACCCGCCAATAATAGTTTGTACTGGCCGTGGGGGTAAAGGGATTGCCATCGGTTGGCGTGGCGCTTAGATTTTCGGTTAAAACCGTCCACTCCGGCGACGCAAAGTTTGGGTCATCATCCACTTGCAAGCGATAATAAGCGGCCTCCTCGCGTGGCTCAGCTGCCGGGACGAACGTCCGTGACCAGTAGAATGTCGGCCTATCGACGGTGTAGTCATAAGAGATTGGAATATTACGCGGCGCGGCATAGTTGCCCGAAGCAATTGAAGGGGGGGAGTAAAAATAGCGAGGCCAGATGTTTTCGGGCAATGCTGTATCGTAAACGGGTCGAAAACTCTTTACCTCGCTTGACACACCGGGATTGCCATTCTGGTCGTAGGGTATGACCCGCCAATACGTGGTCTGCCAGTTGTCTGCTGCCCAATCGGACTGATAGTGAAATGTATTGGCCGTTTCAACAGTCCAGATTGTACTGCCAAAACCTGGGTTGAGGCTGGCCTCCACACGGTAACGGAGCGCTTCGCGCACCGGGGTCCACGTGAACAGGGGCGCGTTAGTTTGTTCATTGTTGATCGGCGTCAGCAGCACCGGCTGGTGATACCATTTCTTTTGAAAGCTCCACGCCTCACTATAAGGCCCCTCCCAGTTGCTGCCGTAGATGGCGGCCACGCGCCAATAACGGGTTTGGTCGTTCGGAAACGAATCTAATGGCGTGTAGGTCGTTTGTTTCGTCGTGACGGTGGTGAGACCGGCGATGAAAGTCGGGTCGGTGCTGTGTTGGAGTCTGTAAGCGGTGGCGCCTTTGACCGCGGTCCAACGGAACACCGGAGTGTAGGCTGGAACAGAACCATTCGCCGGTTCCAGCAATTGCGGGACTTGCGCATAGTACACAGTGACCTGGCGGACTTCACTTGTCTGACCATTGCGGCTCGCCGGGTCACGGGGTGTCACACACCAGTAGTAAGTCCCGTTTGCCAATCGCGTGCTGAGATTGTAGGATGTAGCCAGCGTGGTGTTCTGTTGTAGCGGTGAGCCGCAATCTGGGTCATTGTCGATTTTGAGGACGTAGTCTGCCGCTCCCATCACCGGCGCCCAGGAAAAAACCGGCGCTTCGAAGAATTCTATGGTTGCGCCATCGTCGGGCAACAGCAAGGTCGGGGCGTTTTCTGCCGCGCCCCAGGCTTTCGTAAATTCTCTTATTTCACTCCAATCCCCTACCGGCGCCGGCGTCTCGACCCGTACACGCCAATATAGGGTGCCATCCTGCATTTTGCTGTTATCGGTGGGAATATAGCGGGTATTCGGTGTGGGCTGTTCATAGAGGATTGGGGGAGAAAATGCAGTTTCATCGTCGATCTGGATCCGGTAGGTCGCCGCGCCCGGCACGGGTTCCCATTCAAAGTAAGGGACAGCGCCTGGCGGATAGTTCAGGACGGTCGTCGTCTCATAATTCGTTGGATTGAGAAGCGTCGGTGCGGGCCAGTCATTCGGAGCAGAAGAAAGGCTCGTTGCTGGAGGATACAGAATGATGCTCCCAAGAATAATGAGACTCGTCATGAGCTTGACCGTGTTTCTCAATGTGGGGGGAGACAGTAAATTAGCGCACATATTGAAAGGAAATCCGCGCTTCCTCATCATGGTGTTATTCTCCTTTCCTCAATGAAGTGTTTCAAT
>DYKY01000218.1 GCA_020722365.1 Thermoflexus sp.
TGAGCTTCAGTGGCTCGCCGCAGCATGCAAAGGTGCAGTGCTCAGTACATTCACAGTCGGTAGCGTCCGTGCCGCACTCCTTGCATTCTTTGACGACCTGCAGCTCCAGACCACACTTGCTCGCAGATGTATACTTGACCCAATTTCATGTCGTGACAGCCTGGCATCGGTATCTCCTTTTTGTGGCAAATGAATGTATGACAACCCCGGTCATTATATGCACAAGTCAAAGGATTGACAATTGCACGTGGGTTTTACGCGCGCGGCAATCGGGTATAATGACGCGAGACTGAAAATGATTGTGGCAATGTGGACACTTCGTTATGTTACCAATCGTTGCGCGGATGCAAACTTTCGTCACCATCTTTCTTGGTATCTTTATCGAGGCGGCGCCATTTCTGCTGGCCGGGGCGACGATTTCTGGGCTGCTCGCTGAATTCGTGGAACCGGCCTGGCTGCAACGGATCGCCCCCCGCCAGCCTCTCTTCGCCGCGTTGATTGGAACGCTGTTAGGGCTGGTATTCCCGGTATGCGAGTGCGGCGTTGTCCCAGTGACGCGGCGGCTGTATCAAAAGGGGTTGCCGTTGGCCTCCGGCGTGGCTTTTCTGTTGGCGGCGCCGATCCTCAACCCGGTCGTGATTGCCAGCACGCTGGCTGCCTACGGTTGGTCGTCGATGTTCTGGGGGCGCATAGGCGCAGCGATCCTGATTACGGTCGTGGTGGGGGCTTTGTTTCATTGGGCGGAACCTGAGTCCGTGTTGCGGGAGGTGTATCCCCATCACCACCACCCTACAGCGGTTGTGCCAGTCGTCATAGAGGGAGTGTCGGCGGTAGGGGGCAGGCCGGTGCACGGTTGGCGTTTCTGGCGCGCATTGACGGTCGCCGGCGACGAATTCCTGGAAATGGCGCAATATCTCATCATCGGCTGTTTGCTGGCTGCCGGGATGCAAGTCCTCATTCCGCAATCCGCACTGTTGGCGTGGGGGAACGGGCCGGTCCTGTCGGTTGCCGCGATGATGCTCCTGGCCTTCGTGCTGTCGGTGTGTTCTACCGTAGATGCTTTTGTCTCGTTGGCCTTCGTCAATACCTTCGCGCCGGGCGCGGTGTTGGCGTTTCTGGTCTTCGGGCCGATGGTGGATCTGAAGAGCCTGTTGCTCTTCCGGCAGGTCTTTCGCCCGCGCGCGGTGGCTTATCTGGTAGCGCTGCCGCTGCTGATGACGGCCATCCTCGCCATCGCCTACAATGTCTGGGGAGGCTGACGGATGCTCAAGTCACTGAAGCCGTTACTGCTGCTCGCTCTGGCGTTATTCCTCTACAGCCGTCTGGCCAATGGCGCCATATTTTTCTACATCAACCGGCGCTTTGTCTGGTTGACGTGGCTGGCCGTGGGTGTGCTCTTGCTCGTGGCTCTGAGTTATCGCGCCCCGGCAGCGGCCTCGGAGCACAGTCACCGGTTAACGGGGCGCGCGGCGGCGCTCCTCTTGCTGCCGGTGCTGCTGGGCTGGCTCATTCCGCCGCAACCGCTGAGTACGGCGGCATTATCCGGCCGTGAGCTGAATGCGCTTCCACAGACGGCGCTCATCCTATCCGGGCGTCCCGCCCGGCAGGCAACCGAGGCGGGCGATCCCACTCTCCTGGATTGGGTGCTGGCTTTTGGCGAATCCCCTGACCCGGCGACGTTTGCCGGGGAGACCGCCGACCTCACCGGTTTCGTTTACCGGCGCGAGGGATTGCCGCCCGATACCTGGCTGCTCAGCCGTTTCGTCGTCACGTGCTGCGTGGCCGACGCGACCGCCATCGGCGTCATGGTCCGTGCGCCGGGAATCGCCGTGGAGGACGATGCCTGGGTGCAGGTACGGGGGTATTTTGACACCGACAACATCGAGGGCGAGCAACGCCCGGTTCTTGTCGCTGACGCGGTTGTGCCTATCGAACCGCCGGCGCAGCCGTATCTCTACTACCGCTGATATGCCCCGTTTTGATCGTCTGATGACCGGCGTCATTGCCGGATTGAGTGCGCTCCTGTTGGGACTCGCGCTGTGGGCGACTTTGGGCGCGCGTGACGCTGCACTTCCCCCGGGTTTCCTTTACCTCGTTGCCGCTTCCGATGAAACCCAGGTCTGGCATCTGGCGTGGGACACGCTCGACACACAACCCATCGCGCAGCTCCCCGGTTCTGTTGTGGAATCTGCGGTGCTGCCCGGCGCGGAACGGGTGGTCTATCCCGTCGCGCGCGTGGATGGCGGGCACGACTTGTGGCTGCTGGACGCGACGACGCGGCGCGCGCGGCTGTGGTTGGACTGCGCGCCCGATGACTGTCTCGCGGTTGCTTCTGCGCCGGAAGGCTGCGGCGCGGTCTACACCCGCGTTGTTGACGGGCAACCGGTGTTGTGGCAATTCGCGTGCGCCGCGGCTGCGCCGCAACCGCTTTTTGCGACGCCCGGCGCGCAAGGGCATTACGCTTCCTGGTCGCCGGATGGAACCCGGCTGGCCTACCTGGACTCCGGTCGCCGACTTTGCATTGTGGACGTGACCGGCGTCGCCGAAACGCTCTGCCTGGCATCCCAGGCAACGGCATTGCCGGTTTGGTCGCCGGATGGCGCGCACTTGTTGATCACCGAGATTCGGATAGAGACGGGGTTTGCGAGTCACCTTGTGCGCGTGGATGTCGTTTCGGGTGAGTTTGTAGACCTGAGCAACGTCTACGGTGTCGAGGATGACGCTCCGGCCTGGTCGCCGGATGGGCAGTGGATCGCCTTTCGCCGCCAGGCCGCCGGCGCGGCGGTGGGCAAGCAGCTATGGCTGATGCGCGCGGACGGCAGCGAGGCGCATGCGCTGACCGCGGACGCACCCACCCACTACGGCCCCCCGGTGTGGACTGCCGATGGCGCGATGCTGGTGTTTTCATGCCACAGGTTCGACCGCGATCCCACGATACAGGCAGTTGCAATCGCATCCGCAACATTCCAAACCCTCGTATCCAATGGTTATCGACCGCACCGACTTGTTGGGACGCCGTAGCCGGTCGCGATAAAGGCGCAGAGACGATCCGGTAATTGTGTGCGTGGGGGGAAAACCGGCTGAAGCCGGTGTGTACACGTATGCACCGAGTTCAGGCGGTACAGACGTGAACTGCGATGATGGTAATGTTCCGGTTCAGCGGAAGGCGTACCGCGTCCGCTGAACCGGTTGCTAAATGGTTGGCCCGAAGTCCTCGAAGCCGACTTGAACTGCGATTTCTACGCCCCATACTCCCGTTTCGCACGAGTAAGGGCCGTAGAAGTTCACGAAGAAGAAGTATTGAGACGGTCAATCGCCGCCTGCGTCATCTGCCAGTGCCAACCCCCGGCTGACACATCTGCGCCAAAGAGATAGTGCAAGGCTTTACTCTTGCTGCCCCATTCGCCCCCGTGTTGTGCCCACCAGGGCGCGAGCCGCGCCGCCAACTGCGCAACGTCGTCGGAAGACGCCGGCGCTTCTTCCACTGCCACTTCAGGCTCAGGCAAGGCCAACAGCGGGGCCTGGGGGATGCGCCCACTGCCCGGTAAGTCTTGCGCTGTACTGTACGCGGCCTGGAAGCGTGTGACTTGCTCGCCACACACCGCCAGGAAGTCGCCCCGGCCCTGCAAGCGTTCTGCGCCGGTGCCACCCCGTCCGGCCGCGATGCGTGCATCGTCGGCGCTGACAACCTTGCCCACCACCCGTAACGGGGAGTTGGCACGCACGATGCCGGACAGGATCGCCGCCGAGGGACGTTGCGTCGCGGCGATCAGGTGCAGTCCAGCTTCACGCCCACGTTGCACCAGGCATTCCAATGGCGCACTCACCCCGTCACCGCTCATAATCAGGTCGGCAAGTTCGTCAATGCACACGACAATGTGCGGCAAAGTCTCGCCCCGCTGGTCCCTGGCAGCCGCAAACGCCCCAGGGAGTGCAAGGCTTCCACCGCGGCGACAGACTCGGTAATCACCGGGCGTACCAGGTGGGCGGCGTTGAAAGACGCCGGGAACGTACGTCCCTTCGGGTCGATAAGCAGCAAACGCACAACCTCCGGGGTGTTACCCAGGAGCAAGCTGGCCGCAATGGTACGCAGTAGCACCGACTTACCACAGCCGGTCGTCCCGGAAATCAGGATGTGCGCTACATCGGGAGACGGCAGCCGCGCCAGCAAAGGGTGCTGTGCTCATTGAGGCCCAACAAGGCCGTGGCAATGGGCAGCGGTGATACATCCTGCAGGACGCCGACCAACGTCACCGGGCGGGGATCAGGGTGATCGAATTCCAGGATCACGCCTTCTACAAGCCCTGGAATATCATCCCTATATGACGGTGGTAGCGGCGTCGGCGACCCTGACCCTCAATCTGCGCTGGGATGACATTCGGACAGCCCTCCAGATGATCCCCATCCGTTTGAAGGTGATTCGTTTCCTGAAAACCAAGAACCGCAATGTCTGGGCGCCGCTGGAATTGGATTGGGAGCGGCTAGGAAAAACGGGTCACTATGCGCTGACCACGTTAGGCCGTTTGCCCTACTTCCTGCACTACGATCTGCCTCTGATGCAAGCCGTGTGGGGTTTCCCCGACGATGAAATCGAACGCTTGTGGAAGACCCTGTGAGTTCCGGGGTTGGCACGCGGTAGAAGCCGGGGTTACGGTGGATGACCGTGTCGGCCAGCGGCAGCACCAACGGGCGCAGCACGGTCTGCACCGTCGCCAGGTCAGCGTTGCCCTGGTCGAGCGCTGTATCCACGAACACCGCGCCCAGCACCGCCTCGAAGACGTCGCTTGGTGCAACAGCTCGGTCAGGATCGCCTGCACGGCGGCGTCGCCAAGGGCCCGATTCAGGTCGCGGGCAAAGCGCTGGAAAATCTG
>DYKY01000219.1 GCA_020722365.1 Thermoflexus sp.
TACTGATCAAGGTATATTATCCTTCAAATGCCCGCAGGAATGTCACTGCATTGTCGCCCAGCGTGTCCAGCCGGTAGCCCCCCTCCTGGACGATCACCGTGGGGAATCTGAGCGCCGCAATCCGCCGCCCGATCTCGCGGAAGCCCTGAGTGGTGATGCGGAATTTACCGATGAGGTCGCCTTCTGCCGCGTCCAGCCCCAATGAGACGAGCAAGTAGCGCGGCGCGAAATCCGCGATGACGTGTAAGGCCTCATCCAACACCACAAGATAGGCTACATCATCCATATGCAGCGGCAGCGGCCAGTTGTGATTTAGCCCCAGACCCGCCCCCGCGCCGCGCTCGTCGGCGCGCCCCCAGAAGAACGGATAGACGAAGTCCGGGTCGGCGTGGAGGGAGCAGAACAGCGCCGCCGGGTCTGCGTAGAAGATCGCCTGCGTGCCGTTGCCGTGATGGTAGTCGATGTCGAGGATGGCGACAGGGCCGTCCGCTTGCAGGCTGCGCGCGGCGATAGCAACGTTGTTGAGGTAACAGAAGCCGCCGTACTGGTCGGGCATCGCGTGGTGACCGGGCGGGCGGCACAGGGCATAAGCGGCTCGTTCGCCAGCGCGGACGAGATCTGCTGCGGTCAGAGCGCACTGCGCGCTCCAGTAGGCCGCGTCCCATGTCATCTCCAGGATGGGGTCCTCGTAGTCGTAGGTGTAGTAATCGCGCCGGCCGGGGAAATCCTCCGGGCAAGATGGCGCGCGCTCAGACGTCACGTCGTTGCGCCCCGCGATCACCGGGCGGGCTTCGCCGAAGTAGGCAGCGCTCTGCGCGTAGGCCGTTCGCAGGTACATCACGAAGTCCGCGTCGTGAACGGCGCGGATCGGCGCAAGACCGTGGTCGGTTGGCGCGAGGATCGGGCCAAGCTGCGCAGCCCGCACGGCGGCGAGGATCGCTTCCGCGCGGGCCGGCGTCTCACGAGATTCGATGGGTTGCCCGTTGATGACAAGGTTCTCCGTGGCGTGCCCGTGATGGCGGTCGGTGTAGATCGTGTGCATAACGTTTATATCCTGCGAAGGTTCAGGCGCAGTCTGCTGCGCACACCTTCGCAAGGGTTAAAGGAGATTGTACCGTTCCAACGCCAGGTTGAGGATTTCCGCGATGAGCGTCTCGTAGCTGACACCCGCGGCCTTGGCAATGATGCACATATCGCTGAATTCGGGGCGCAGGCCGGGCAGGGTGTTGATTTCGACGAGTTGCGGCGCGCCGTTTTCGTCCAGGCGGAAATCCACGCGTGACACGTCCAGCGCGTTGAGCGCCTCGAAGGCCTGAATTGTCAGTGCTTTGATGGTCGCGGCCACATCCTCCGGCAGATCCGCCGGGCAGTGGAACTGCGGCCCACCGACGTTGACCGGCGCGAAGCCTTTGGCTTCGGTGTTGTACACGCCCGGGATGTCGGCGCGCGACATATCGATTTCCTCGATGGGGAAAACGTGATAGCCGTTGGCATCGTAGAAAGCGGAGCGCGATGGCTCCCCTGGCACATAGCGGTTGCCGATGAGTGCGACCGTGAACTCGCGGCCCGGCAGGTACGCTTCGACCAGCGCCGGCTGGCGGTAGGTGCGGATCACCCATTCGACTTGCGCGCGCAGTTCCGCTTCATCGCGGACAATGGACCTGGCGTTGATCCCCATCCCCGATCCCTCACGTGAGGGTTTGACGAACAGGGGAAAGCTCAGGCGTTCGTCCAGCGGTTCCCCCCCATGCTGGAAGGATTGGAACGGCGCGGTCGGCAATCCCGCGTCGCGCCAAACTCGCTTGGTCATCACCTTGTCCAGCGAGACGGCGTGTGTGAGCACCTTCGAGCCGGTGTAGGGGATCGACAGCATCTCCAGCACGGCGGGCACGTGCGATTCGCGTGAGTCGCCGCGCAATCCCTCGGCGATGTTGAAGCAGATGTCGGGCCGCGTCTCGCGCACGGTGTCGATGAAGGTCTCGTCGGCTTCCAGGAAGGACGGCTCGTGGCCGAGGGCGCGCAGCGCATCCTGGATGCCCTGGACGGTTTCGTCTGCGTCATACTCGGCCAGCGCGTCGGGTGGCGCGCCGGCCGAGGGTTTGACAGCGTGTTTGCGATTGGCGACAACGGCAACGCGCAGCCCCATATCAGCGTTCCACCATTTCACGTTGGACGACGAAAGGCGAAGGCGCCTGCGGGACACGCGCGTGTGTCTCGCGCCAACCCTGGGGGGCAATCTCGCGGATTTGCCCGGAGAGCAACCCGGCCACGCCTTCCTGTCCAGCCTCGTTGCGGCGGTTCTGGCAGTAAGGGCAGGTCGCGGGATCGTGGCCTTTGTAGTCCGTCGGCTGGGTGTAAGCGGTGATGAAGCCTTCGTAGTTGCGGACGATGACCTTGCTATCGGACATACTCAGCAGGTAGTTGGGCAGGATCGGCACTTTGCCGCCGCCCTCCGGCGCGTCGATCACGAAGGTGGGAATGGCAAAGCCGGACGTGTGCCCGCGCATCGCTTCCATAATCTCCAGGCCCTTCGACACCGGCGTGCGGAAGTGCCCCGCGCCGTGGACGAGATCGCACTGGTAGAGGTAGTAAGGGCGCACGCGGTTCTTTACCAGCTTGTGACTGAGCGCCATAATGATGTTCGGGCAGTCGTTGATCCCGGCGAGCAGCACGGTCTGGCTGCCGAGCGGGATGCCCGCGTTGGCCAGCAGCGCCAGCGCCCGCTCCACTTCCGGCGTAATCTCTTTCGGGTGGTTGAAGTGGATGTTCATCCACACGGGATGGTACTTCGCCAGCATCGCCGTCAGTTCGGGGGTGATGCGCTGCGGCAGGAAGACGGGCACGCGCGAGCCGATGCGGATGACTTCGACGTGGGGGATGGCGCGCAGGCGGAACAGGATGCGTTCCAGCACGTTCTGCGGCAGCGTCAGTGGATCGCCGCCGGAGAGCAGCACGTCGCGGATTTCGGGCGTGGCGGCGATGTAGTCCAACTGTTGCTCGTAGGAGGCGGAGTTGAACATCACGTGGCTGTCGCCGACCAGCCGGCTGCGCGTGCAGAAGCGGCAATAGCTGGCGCACTGCGTCGTCAGCAGCATCAGAACGCGGTCGGGATAGCGGTGCACCAGCCCGGCGACCGGGGAGTGGGCATCCTCGCCGAGCGAGTCGGCCATTTCCGCGTCGAACGGCACCAGTTCTTGCGCGGTGGGAATCACTTGCCGCCGGATGGGACAGTTCGGATCGTCCGGGTCCATCAGGCTGGCGAAATAGGGTGTCACATCGACGTGAAAGTGACCGGGCGCCGAAAGACCAGCGATCTCATCGGGGGTTAAGTGCAGAATGTGGGAAAAATCCTCTACAGAACTCAGCCGGTGGGCGAGCTGCCAACGCCAATCGTTCCACTGCTCAGGCGAAACGTTTTGCCAAACGCGATGCCAGCCCCCTTGCCCAGGAGGCTCTTCTAAGTCCATACCGAAAAGTTGTTCTTCCATGTTTCTCTTCCTTTCTTTGATGTTAGCTGTCAGCCTTCAGTTTTAGCATGGATAAAAGCCCTTTGCTATGCCAAACCATGCTGGCTGAACGCTGATAGCTGATAGCTGATAGCTCTATCCAAGCAAGCCTTCCAGAGCGACCGAGAGCTTGGGCGCCGGAATACCGGTGAGCAACGCCCGGCTTGCGCCGGCGGCCTCCGCTTGACGGTAGTGCTGCACCGTCTCGGAAAGCACGACGCAGCGCACGGCGGGACGCCGGGTTTTGAGCTGATTGAGCACCGTCCACGCTTCATCGCCGGGCAGATTGGAATCCACCACCACCAGCGCCGGGCGTTTGCTTTCGACCGTCCGCAGGGCTGATGTAGCCGTGTGCGCTTGCTCTACAGTGGAGACCTGTGGTAATGTCTTCAACAGCGTCACCAGGCTATCCCGAAACGGTCCCGGTTTTGCCACCACCAGAACCGGCATTTGTGCACCCATGGCATCTTTCCTTACTCACACAATCAGGTGCAACGCGCTACGTTCACTGAGAAGGGCGTTGCACCTGAGTTTGTTGTCGCCGCTCAATTACAACTTTATCATACTCGATTCCGCCGGTTGCACATCGGTCATAAGGACGGTTTGGGAGTGCGACAAAAGACGGATTTTTTGTAAGAGGCGTACGTCAAATGACGTAGAGCGATCAGACTACAATGGTGAAGGGTTAGCCATCCAAGTGGTAACGCTGTATGCCCGATGCCCGATCAAGGTCTGCATCGTGACTGACTAGCGCGGAACAGCCACAGGCCTGCATCGCCGCCAGATGCAGTGCGTCACGTGGACGCAAATGATAACGGCTGATGTTCTCGTTCATACGGATGATATCGGCGGAGGTGATATCTACCAAAGTGAGGTGTGGATAGGATAGCAATTGTCCTAACAATGGCGCAAGCCGGGGATAAAATTCGGCAATCATCGCCTCTTCTTGATCACGCAAATGTTCCAACGGTGAACCAGGATAATTGTCGCGGATCAGGGCCAGCAACAGCTTATAGGTCAATTCATCGAACGTTAATACTGAGGTATATGCTTCAAGACTCCCCATTTCGATGCGTGTAAACAGTAGTTTGGCGACTTCCGTGCGCAAGAAGGCATAAGTGTGAAGTCTGAAGATGCCGGAGCTGCAGATAGTGTCGTGATTGTTTTGGTTCCCATGTAGCTCTCCACAAGAATAGTTTATAAACGGTGTGTTTCAAATGAGTTGAACGGTCGTAGCCTAGCCCCTTGTGGGCGTGTTTTTGACTTGTGGGCGTGTTTTTGAC
>DYKY01000220.1 GCA_020722365.1 Thermoflexus sp.
GCGTGGGGAAGAACAGAATCGGCTTGGCGCCCGGCCCGACGATCACCTGGGAGGGCGGGTGATGCAGCGTTCAGGGATGACAGGGATATCACCTTGCGCGTTGCGCCAGTGCGAGAGGTCGTACACCGGCGTTTTCAGTACGTCCTTGATGACCGCGAAGCCCCCCGCCATGTCGCCGTAGAGCGTGGCGTAACCTGTGCTTATCTCGCTCTTGTTGCCGGTCGTCAGCACCAGCCAGCCGAATTTGTTGGAGAGCGCCATCAGGTAGTTGCCGCGAATCCGTGCCTGCACGTTTTCCTCGGTGACATTTGGCGCGGTCCCGGCGAATGGCTCCGCCAACGCATCCAGGTACGCCCGAAATTGCCAGGAGCGCCGCGTCGGTGTTGCTCATGTCGGAGGTGTAACGCGATGGCATCGCCACGCCTACCACATTCTCCGGCCCCAGCGCATCCGCCGCGATGCACGCTACCAGCGACGAGTCGATGCCGCCAGATAGCCCGATCACCACTTTCTCGAAGCCGTTCTTGCGGACGTAGTCTCGCGTCCCCAAGACGAGTGCCTCGTAGATTTCGGCCGGGGGCGGCAGCGGTTCCACGATGTGCGACGTGAGGGTGGGGCGGTCGGGGGGCAGCGCATCCTGCGTAATCTCTGGCAGTGCTATGGTCGCCAACGGTACAGCGGCGGCCTTGCGTCTTCCGTACAGGACGGCGGCGGCGTTGTAAACGTCATCGTCCATATCTGCAAAACCAACGATGGCGGTGATCCCCTACGTTGCGCGTGCCAGCCTTTCCATAAGACCGTTAATCCTCGATGCGGCTGATCCGCCCGACGCCGGCAACCCGTTGGGAAACGGTGGGATTGCCGTAGTAAAAAACTGACCCTGCGCCGTTGATCGTTGCATCCAGCTTATCGCTCACACGCACAGTCGCAGAGCCGGCCGCGTTGATCTTGACTTTGGCTGTCGAACTCCACAGGTCACGGGCCTGATAGCTCCCCAGGCCGTTGATTGTCACGGTCTGCGTCGTTGCTTCTCCTGTCAACGTCACGTTGCCCGCGCCAGAAATCATCACCACAAGCGCGTCGGCGTCCAGGTCCGGCAAATCAAAGTTGCCGGCGCCGTTTGCGTTCACGGTGAATGTCTCGGCGCGCATGTCAGGCGCCTCGATGTCGCCCGCGCCATCCAACGTGATTGTGTCCAACGATTTCACGGTGAGATAGAAGTTGATCGGTTCGCGGTTCGTCGCCAGGATGTTCTTTTGCCACCGGATGTCGAGTTCGCCGTCTTTGACCTCGGTCGTGATGTACTGCATGAAGTTGTCCTCGGCCTTGATGCGTAACGACTCTGTGTCGCCGCGTTCGATGTGCAGGCGACCAAAGCCCGCCAGGCGCACCCGGCTGAAGTCGCGCACGTCGCGGGTTTCCTCGACCACGTTGCCCGAACCCTCTACTTTTTCCACGTCGATATCGATGTTGATGTCCGGGAGTGTGATCGTGCAGGCCAGGCTGGTCACCAGTAAAGCAAGCACAATTCCGCAAATGATAACCCTTTTCATTTTACCTTTCTCCTCAATTGAAACGTTCTATGGATAGTACGTGATGGTATGGAGTGCGGTTGCGATGCCTATTTTACGCCATAAACCATCATGATGATCCGTTCGAACAGTCCGGCTGGGATCAGGCGTTTCACCAGAACGGCGAGCCTTTGGTGAAATGGCCCCACGACATAGCGCACTTGGGGCCGCGACGACGCTACAATCCGCAGTACGGTGCGGGCGACGGTTTCCGGGGAGGCGCCGTTGCGTTCGTTCGATTCGATCTGTGCCAGCGCGCGGCGATACATCTCGCGATAGATGGGGCTTTCGTCCGCCCTGCGGGTGTTGCGCCGGTTGGCGGTGAATTGTGTGTGCGTGTCGCCAGGTTCCACCAGCACCACGTGGATGCCGAAGTGTTTGACCTCCATCCGCAGTGCCTCGCTTACCCCTTCAAGGGCATACTTGCTTGCGCTGTAGAGACCCTGGAACGGCAGGGCGATCATTCCGCCGATGGAACTGATGTTGATGATGGCGCCATGCCCTTGCGCCCGCATGGTCGGCAGCACCGCGTGGCACACCCGCAATACCCCGAAGAAGTTGGTATCGAGTGTGGCTTGTGCTTCGTCAGTCGAGGTGTCTTCCACCGCTCCCCCATAGCCGATGCCGGCGTTGTTCACCACGACGTCGATGCGGCCTTCGCGTTCCAGGAGGGCCTGCACCGCCGCCTGCACCGTCGCTGCATCGGTCACGTCCATGGGAAGCATAGTGAAATCGCCGCCCGCACTGCGCGGTGTACGGCTTGTGCCGTACACACGATGTCCCTGCTGCGCCAGCCCTATTGCGCACGCCCGCCCAATCCCCGACGATGCGCCTGTCACCAAAATTACTTTCCCTTTCTTTTTTGCCATATACTCTCTCTCAGTTCTGGTATAATGTGAAGTGTCATTGTAACCTGAATGGAGGAATACGCTATTGATGAAGAGGGGGTGTCACTCACAACGGCCTTCGTCGCTGGCGACTACGCTGGATGCCGTGCTCAAACCCAGCACGCGCGGCGAATATCTGGCGTATGGTATCTCGCAGGTGGGTAGCCCGCCCGTGATGGGGCTGGCAGGGCTGACTGTTGTCGCAGCCAGTATGGCTGTGCCCGGCGTGTGGCTGTGGTCAGGCGTGTACGTGCTGATGGCGATGGTCGCTCCCTTGCTGTTTTTGATCTGGCAAGTGCGCCACGGGCGCGTCACCGATCTGGACGTGCAGCTTCGGGAACAGCGCAAAGGCTCGTTGCTGGTTACCATCGCCGGGTTTGGCGTGAGCTGGCTCGTGATGTACGTCGGTCACGCGCCACCGCTGCTCAAAGTTATGGCGGGGGCGGGTTTTGTGCAGTGGCTCATCGTGTTTGCCATCACGCTGCGCTGGAAGATCAGCGTGCACACCACCTCCGCCGCCGGTGTGACGCTGCTCATTTTGCACGTGTTTGGCCTCGCCGCCGCGCCACTCGTGATCAGCATCCCGCTGATTGCCTGGTCGCGCGTCAAACTGCGACGGCACACGCTCGGCCAGACCGTTGCCGGAGCGCTGCTTGGTTGCGTCGTCATCGTGGGGGCCATTCTGCTTACCCCTGCACTGTAAGATTGCCCTCTCGCTGAAATGGCATACAATCCAGGTCACCGGATTGAACAGATCCAAACGGATTTCTGAAATCTACCCAGGAGGACGCTATGCCTGCAACGGATAACGAAGTGCGTGCGTTGACAGAAGCTCTGGCGCGGGAGCGGCAAGCGCGCCAGGAGGCCGAGGCTGCACTCGCCGAAGCCCAGCGCGCCCGGCAGCAGTTCGTCTCCCTGGTGACGCACGAGCTGCGTGTGCCGATGACGTCCATCAAAGGGTACACCGACTTGTTGCTCAAGGGTATGATGGGACCGCTCAACGAGGCGCAGACGGGCTTCCTCCAAACGGTGCGCTCGAACGTGGAACGCATGGCGCGCATGGTCGCCGACCTCGGCGACATCAACAAGCTGGAAGGACAGAGCCTGAAATTCACCCCCACCGCCGTCGCGCTTGAGGCGGCGCTCGACGAAGCTCTACGTTCCCTGGAAAACGCCATCGCGCAGAAGAACCAGACCATCACCCGCGCCATTCCCAAGGACTTGCCCGCGCTCTGGTGCGACCACGACCGTCTCGTGCAGGTATTGGGGAATTTGCTCAGCAACGCCCACCTCTACACCCCGGAAGGTGGCGCGATCACCATCACCGCCGAGTTCGCGCCCGATGTGCCCGCCGTGCGCGTTGCCGTGCGTGACAACGGCATCGGCATCCTGCCGGAGGAACAACACCGCGTTTTCGAGATGTTCTTCCGCGCCTCGGACGAAGAGACGCGCCAGGTCCCCGGCAATGGGCTGGCCCTGCACCTCTCCAGGCGCCTCATCGAACAGCAGGGTGGGCGGCTCTGGTTCGAGAGCCGGCGCGGTGCAGGTTCGGCGTTCATCCTCCAGCTTCCCCCGCAATTATAAAGTGTCATCCTCGCAGACCTGATGGAGCTTTTGACTGATCGGGTCATAAAAACTATAGTCGCTGTTGGCGTTGGCGTAGGCCGAGATGTCGTAATACCGTGTCCCATTCGCCTCACTGGCGCCGGAAAAAGTTTCCAGGGGTGTCCATGTCGTACCGTTGTAGACATCTACACTCACGGTATCGGTAGTTTCCAGGTTAGCTGTACGATATGAAAAAGATAAGATCACACTTGCCGCTGCGACGTTCGCCAGATTGACCGGGCGCTGGATGCTCTCGAAATCGCCATCATTGTTTACGATGCGACTGTTGACACGCAGTTCGCCGCCGATGACCTGCACATTGCCGCCTCCGGCAGTGCCATCGTCGTTGGTTTCTACTCGACGAAGTCCTGCGCCGCGCCCCCGCCCGCGATGTCCCACACTACGGCGACGATTATCTGGAACGCTACAAGTTCCGCTACATCCCTGTCCAGCAGTGGTATCTGGAAACGCATCGTCCTGCCGAGCGCAGCGATTGCGTGATCAACAACACGGATTACGAAAATCCGCACCTCGTTGGGCAGTCTTTTGAAGGTTATGCTATAATGAGCTGAAAGAAAACGACGTTCCGACGTTTATTTTCAAGGGGGTAACTGATGAGAATAACCATAACCCTAAACGGCACTCCCCGCACCTTCGATATTGAGCCGCGCGAGACGCTCTTTCACCTGCTGCGGCGCAGCGGCATCAAGAGCGTCA
>DYKY01000033.1:0-8814 GCA_020722365.1 Thermoflexus sp.
TCAGAGACCGGCCACAGCGAGCCAGGCGGAATTCTCAGACAAATGTCTTCCTTTTGCACTATGCGTGCGCTTCATTTCACCGCAGAGGTCGCAAAGCACGCGGAGAAGGCTTCTTTTATATCTCTCTGCGGCCTCAGCGTGCTCAGCGGTGAGATATGGGTAATAATCACCAATCCCCATCGTCTTGATACGGTTCCACATGGATGTAGACACGATCCACCTCGGGTAGTTCCTCCAGTTTGGCACGGACATCATCAGAGATACGATGCGCCTCGAAAAGCGGAGTACGTCCGTCTACATTGATGTGCAAATCGGCCACCAGACGTGGCCCGACGTACTCGGTAATCACCTGATGCACACCGAGAACCCCCGGCACCTTCGCGGCCACGGCGGCGATTTCCTCACGGGTTTCGCGCGAAGCGCCTGCGCCGGTCAAGTAACGGAGATTTTCCTTCCAGGCTGACAGCGATGCGCGGAAGATCCACAGCGCGACGAGCGCGCCGGCGATGGGATCGGCCAACGGGTGAAGAAAGCGGGATCCGAGCACACCGATGAAAGCCGCACCCGATGTAAGCACGTCGGAAAGGTTGTCCTGCGCGACGACGGCGAGCGTAGAACTGGCAACCTGGGAAGCGATACGCCGGATCGCGCCGTACATCGCCGCTTTGACAGCCGCGCTGACCAGCAACGCCAGAATGGGCCAACCAAGTTCCAGCGCCAGCCCGCCGCCCAGAAATCGCGCTATGGAAGTGCGGCCGGCTTCGTATCCGGCAAACGTCATCGCGGCGGCGACCAACAGCCCGACAATAGGCTCAAAACGCCCATGGCCCTGCGGGTGTCCAATGTCCGGTGGCTGCTGCGCCATCCACAGGCCGAGAACCATCAGCAGCGAGTATAAAACGTCCGAGACGGAATTGGCGGCATCGGCATAAAGCGCCACACTGCCCGAGAGATGGGCTGCCACACCTTTGCCCGCAGCCAGAAGAATATTGCCCCCCAGAGTAATGACGAGCGCCCGGCGAAACAGCCGTGTTGCGTCGGGATCGGGTTTGTAATCACGAATCCATTGCATTGCACATCTCACTAAAAACGAGCAGGGAGTGTGCCCCTGCTCGTCGTCATTTCGTTAGCTCCGGTCCTGGGTTGCCGCGACCAGAGTAAACGTATTATACCATATCAGCAGACGGGATCGCGGAAATTGTAGATATGGCCTTCGCGCCGCCAGACCTTGCCGCAGGTGCAGGAAAATTCGTCCTGTGGGGACGCGCTCAGCGGTTCGCCGCACGCCGGGCAGCGGAAGAACGCGCCAGCGGGGGCCGCGCTTTTCCCTGCGCCAACCCGCGCGCGCGTGAAGACGCTCGGACTGAGCTGCCAGAGCGCGCCGGTCGGCTGCGCCAGGGCGTCCAGTGCTGCCAAGAGGCGTGCGGGGACGAAGCGCTTCAGAAAGCCGATGCGGAAGTGGGAGACGGTACGCGTGGCCTCGCGCCGCAAACCGGCCTGCTCCAACTGCGCCCACATCCAGCGGGGATGAAAATCGAAGTTGAGCGCCACGAATTCGACCGGCTCAGGATCGAAGGGCGACCACGATTGGCGGCGCATGAGATACCGCGCAATCGCTTTGAGGTTCAGTTTGTTGGCAAATTCCAGGACGAATGCCCCACCCGGTCCCAGGATGTCGGCGATGCCGCGTAGCACGGCGGGCGCATCGGCGGCGTGGTGCAGCGTGCGCACCATCGTCACCGTATCAAACAGGCCGGCGACGAACGGTAAATGATAGAAATCGCCCTGTACGAAGAGATAACGAGGCCGTCCGCCCGCACCGGTCTCGCCGAGACGCTCAACCGCCTGCTCCAACTGCGTGCGCGCGTAATCGAAGAGGACGACGGTCTCGTAGCCGGCGTAAAGATCAGCCATGCGGCCGAACCCCACGCCGATTTCAACGAGCCTGCGGCCTTGCGGCGGCAACAGTGCCCGCATCGCGATGCGCTCAGCGGCATTCTCATAGGCGCGCGTGGTGTCCCAGAACTCCGTGCGATAGTGGGAGCCCTCGTAATTACAGATAGGCCTCTGGCTCATTATGGGTTTTTACTAACCGCCTGCTGTATGAGCTCCTCGGTCGAATCGGGCAGACTTTGCACCGCACCGGTAAGCGGTGAGAAAACGGCCCGCAGTTGCGCAATAGCCGGCGCCATCCCCGCCTCAGCCAACGGGATTTCGACGGGCACTTGCATCACCACCGGCACGGTTGTGCTCACGGGCACCATCAGATTGAGCGCCACGGGCAGGGCCATCCCTTGCGGCAGGGCAAGCTGCACAGTCCCGTGGATCGCGCCACCGCCGCCCGGCAAAACAAACGTCGCCGGCGCTTGCAGCGGCACAGCCTCCACCAACACGACATTCGTATTTTGCGCCAGTGGCAGATCGAACACCACCGGCATCGTATCCGTGATGTAGACGGTGGATTCGATGCGCGTCTCTCCCAAGGCGGCAAAGGCGCTGTCCAGGTCCAGCAACAGCGGTTCGGCCACCTGGCTCTTGGCCATAAACACGGGTTCAAATGCCAGAAGTAAAACAATCACCAGGATGATGTTGACGATAAACGAGAAGACGATAGCAATATTCTTGAACGCATTCCATATTGGGCCAAACCCGCTCCTACTGCTCGAAGCACGCTTGGCGGGCTGGGCGACTTCCACCCGTTCACTGTCTGATGTTGTCATGCTGACCTCCTGCGTAAACTATACAAATATCTTACCATAAATATTGACAAAACGCAAAGGAAGTCGGCGCTTTTTTCGCAAACACCGAAGATTCACATGGGGGAGATGCGATACTTCGCCAGACGTGCAAGTGGCGCTATCTCAGAAGATCGTAAGGGTCACCGTGACATACACCACAAGATCGCCGGCGCCCACCATTATGTCGATAGGCACCGGCGATCTTTGTAGCATTATCACTTCAGAATATGTTGACCTGTCCTACTCTGATCTCAACACCAGCGGCAGGTAAACGCGGATCATGTTGATCTTCAGCGTGACGCTGCGCGTGACGCCCGGATATCCTGGTATGGCGATGTTAGCCTGGTTGGTGATAAAGGCCGGTAGGATGACCGTGCTGCCAGGCTTGGTGTAGGTGACGACAGCGGCGTAGGTCAGCGTGATGTCGGGTGAGGGCGAGAGCACGCCCGTCCATTGCAACAGCGGCGCTTGCGTCTCATCCACTGCCCCGGATGTGGCGGTGAACGTTCCGGGGATGTAGGCCAAGCCCGGACGAATGACGTCGCTCATGACAGCGGTGAGGGATAACGGGCCGGTGGCGTTGCGGATGCCCACGGTGTACGTCACCCGGTCACCATGATAGGCTGACAGCGGGGAGACCGTTTTGAACGACGGCGTGAGATCGGGATAATCGGCAGGACGCACAATCTGCACAGTCGCCGTGCGCGTGAACGGCTCCTGCCCCACGGCGGCGATGACGGCAGCATTGGTGATGCTGCGCCATTCGTTGGTGGCGACCGTGACAGCATAGGTCACGGTCACAGCGGGTGTGGGCGTGAGCAGTCCCGTCCAGGTGAGCGCAGGCGCAGCATCGTCATCTACCACACCGGAGGTCGCCGCGAGAGAGCCGGGGACGTAGGCCAGCCCTGTAGGAATCGTATCACTGAGGGTCACAGTCCCGGTCAGCGGCGTGCCGCTGGCCTGGATGGCGACGGTGTACGCGATGGTCTCGCCCGGCGTCGCTTCGGCCTGCGAGGCGGTCTTGTCGGCTTCCAGCGCACTGATCCCGCCATCCCACCCGGCGAGCCGCGCCCACAGCGCCCACACGGCATACGCCTTTCGGTTGCAATTGAGTGGGCTTTCTTCGCTGTGTGCGCAACCACAACTGTACCAGTCTACGTTTTCGGTATGACTATTTTGCCAGTCTACAGCCCAGTTTTTGTCGAGCGAACCATTACCGTCCGAGTCATAGTTGCACGCATCATCAACATTCTTATCGCCGTAGTAATTCCCGTCCGGGTCATACAATTCAAGGTCATTGAAATCATACAACACCTTGTTGTTGGCGATGCAGTAATCGCGGATCTGTTGATTGCGCAGGTGCAGG
Source organism: Thermoflexus sp. (assembly GCA_020722365.1). GTDB lineage: Bacteria > Chloroflexota > Anaerolineae > B4-G1 > SLSP01 > DSWT01. Next base: position 4,105 of record DYKY01000033.1, read on the forward strand.
TTGCCCGTTTCGCCGGTGCCGTCCGAGTGGCCGGTCATGTAGACGAAGGTGACGCCGGGATAATCCAGTTCGAGTTGCGTCATCGGCGCGAGATACATGTCAATCATATCTTGCGCGCTGTAGCCGGACACCTGCCCGCACCACGACCACATGATGACGTTGACGTCGGGGTGACTTTGCCCTCGGCCGGTATCAGGATCAGGAGTACCCAGATAGGATCGTGTGTTGTTGACCCAATCCGGATAATACCCCACATCACCGTCCATCGCGTAATCGTCCAAATCGAGCGCGCCGCCTGAGCCGCCCTCGTTCCAGGCGAAAATGTCCTCAGGGAGCGCAAGTCCCAATCCACCGCCGTTGGCAAAGCCGACCAACCCGCTCATGCCGTCGGTGACCTGGCTGCCGTGAGAAGTGTGTCCATACGCGATGTGCAACACGCGCTTAGCCTCCTCAATCCATGCTTGCGGGACCGCGGTGATGTCGGTAGAAGTGTGGTCGATGATAATGGGAGCGGTGCGCGCCTGTGGCGCATCTGGCGCCTTGATTCCGGCGGCGGCAGTGAACCCCACGCCGAGGAGCACCGACAGAAGCATCAACAACACAAAGCATGTTATCCCCCTAAACGTTTTCATCCGATCTCTCCTTTCCTGGTAAGCTGTTTTGGCGCATCTTCCCAAACACAATTATAATCGTACAACTAAACACCGGCAGGTCAATGAGAAGATGGTACTGGCTTTAAGGAAACCGGCAGCGACCGCACCCGCTGCCCCGTTGCCTGGAAAACGGCGTTCGCAATCGCCGGAGCCGCGCCGACCATGACCGGCTCCGCGAGGTTCTTCGCACCAAACGGCCCCTCACGTAGCGTGGTCTGGATGTATGTCGCGTCGATGTCCGGCGCGTCGGTCGCACGGGGGATGCGGTAGGTGTTCAGCTCCAGCGTTTGGGGAATGCCGTTTTCGTAGCGGAAATGCTCCGTCAGGCCGTAGCCGAGTCCCTGCACCACGCCGCCGTACAGTTGTCCCAACGCTCCGGCGGGGTAGAGAATCCGCCCCGCGTCGTGCGCCGCCCACAGGCCGGCAACGGCGATTTTCCCTGTCCGCATGGTAACCTCTACCTCGGCGACGAGCGCACCGAAGACGTAGCACAGATATGGCTCGCCAGTCCCCTTCTCGAAATCCCAGTGAATGGGCCGGATCTCCCATTTCCCCTCGACCGAGAGCGGCAGGCCCATAGCACGGGCGTGCGCCGTCACCGCTTCAAAGGTCAGCGGTTCCTCGTCGGGGCCGACGAAGTTCTCGCCAGCGCGCACGAGTTGCTCCGGCGTGCAATGCAGCGCATCCGCCGCCGCGAACGTGAGTTGTTGCAGCAGTTTCTCCGCCGCCACACGCACGGCGTTCCCGCCCACAATGGACGCGCGCGAGGCCACGGTCGGCCCGGAATCGACCGCCGTGTGCGTGTCGGGGCGCAGCATCCGAATCCGCTGCATATCGACGCCCAGGATTTCCGCTGCCAGCAGGCTGAAGACGGTGCGGCTGCCCTGCCCGTAATCGGTGAGGCCGGAGGTAAGCGTGATGCCGTCGTCCGGGTCAACCGCGAGCGTGGAGACGGCGAAGTCATGGCCTTCACCGCCCAGGCCGCTGCCGTGAAAGTAGCACGCCACGCCCAGCCCCTTGCGGCGAACGGTGTCCGCAGGCTGCTGCGCGTAGGCCGCGCGCTTGCGGTCCCACTCTGACGCTTCGCGCACCCGTTCCAGACAAGCTGTCAGCCCCACTTCGTGATCGATGGGATCGCCCGTCATCGTGCGGTCGCCCTCGCGCAGGCAGTTTTGCAGGCGAAAGTCCAGCGGGTCGCGTCCGAGGCGGTACGCCAGCTCGTCGATCGCCATTTCCACGGCGGCAGCGGCCTGGACGTTGCCGAAGCCCCGGAACGCGCCGGAAAAGCCGTTGTTCGTGTAGACGGAGGTCGTATCCACGTGGACGGCGCGGTAGCGATAGGCGCCCGCCGCGTGCATCGTCGCGCGCCACGAAGCCAGCGGCGTCATCGATGCATACGCGCCGCTGTCCATCAACATCTCGGCTTTGGCGGCTTGCAGCGCGCCGTCGGCCTCCGCACCGAGGATCAGGCGAATCTGCGACGCCTGGCGTTTGTACGACGCCGCCATCGACTCGGCGCGGGAGAGAACCAGGCGCACGGGCTTTCCGGCGACCAGCGCCAGTTTGGCCGCCTGCGCCGTGGTCTGGTAGACCGTGTCGTCCTTGCCGCCAAACGCCCCACCGACCGGCGGCAGGATCACGCGCACGAGGTCCGCGGGCAGGCCAAGCACCGCAGCAGACGTGTCGCGGTTGATGAACGGGCTTTGGTTGTTCGCGTAGAGCGTCACCCCGCCGTCGGGTTCGGGGATCGCCAGCACGCCCTCGGTCTCCAGGTAGGCGTGTTCCTGGTGCGGGAAGGTGTAGACTTCGTCCAGCACAACGGGACACGCCTCCAGAATCGGCGCGGGATCGCCGTTGCGGACGATGTGGCGGTCACAAAGATTGCCCTCGCCGAAGCCGCCCGCCGTCAATGTCGAAGGCTTGTCGGGAATGATGGGGGCGTCGGGATCGAGCGCGTGGGTCATATCGCTCACCACCGGCAAAGGGTCAAGGTCGAGCACAATGGCATCAATCCCGGCCTGCGCCGCCGCTTCGGTCTCGGCGGCGACCGCGGCGATGGCGTCGCCCACGTAGCGCACCTTCCCGTAGGCCAGGACGTAGTTGTCTTTCACCGGCCAGCCGAAGTTGCCGTGATCCACAAAATCCGCGTGGGTGATGACGGCCTTGACGCCGGGAACGGCCAGCGCGGGACCTGCATCCAGTTTGACGATGCGCGCGTGCGGCAGCGGGCTGCGCAGCACCTTCGCGTGGAGCATCCCCGCCACGCGCATATCGCCCACGTACTTGATCCTCCCGGAGACTTTGTCGGGGCCGTCCACGTTTTGGAGTTTGGGGTTACCCACGTATTTTAGATTGTGGATTGTGGATTGTGGATTCTGAAATTCGCTGATTCGCTGATTCGCTGATTCGCCCATTCTTCTCTTCGCCGTCAGCTCAACCGCATCCACAATCTGCTGGTAGCCGGTGCAACGGCAAAGGTTGGGGGAAATGGCGCGGCGGATTTCGTCGCGGGTGGGATTGAGATTGGCACGCAGCAGCGCCTCGGCGGCGACGATCATCCCCGGCGTACAATACCCGCACTGCACGGCGCCACATTCCAGGAACGCCTGTTGCAGGTCGCTCAGACCGCCGTCGGGGGCGTGGATGCCTTCGATGGTGGTGACGGTGCGCCCGGCGACCCTCGCCACCGGCGTGCGGCACGACTTCGTCAGTTTGCCCTCCACCAGCACCGAACACACGCCACACGTGCCCGTCTCGCAGCCACGCTTCGTCCCCGTCAGCCCAAGCGTTGAGCGCAACAGGTCTACCAGGAGCATGTCTTCAGGAATATCCGGCAAAGAAACGCTTGCACCATTGAGCGTGAATTCAAGGTTCATAGTTCACCTCTGAAAATAGTCTGAAGTCTGAAAGTCAAAAGTCAAAAGTCAAAAGTCAAAAAAACGTTGCGTCTCTACGTGAGATTTTGTTGCGTTTTCAATTTCCAATCAACAAATCGCCAAATCTACCGATGCCCCAGCCGAAATAGGCGATGGCAGCGGTGACGATGAACAGGATGGAGCTAGCGATGACGGCGTAATCTGCCGCGCTCAGATGCGTCTCGTGCAAATACGTGCGCTCTGGGCTGCCGGTGAACGCTTTAGACTGTAAGACGATGTCGAGCGTCTGCGACTTGACCAGCGCGCCCAGGATCAGCGGAACGGCGATTTTGGCGTAGACGCGCAGCCGCTTGAGCGCCCCCATCGTCTCAAAGGCCAATCCTCTCAACCGCTGCGCCTCGATGATCGTCTGAATTTCTTCGAACAGCAGCGGGAAAAAGCGCAGCGTTGAAGAGAAGATAAAGGCTATTTTATACGGAACCCGCATTTTGACCATGCCGATCACCATCGCGTTGACGTCGGTAGTGAAGATGCCCAGCGGCAACACCAGGATCATCGTGAGCGTCTTGAAGACGATGTTGAGCGCATACAACACGCCCTCCACCGTCATCATGCCGCCGCCGATGAGCGGCCACGACGCGGGGAACGCGAAAAGCGGCGTGAGCGTCTCCCGATGCAACCGTGCGCGGACCAGGTCGGCGCCCAGGAAGCCCTGCATCAGGATCATAAACACGGCGAAGGGCAACAGCAGCGTGACGACCATACGGATGTAGCCGAACTTGACCTTCGCCGCCAGGCACGCCAGCGCCACCGCCACCGCTAACAATCCTCCCGGCACGGGACTCTCCCAGACGAACGCGACCAGCGTGATCGCCCCCATCAGCGCCAGCTTGGAACGGAAATCCAGCCGCGTGAAAAAAGAATCGCGTTCAACCGTGTGTAATGTCAGCGCGCTCATAGCATTACCGTCACGTAGTCTTTAGTCTTGTAGTCAGATAGTCTTTGCCGTGGCCGGTCTCTTTGCCGTGGCCGGTCTCCGACCGTGCCACCCTTTGCGTGGCCGGTCTCCGACCGTGCCACTCTTTGCCGTGGCCGGTCTCCGACCGTGCCTCACTCTTTGCTGTGGCCGGTCTCCGACCGTGCCACCCTTTGCTGTGGCCGGTCTCCGACCGTGCCACCCT